>QHXS01000014.1 GCA_003223975.1 Acidobacteriota bacterium
CGTCTTAAGCGAATCAGCGTATTTCAAAAGCGCTCCGTTATGTGTGACAAGTGGAGCATTCAGTTCAAGCTCCAAGCCAAGTGGCCGAGCATCGCGAAATCTTCGGCCTGTAGCGATCGTAACCAAAACTCCAGCTGCTTCTGCGGCTCTTACAGCATCGCGGTTTTGCGCCGGTATGGATCCGGTCGAATCGAGCAGCGTGCCGTCAAGATCAAGGGCGAGGAGTTTGATCATGGTCTATACTTCAGAAACTCGATCTACCGATTCATGAAACTTAAGTCGCTCGAGTAATCCAGCAAAGAAGCCAATTCCTGCACGCGAAAACTCTGTCATCATGTTTTTTACCGTGAATACAAGCTCTTCACGAACTTCCTCTTCGCTTCGGTTCTTCTTTAATTTATCGATTAGATAGTTGTAGTCGATCGTATCGCCGAAATCGAAGTAGAAGTGCCGAAGTTGTCGCGAAACGCCAGAGGAAAAATCGTAATGCGGCAAATCAAGAGCAACCAATGTTTCGCCCGTCGTTTTATCATCTGAATCTAAATGGAAAGATACGGAATGCCTCATTTCTTTTAGGATTACTCTTTCTTTTTTGAATTCGTCGCCAAGTAATTTGTTTAAATAGGCAAACGTAGGCTCGAGTACATACTTACTTTGAATGCTCCCGACAAGCTGCAGACCTTCGTAGAGATAGCCGCCGGTGATAAAGAAGGCACGATGGTACTGCCTGATATCGTCCGGAGTACTTTTAGACTGGTGATCCTCCATACACTGGATGCCGAAAGCAATAGCGTTAAGAACTCGCCCCATCTTAACCAAGGTGATGAAGTCTTTTTCTTTTTTAAGCGTTAGGAATTTGTGCTTTCGAATTCGAATCCGATTATGACTCTTCTTCGGTGCCTCGTCCTTTTCAATCAGGTTCCTTTTTCGCTTCGGTTTGATCCCTCGGTGACGTGATCTGGGCATAATCGCAAAAATAATTCCCTATTGATTTGAATTACTAATCGCGTCGTTCGCTCTCTTTTCTTCCCGTTCTTTTTCCAACCAGCGTTGATATTCCGCCTTGCCGCGTTCGAATTCGGCGGCTGACGAGTAGAACCAGTGCGAGCCGTCGTTCAACTGGACGTTGCGGACGTAATAGACATAGTCCGACGTTGCAGGGTTCAGGGCGGCTTCGATCGAGCTTTCCGACACCGACGAGATCGGGCCGGGAGGAATCCCCGCGTATTTTCGCGTGTTGTAAGGCGATGTCGAATCGAGGTCGCTGCGGTTGATGGTGCCGTCCCAGCGATTTTCCATTTTGGCGATGTAGACGGCCGTTTGATCGATACCGAGCGGAATGCCTTTTGAAAGCCGATTATAGATGACGCCTGCCACAATCGGCCGTTCTGTAGGCACGCCGGTTTCGGTCTCGATCAGCGAAGCGATCGTTACGATCTCATGCGGCGTGCGGTTCATCGTTTTGGCTTTTGCGGTCCATTCCGGTTTCCAAACTTTCCGAAACTGGACGACCATCGTCGCGATGATCTTCTCGGGCGTGGAACTCGGATCGAGATCATAGGTGCTGGGATACATATAACCTTCGAGATTCTTTGCCTCCGGTGCGATGTCCTTGATGAGTGATGTATCGTCCATCAGGCCCAGAATTCGCTTCTGTTCGACGTCGACGGGCGGCATCGAGTTCGCCTCGGGCCGGTTTACGTTCCATTCGGCAAGCCGTTTGGCGATGTCGAACCTGGTAAAGCCCTCGGGGATGACGATCCGCATCACGCGTTCCTGGCCTTTTGCAAGGATCCCCAGTGCCTGTATCGGGGAGATGGGTGAAGGGAACTTGTAGTCGCCGGCCTTTAAGCCCTCAGGATTTCCGAACGTCTTCAAATACACGAGAGTCGGTGTCGAGCTCTCCAAAATGCCTTCTGTGGTCAATTTCGTTATGATCTGTGACGGTGTCGAGCCTTTCTCTATGACGATGTACGTTTCGGCCTTATCGTGCTCTTTCGGTGCGTTCAACGAGCGGTCGAGCCAATACGCCCCGACGCCGGTCAGTGCGATAAGGCAAAAAACGACGATCCCAAGTGCTATGAAAACCTTTTTCATCGATTTAGCAGTTTACCAAACCGGGGTAATAAAATAAGCCAGATGAAACGGGTATTCGCTGCGATAGATATTTCGGACGAAGCGCGAACGGCGATCGGAAAGTATGTAGATATGCTGCGGGGCGAATTCACTGGCGCCCCGGTTCGATGGGAAAAGCCGGAAAAGCTGCATATTACGGTGAAATTCGCCGGTTCTCTGGATGAAAACGAGCTTGGGAAGTTCAAGCAACGCGTTAATATAGCAGCTGCAAGTATTGAACCCTTTAGAATTGCAGTTACCGGCACCGGGGCCTTTGTGAAACGCCGCGGGCCGAGCGTTTTGTGGCTGGGAACTGAGATCGTCGCGGGCCACAGCGATTCGTTTGCGCCGTTGAACTCAAAACTCGATAGTGAAGAAAAGCGGCCATTTAATCCGCATATTACGATCGCCCGAATAAAAGACGCGAAAAAAGCGAAGACTCTGATCGAAAAGCACCGGTTATCGCATTTTGAACCTGTCGGATTTGATGTCAGCGAGCTTATGATCTACGAAAGCACGCTTTTGCCGTCCGGCTCGGTCTATTCGAAAATGGAGGCGTTTCCGCTAGGTGATGGTCGATAGGCCCGGTTAGCACCGGATCATTGAGCCAGAGCGGATTCGATTGTTTTCGTGATTTCCGGATCTTCTGGCGTTGTCTTTGGCGAAAAACGGGCGATGATCTTGCCGTTTTTGTCGGCGAGAAATTTTTCGAAATTCCAAGTGACATCGCCATCGAACCCGGGATTCGATTGTTTGTTTGTCAGGTACGTGTAGAACGGGTGCTGATCGGTGCCTTTGACCGAGATCTTGGAAAACATGGGAAAGGTCACGTTGTATTTCAACGAGCAGAATTCCTTGATCTCTTTTTCGGTTCCGGGTTCCTGACCCATAAAATTGTTGGCGGGGAAGCCGAGGATGACGAATCCTTTGTCTTTATACTTTTCGTAAAGTGCTTCGAGGCCTTCGTATTGCGGCGTCAGGCCGCACTTGCTCGCGACATTGACGATCATCGCGACCTTGCCTTTATAGGCGTCGAGCTTGACGTCTTTGCCGTCAATATCTTTCATTGTGAATTCGTACATAGATCTTTCCTTTGGCGGCTCGGTTGGTGACGGGTTAAAGATGAAGCCGTAGCGATAGGCGGCACCGGCAATCGCCGCCGCAGCAAGAACGAAGACAAATCCAATAAGTTTTAGGGTAAACAACATCTACTGATTCAATTCACGCGGTGTGCGCGGCGGCTTTTGTAGCTGTTCCTTTTCGTCCGCTTTCTCGCCGGTTTCCGAAAATACCTCTTTGATCGCGCCGATGCTTGAGAGCATTGCCGAGGTTTCGGTCGGCATGAAGATCACCTTAGCATTCTGCGTCCGCGTCATATCTCGAAGCGAATCAATGTATCGCGACGTGATCAGGTACTGCGTCGTTCGGCCAGCGTCGCCTACGATCTGCGATATCTGATTGATTGCCTGTGCCTCGGCGCTTGCTGCCGTAAGCCGGGCCTGTGCAGCCCCTTCTGCATCGAGGATAGCTGACTGTTTGCCGCCTTCCGAACGCGTGATCGCCGCCTGCTTTTCGCCTTCTGCTCGCGTTATCGCGGCCTGTTTGTCGCCCTCGGCGGTAAGTATCAAAGCACGGCGGTTCCGCTCGGCCGTCATCTGCTTTTCCATCGTGATTCGGACATCTTCCGGCGGCGTGATGTTCTTGATATCGACGCGTGTCACTTTGACGCCCCATTTGTCGGTGGCTTCGTCCAGGATCATTCGGAGTTCGTTGTTGATCTGATCGCGCGATGAAAGGGTGTGGTCGAGGTCGAGCTTACCTATGACGGAACGCATTCCCGTAAAAGTAAGCTGCACGATCGAGCCGACAAGGTCGTTAACCTCGTAAGTCGCTTTTACCGGATCGGTGATCTGCCAGTACACGACCGAGTCGACGCCCATCATCACGTTATCGCGCGATATGACCGACTGCGGCGGCAGATCGATAAACTGCTCGCGAAGGTCGATGAACGTCATGCCCGGGCGCGCATTCGTCCAGTAAACGGCCCGCGGCGATTCGAAAAACGGAACGATGATGTTCAGGCCGCTCGCGGCAGAACGGTTGAAACGTCCCAGGCGCTCGATAAGCAGCACGCTGGACTGCGGCACGATCTTTATCGTTTTCCACGCGACGGTAAGCAGCGCGATGCCGATGAACATTAAGAATATCAGGCCGATGCCAATTTCCATTTTCTCCTCCGGATGTCGACTGTAGATGTAATATAACCGATTGCAGTGGAATTTAGAAGATATATCGCCGCTGTTCGAAACGGCGTCTTTGCCCTATAATTCCAACAATTATGACCGTCAGCCTTAACGAAATTCGGGACGCGGCCGCGCGTCTGAAAGGGGTGATCAACCCGACGCCGATCATCGTCGACGAACGGCTGTCCGCAACGATCGGTGCGAAAGCGTACCTTAAGGCCGAATGCCTGCAGCGTGCGGGTTCGTTCAAGCTGCGCGGCGCATACAACACGATCTCGCAGCTTTCGGACGACGAGAAAAGTCGCGGTGTCGTCACGGGTTCGGCTGGAAACCACGCGCAGGCCGTCGCTCTGGCAGCAAAGCTTCACAACATCAAAGCGACGATCGTATTGCCTGAATTCGCACCGCTCACAAAGGTTGTTTCCACTCGTTCTTTTGGCGCCGAAGCTATCCTTCACGGAAAGACTTTTGACGAGGCCGTAGACTACTCACGCGAACTTGCGAAAAAACACGGTTACATATACGTTCATGCCTTCGACGACGAACGCGTGATCGCCGGGCAGGGAACGATGGGGCTCGAGATCGCGGACGCGCTGCCAGACGTGAAAACCGTACTGGTCGGTATTGGCGGCGGTGGGATGATCTCAGGCATCGCTATCGCGATCAAAAGCCTGTTAACTGGTGTCCGCGTGATCGGCGTGCAGGCTGAAAATGTTTCGTCCGTCTTGCCGTCACTTGAAGCAGGGCATCCTGTTGAATCGCCATTCAAACCGACGATCGCGGACGGCATCGCCGTCAAACGGCCGGGCGAAGTTACCTTGCCGATCATTCGCGATCTTGTTGATGAGGTAGTAACCGTTACCGAAGAAGAGTTTGCAGCAGGGGTTTATCATTGCGTGCAAAACGCCCACATCGTGGTTGAGGGCGCGGGAGCGGCCGGAGTCGCAGCCTTGCTATCAAAGAAGGTTAAGGTTGCCGGCAACGATGTCGTGTGTGCCGTGCTAGCCGGCGGAAATATTGATGGGAATCTGCTTGCGCGCGTGCTTGAACAGGTAATGGTGCGCCAAGGCCGTTATGTTGTTTTCAAACTGCTCGTGCTTGATCGACCTGGTTCGCTGGCGACGCTCTTGGATCGGGTTGCTGAATCCGGTGCTAACGTGATCGAAGTAAATCATCAACGTGCGATCTGGTTGGCGCCGCTGGGTTACACCGGAATCGAAATGATCCTCGAAGTACGAGACGAACGCCACGGCCGCGAGGTCAATAAATATCTCGAAGACGCCGGCTACCACGTCGAACGCGAGGGACAGGGCGACTGGGAAGAATAATAAGAAATTCACGACAATGAACGTTTGTCCAGTTTATTGATTGACATTTGGGCCGTTTGACCTATGATTGGCGTGTTGTCTAAGCCTTTCAATTGATCGAACACGAGCCTGAATGAGAGAAACATTCCTCGTAATCGCCCTTCTATTACTGCAATTCGCGGCCGCCGGCCAGGATGCACCCAAAGTAATAATTTGGAGTCCCTCGGACCACTGCGGTTTCAACCGTGGCGTTGACCTCGCATCGGAAAAGGTTAAATGTTCATCAGTTGAGACTAAACACGGCCAGGTCAGCGTGATCGAGCGTGACGGGCTGGTGCTTGCGATCGTACTTTCCGCCGACAACCGAAACATCGTTTTGAGCGTTTCGATCGGGAATTCTGCCTCCGATGCGCTGAATTTTGACTCCGATAACTGGGCCGCGGCACATTATAGGTCGGCCGCCGAGCTTCAGAATGGGAAGCCGCCAATGTTTGCTGAGTATTCGATCCCGTCACGCGACCTGGTTCGCGGAATGACGAATCAGGCAGCCAAAACTAACTCACTCGACAGTTATATTGAAACCATTCACTTACTGCCGGACACTATCGGTGATCGCGGGCGTTCAACAACGGCGAGCGACGACGATCCCGCTATCGCAAAACGAGCGGAAGCACGTTCAGCTCTTACTCTTGAGCAGCAGGAGTTAATTAGAAAAAATGCGCTTACGGCGAAATTCGTTTTGCCGAATGGAAAAGTGAAAGGGCTCGTTTATTTCCGAGCTGAAAGGAAAGCTCCTTATTCGATCATTTCGATGCCCATCGGCGACACGATTTACGTGATCGAATATCTTCGTGATTCGAAGTGAAAATTACTTCCTCGTAAGATCTTCGTTATACAACGCCTGATACAAACGGTAATTTCCCATTACCTTGAAAACGTAATTCTTAGATTCGGCGAACCCGATCTCGGCCACAAAGATCCCGGGATCTTTTGGTTTGCTGCGGTTCAGCCAGCGTAACGCATTATCTTCGCCGCCGTTGTAGCTTGCGGCAATGCCCTCATAAAGCCCACCGAATTCATCGCGAAGGGCGGCAACGTATTCGGCACCAATGGCAATGTTAACGGCGGGGGCGTAGAGATCGTCGGGCTGCAGGTTTGGATAACCGGCGGCGTCCTTGTATTTAATAGCTGTATCGAATACGAGCTGTAACAAGCCGCGAGCCCCTGCGGGCGATTTTGCACCGGGCTTGAAAACGCTTTCCTGTTTCATTATAGCCAGTAAAAAACGCGGGTCGATCTTTCGCTTGCCTGCTTCACGGAGCAACTCGGCACGAAACATTACCGGCGAATCGGCGATCTGTTTTGACGTGGGTGTTTCGGGCATGTGAAATTTCGCTCGGCCCTTCGCGAGCCGCTCGGAAGCAAGCCCGCCATAGTAGGAAAGATAACTATTTCCAATGCTGCCGTACACGTCCATCGCAAGCTGTTTTTTGCCTGCCTTTTCAAGTGCAAGGGCCTTGAGGTATTTCACTTCATCTGCAGAAGTCATCGAAGCCCTAAACGAATTCTTCGAAAGCACTGAGTCTGCCGCGGAAACTGCCTGTTGCCATCTTTCGCGAAATATCTCCATCCGAAGCCCAGCTTGCAAGGCATTTATCTCGGTCGGTGTATCGGCGAAAGTTGCGACGGCTTTCTGAATCCACGATGCGGCTTCATCGTATTTTCCTGCCTCGCGGTAGGCGTCGATGATATTGAGGTGTGCCGAGTCGACGCGCTCGCCCTGAGGAAACAATGAAACGTATTGCTCATAAGCTTTCGCCGCTTCAAGGTTTTTTCCCAATCGGACGTACGACGCGCCCAAGAACGCAAGGCCCTCGCGGCCGTCTTTCGTATCGAGATGATCTTTCGTGAGTCTGCCGAACCATTCGACTGCCTTCGCGTATTGCCGCTCCCACATGAATGAACGGGCAATGCCAAATAGTGCCTTGGGCACACCCGCATCGTTCGGATAAACCTCAAGCAGTTTCATCCAATGTGCCCGCGCCTCGGGAAATAAACGGTTCGACGAATATGTTTCCGCACGTGCGAGATGCTCGGCCGGCGAGAGCGTCGGAATGTCTCCGCCTCCGCGGCTGAACACGTCCTGTTCCTGCACGCGTCGAAGGGCTGTGTCGGATTTCTGGCAGAATGCCGGGATGGTCGCCGCGAACAAAATGATCGAAAATGCAAAAACGTGGCTCATAAAACGAAGGAAAGCAGAGGTGTGCTGGTTACAGAATAACCGAAACTTAGAAGCCGCCGCAATTTTCTTAGTTGCTTTGTCGTTTGCCGCCCGCGCGAATGCGGGCCATGATTTTGCGTGATAAACTTGCATTTGTTCGCTTGAAACGACATATGAAGATCGCATTTAACGGCGCGACCACGATGACCGCCGACCTCGAAACCGACATTCGTGCAGCCGCAGCAGCCGGTTACGATCTCGTTGAGCTGAGGTCGAATAAACTTTACGACTATTTGGAAGATCATTCGGTCGAAGATCTAAACGCATTACTTGCCGAAGCCGGGATCGGAGTTTTGTCGATAAACACGCTCGAGCATATAACGTGGCGTTCGGATGAAGACCGTGCGGCGATCAAGCGGGAATGCGCGAAATTGAGCGAGGTCTCGGCAGCGATCGGATGTCCCTATGTGCTGTCGGTTCCCGGCGCATTGCGTCAGGGCCCGAAAACGGACGAGGAGACGGTCGAGGAATCAGTTCATGTTTTGAACGAGCTTGCCGATATCGCAGAGCCTTTCGGCATCAAGATCGGTTTTGAATTCTTAGGCGAGGCCGGAAACTCTGTGCAGACGCTCGATCTCGGCAGTAAGATCGTCGATCTTGTGGACCGCGAAAGCGTCGGGAACGTGATCGATACCTATCATTTTTATGCGGGAGGCTCGACATTTGAGGCTCTTGAAAAACTCGATCCGAAAAAGCTTTTTATTTTTCATATAAACGACGCAGAGGACCTCCCGAAAGAAGAGCTAAATGACTCGAAACGGCTTTATCCCGGGCTGGGGATTTTGCCGATTGGCAAGATGAAACACTGCCTGGATGCGATCGGCTACGACGGGCCGGTCAGCGTCGAGATCTTTCGCCCCGAATACTGGGAACAAGATCCTTTCGAGGTTGCCAAAAGAGCAAAGGACGCCACAGAGAAAGTCCTCGGACTTGGAAAATACGCCGCAGGCGGCACTTGGTAAATGAACAAAGTACGGCTCGGCATTGTCGGCACTGGATACATCGGTAATGTCCACGGAAAAATTTACTCGCGCGACGAACGGACCGAGATCTCGGCAGTGTTCGATATTATTCCCGCGCGCACCGAGACTGCGGCCAAGAGCCTTGGAGCAAAGGCATGTACATCCCGGGACGAGTTGATGGAAAACTGCGATGCAGTCTTGGTATGCGCTCCGAATAAAACCCACAAAGAGATCGCACTGCACGCGGTCGCCGAAGGGAAGCATGTCTTTTGTGAAAAGCCGTTTACGATCGGCGCAGATCATGCGAAAGAGCTTAGGGACGCTGCGAACGCCGGAAAAGGCGTTTTTCAAGTTGGATTCAACCGCCGATTCGCGCCGGTCTATCAGAAGCTAAGGGAATTGCTTAAAAGTGACAAGGCACATTCCGCTCACATCAAAATGAATCGCGGAGAATTGCTAAACCCCGAATGGACGGGCGATGTAAATGTCACCGGGGGGTTTCTATACGAAACGACGATCCATCTTTTCGACATGGTGCGGTTCCAATTTGGCGAGATCGAAGAGTTAACAGCCTACGGTTCACAGCATGAATATCCCGAGCTTGACGAATTTTCGGTCATTTTCAAGTTCAGAAACGGCTTTCACTGCACATTTGCGTCGTCGTCCGACGCAAGTTGGCATTTTCCGTTCGAGAGGATCGAAACGTTTTGCCATCACCGTACGATCATGACCGAAGAAATGGAACGTCTTCATGATTCACGCGGAACCGACCCAAATTTCGAAACAGTTTCATTTCAGATGATCGAAAAGGAAGAGAAATGGGGATACTTCCAGGAAGACCGCGCATTCATAGATTCGATAATTAATGGAACCGAACCCACCGTGACAGCTGACGATGGTTTCAAGTCTGTCGAGCTTGTCGAAGCCGTTTATTCTGCCATAAAGTCCGGCGAACGAATTCGTTTCTAGCTTTTCTTACCAAACTTTGTGAAGTAATATTCGTTTGAAAGATGTAGCGTTTATGGTGCTCTGCCAAAATTGCGGAAAAGGAAATTCACCTGAGAGCCAGTTCTGCAGGTTTTGCGGGGCACGGATCGTTGTCGGGCAAGCGGTGCAGCAGGAATACCGGCAGCCGCGGCCTTACGCTTGGAAGACCGACGAATTTCAAACACAGAACGAGGCGCGCGTGGCGCAAACTGCTGACCATGTAATGACGCCGAACCAACAGATCATGCCGCGGCAGATCTACACGCCTGGGATCATGGCTTACAATGGGCCCCAGGACATGTCGGGCCGATACAGGTGCCCGCACTGCGGTACCAATTATCTTCCGCTTATCGAAAGGCGCATTTCGCCGGCCGGGTGGATCACCTTTTCGCTTTTACTCGTCTTTACTCTTATCTTCTTTTGGGTTGGACTGCTGATGAAGGAAAACGTTGCGATCTGCCCGATTTGCCGGTTCCGGGTTAATTAATCATCAGCGATAATAGTAGCCCTTCGGGTGTTCGATCTTGACCTCGGGATTCGTGCTCGTCACTTCCACCTTGTAATAACCTCGCTTCATATTCGGCGAAAGGTACGAAAGAAGAAATTGTCGGCCGATCAATAGATTTAACTGTTTCAGTATCGGTTCAAAATTGATCGGGGTGCGCGTTCCCTGAATGAACGCCCGTCCGCCGGTTTCGTCGGAGATCGCCTGCAGCGCACCTTGTCCATTGACGGGGGCGATCGAGTTGCCGTAATCGGTAGTTGTATTCGCAAAGATCGAGAAGATGGCGACGCTCCGTTTCTGGGCGTTCTGGATCGCGGATCGAATTGTCGTATTTTGGCTCGGCGAAGAGCCAAGAGCACCGTTCGTAAGATCCAAACCGTCGGAGATCAACATTATCGCACGACGTCCCGTTGGCAACGCGTCAAACCGTTTTAGCGTATCGATAACACCGTCGTAAGGGGAACGGGGGGCGGACGATGCATCCGAGGAAACGATCCGAAACGATTGGGCCGCTCGCGCCAGATCATCTGTAAATTTCTGTCGTATATCGAGAGCTCCGCCGCGAAGATATGCCACCATCACACGCGTACCGCGCGGCAAGCTTTCGACAAACCGCTTGATATCTTTGAGCTGCAAGTTAAAGTCAGACGATAGATCGTCCTGGATCAGGATTGCGAGCGACATTGGTACATCCGAGCGGCTGCGGATCGAAAGGATCGTCTCATCCTGACCGTTTTCCTTCACGATCAGCCGGTCGATCTGAAGCAGTTCCTCCGTTTGGCCCTGCTCGAGTTCGGCTTTTGTAAATATCGAGATCGGAATCGAGACAGTACGAACCCTTTGTTTATCCGGATCAGTCTGAGCTGTCACAAAGCTCGAAAACGCGCAGACGAATATCGCCAAAACGATCGGTAGAATTCTAAAATGATCTCTCATTATATTCGTAGCGAACTTCGGCGCGTCGTGGATGATACCTGTAAAGCCTTTTGTTCTCTATCTGATGCGGTAAGTTTGAATTAAGTTTGCGCAGTTTGTAAAGTTAGTGCGACGAGCAATGAGCGAGCCGATCTCAAAATACGATATTTCTCCAAGAGAAATGGCACGCGGCCGCAATCTGAAGATCGCCGCATGGGCGACGACGCCTGTTCTCACCGGAGTTCCTGCAATCCTAACTCTCGTTTCGGTCCTATTGTTAGCGGGTTCGCCGCCGGTCGCCGCGACCATGTTATTCCTCGGCGTTGTGATCACGCTGATAGCCTTTTTTGCGAGTCTGGTGATGTCCGGCGTTTTCGGCTATCGCTATTCGAAGTGGAAGGACGTAACGCGCGAGCGAATGGCGGCAGACGGCATCAAGGCTGAGGAGATCGAATGGTTCATGCGCGAATTGCGGCCCGCAGAAAAGCGCGCTTTGCGAAATATCACAGCGCAAGATCTGCTGCTTGCAGATGCATACCGTGAAACTTTGGCCTCGCGCCTGACCGCATCGAGAATAGTAAAATCTTCCCGGAAAGAGTTGAACGCAACACAAAAACGCCAGGCGAGATTAAATGCTCTAAATTCACAAAGACGTCCGGAATTCCAGCAGCAGATCAAGCAAGATATTCAGAAGCTCGCCGGTATCAATAACGACGCAAAGGAAATGTTGATCGAGGCAGAGTCGCGCCTTCAGATGATCGAGGCAGCTGCTATGCGCGGCGGCGGATCGGCGGATTCCGAACTAGCAT
>QHXS01000047.1 GCA_003223975.1 Acidobacteriota bacterium
GAATGGTTTAAAGCCAAAACGCCGGTCGGCGACGGGGCTTTTCGGCGGCTTGCGCGCAAAGTGGAACCCGATCTTTTATATCGGGTCGCCAAAGCAGATTCGTTGGGGCGGAATCCCGGTTGGCTGCCGAAAGAGAAGTGGTTCGACTCGACAGCACAGGAATGGTTCATTGAAAAAGTGCGTGCGCTGCAGGTAGAAAAAAAAGCTCCTGAGCCGATATTGATGGGGAGACATCTGATCGAACTTGGATTCGAGCCTGGACCTCAATTCAAAAAGATCCTCGATGAAGCGTACGAACTGCAGCTCGACAACAAGCTTTCTAATGTTGAGGACGCAAAAAAATTTGCGGACGAACGGCGATAGGAATCACACACGCCGTTCGCCGCTAAATGTTGCGGAAAAGCCTTCCGTTTTCTTTTCAGCAACTAAATTGCATTGCCTACTCAGAGCAGGCCGGAGTTAGCTTGCCGTTATTGTAATCGTCCAGGATCGTCGCGATATCGGTCAATGAATGACCAACCGATGACGAAGATGTTATCGAATATGGTAATGCTCCGTTGTATCCAGCCAGAATTGCATCGGCCTGTAAGATATAGCTTTGCGCCGGACCCGCCTCTGAACCGTTTGCAATATTCAACTTAGCCGCGATCAATTGATAACCGACGATAACGCTCGCATTGCCTTTGGTTGATGTCTTCAATAGAGCAAGCAGTTCTGCCTTCGTATATTGCCTGCTTCCAAGCATCAGCGTGTTCACGGGCCACTGCTCTGGATGATTCTTCCAATACCCCTGCCCGCGCGGGCAGCTCTTCGGTCCGGGCGGCTCGACGCACCCGCCGTTGCTGTAACGCGCCAAGGCAAAATCGCCGTCACCGGTTTCAAGCGGCCAGGTGTAACCCGCTGCCACTATTTTGCAGTTCGCATCGATCGCAACGGCTTCCGCATGATCGACCGATCCAAAGTCGGTATTTATAAGTCCACCACTGCCAAATGACGGATCGAGAATGCCTCCCATATCATATCGAGCGAGCCCGAAATCGACGTATCGTTCCACGTCCGATATGTCTGGGTTTATCCATCCCGCAACAACGATCTTTCCGTCGGCCTGGATCACAACATCATTTGCATAATCCAGTGCCGAAAAGAAATCAGTCGTTGTTTTGCCCCCGTTGCCGAAGCCTGCGTCAGGCTGGCCGTTGGCATTTAATCGTGCGACGCCAAAGTCCGACGTCAGAACTGAATCCGCTCCTGCTCCGCCGACGACCACGATCTTACCGTCCGCTTGGATGGCGCTGCCGGTACCTTCATCGTGACCGAAAAAGCTGATCGTTGCTTTGCCGCCGTTTCCAAATGTCGGATCGGGTGCTCCTGTTGCTGTGAATCGAGCAACTGCGAAATCCGATTCCGTGTTTATGCTCCAAGCCGTTCCGGCGGCAACGAACTTGCCATCCGTTTGAATCGAAAGCGAATTTAAATTATCGGTGTACGAGAAAAAGTCGAGCGTCACTTTACCGAGTGTTCCAAACGAAACATCTGGATTACCGGCTTGATCGATTCGAAGAAGGGCGAAATCGATATCGCCCGTTGTCTGGGTCACTGAACCGCCCACGACGATCATCCCGTTACCTTGAATAACGACCGAGGATGCATGGTCCGCAAAGCCGAAGAAGTCGAATGTTGCTTTGCCCCCGGAACCGAACGATCCGTCCAGATCTCCATTCGACTGAAGTCTGATGACGCCGAAATCCGGGTTTTGCCCAAACGGTCCGACGCCGCCGACCAATACTATCTTTCCGTCGGCTTGGATAGCCACATCAACCTTTGTTGAATAAAAACTAAAGACATCAACTAAAAGAACGCGGCCGTTGCTACCAAACGTAGGATCGGGACCGCCATCCGGCTTGAACCGAGCAACAGCGAGTACTTGATAGAAATTGTCGGGTTCGTTACCGAAGCCTGCCGCAACGATCTTTCCGTCCGACTGAATTGCGATCGACGTGGCTGCATCGAATCCCAAATTTGTAAATCCCAGCGTCGCTTTACCCGCCGTGCCGAACGTGGGATCCAATTGTCCGTCGCCGCCGAATGCCGAAGCAGCAAACGCTGAAAGCGCGAAAATAAATGTATAGATAGAAAAGGTCTTTTTCATTGCGAACCAAACTCCTCGAGATGATCTGCTCGTTCATAGAGCTTAAGTACGAGCTTGCGAGCATTTTTCACCCGCCTAAGAAGAAATACGCCACCCGCGTGGATGGCGTTGAATGCGGGTGGGAGTGCGAGTTCGTTCTATTTTGGCTGCCATGAATCCATGAACGGCGTCGGGTCGACGATGTTGCCGCGGCGTTTGTACGGCAGATTGCCCGGCTGAAGGAATTGGCCCGACTCGGTTCCATCGTACATTTCCAAGTGAAGCTGCGTTCCTCCCGGCTGCTTACCCACTTTCGCGATCAGTTCGCCCATTTCGACGAAATCGCCGACGCGTTTCATCGGCGGTACAATGACGGACGTTCCGTATTTATCAAAACCGCCGGCAGCTTCGACGACGACACCATCACCGACCGCAAATACGTCCGCTCCGACGTTTGCTGCCAGATCTACGCCGCCGTGCTTTCGGCCATCATTTCGTGGTGCTCCGAACCTGCATGAATAATTCGATTTGTATGAATCAACCTTCACCTTCAATGGGAATATCCTAGCCATCAGCGCCTCCAAGAATTAATAGTTATTTATTTCTAGCCTGTCGAAATGCGGATCGTTGTTTCGACGACGTGGAGAGTCTATCGCCGGGCGCACTCTCGCAAACCACCCATATGGTTAGGCTCGTGAATTCTTTTCGAAAGAATTAAACGATGCGGTTTTGAAGCGCTTTTGCGACGGCTTCGCTCTTGGAATGAACCTGAAGCTTTTCGTAGATATGCCGCATGTGGAATTTGATGGTGTTGTAACTGACGCGGAGCTCGGCTGCAGCGGTCGTGTAATTATGCCCCTCGACAAGCAACTTAAGTAAACGCGTTTCGTGCGGAGTCAGGTCGTAGTCGACCTTTTCGGGCGGCCGAACCTCGCGGAACAGCTTTATCACGCGCGAAGCGACTTCCGGCGACATAGGAGCACCGCCCGAAACCGCTTCCCGGATATTCTCGAGCAACTTCGCCGGCGACGTTCGTTTTAGCAGATATCCGGTTGCGCCGGCACAAATGGCGTCGAATATGCGTTCGTCGTCGTCGTAAACCGTGATCATCAAAACGGTCATCGACGGATACAGCTCTTTCAGAATGCGAATGCCTTCGATACCGTCCATACCAGGCAGGCCAATGTCGCTCAACAAAACGTCCGGAACATTGCCCTTTATCTTCGGGATGGCGTCCTCCATCGACCGGTAATTTCCGGTCAATGTGAAGCCCTCCGTAAAATTGATCAGCGTAGACAGGCCTTCGCGGATATCGCGCATGTCTTCCACGATCGCAGTTTTTATATCGCCGTTTGTTTCCGGACGTTCCATTTCGGAGGACCTGTGAGGATCAACTACTTCATACATTGGTAAGACCGCCCTTTGCTCGATATCGCAATCATATCTTGCCGACGGCGATCAAAAACCACCCGTTTGGGTAGCCGATTCAAACAGTCGAGCCTTCAACTAGCGGGAGCGAAAGTGAAACCGTCGTACCGGTACCTTCTTCGGAAATGATCAAGAGCCTGCCGCCAAGCTGCTCGACCCGTTTTCGCATTCCGCCGATACCGTGGCCGCCACTGGACGGCCGCGGATTCTCTGGGTCGAAACCGATGCCGTTGTCTGAAATCCGGAAGGCGACTTCGTTGTTGTCGACAGCAAGCTCGATCCTGACCCTCGTCGCTCGCGCATGCTTGACGATATTGTTCACCGTTTCCTTAAAGATCAGAAAGACCTCACGTCGGATGTTAGAAGTTACCACAGTGTCGCCTTCATTTTCGGGTGCAAGGAAACGAAACTCCAGCCCTTTCGCAGTAAGAACATCGGCCGCAAACCGCCGCATACGCTGGACCAGATCACTAAAATGGTCTTTCTCGGGATTGATCGACCAGACGATGTCGCTCATTGTGCCGACGAGTTCGTTCGAAACGTCCGTGATCTTTTCAAGCGGCTCGGAAGCACCGTTGCCTCGCACTTTCGCTTGGGCGACCTCGCTCAAAATAGCGATCTGCGTTAGGCTCGCGCCGATGTCATCATGCAGGTCGGTCGCAATGCGGGCCCGAACGCCCTCCAGCTCGGCGAGCCGCTCCTCACGCGACCTTCTGAGCTTTTGCTCAGCGATCTTCGCCTCACGAAGCGCTACATTGATCTCGCGCAGGCTTGCAGTTCGATATTGGAATACGAACGCAGTGATGCCCGCAACCGCGAGTGCTGTCAGCAAAAGGAACCATGTTCGCTGCCAGATCGGCGGCACGATCTTAAATGTTACGGTCGCAGGGACATCACTCACCGCACCTTCGGAATTCACGGCTCGCACAATGAATTTATACGACTCCGGCTTTAGATTAGCGAAAGTCACGGTCGTCGCTTCGGTCGGTGCAGTCCAATCCTGGTCCGCACCTTCAAGTTTGTACTGATAACGAAGAGATTCGCCGGCCCGAAAATCCAGGCCAAGATATTCGATTTGAAAATTATTGTCGGTGTAGTCGAGCTCGCCCCGGTCGATAGCGACGCTTCCGATGTTTGCCACGGCCTGCGGCGTCCCGGATATGCGCAGTCCGCCAATAAGGACCTTGGGCGGTGAAGATCGTTCGTCCGGCAAAGGCGTTAGACGTGAGATGCCGTCGTTGGTCGCAAACCAAAGATCGCCGTTCTTATCGCAATGGGAATCGACCACGAAATCCGATGCTAGTCCGTCGGAAACGGAATAATGCTTTACAAAACCGGTGTCCGGTGTGTACCGATCGATGCCGCGCGCGGTGCCAAGGTAAAGTCGCCCGAATCGGTCTTCCGTAAGAGTTCGGATATTGTTGCTGACTGTCCCGAGGTCGAATTTCACTTTCTTGACCGCTGGCTTTGCGGCGCTTGGATCATCAACCTCAAACAGACCTTCGATCGACGAACCGATCCAAAGCCGGCCTTTTCGATCGATCAGAAGGTCCGCAACGTTTCCGCTGGTCGGATAGCCATCTTCTTTTGTGAGCTCTTGGAATTTCGTGCCGTCGAATCGCACCATTCCGCCCTCGTAAAAGCCGATCCACAAATTGCCGAATGCATCTTCTGCAAACGACGTCGCCGATCTTGCGTCGGGAAAGCCGTCTGCCGACGTAAAAAGTGTGAACTTATCTTCGCCCTTTTTCAGCCGTGCAAGCCCAAAATCTTCCGAAGCTGTGCCTCGCGTCGAAACCCATAAGTCGCCGCTTTTGTCCTCGTATATCTGGAAGATCGCATTTGATTTGAAGCCCTGATCTTTACCATATACAGCTGCGGCTACTCGGTCCTTGAGGCTGGCAATGTCACGCCCGTTCGGAAAACGGTAAAGGCCCTTGTTCGTCAACATCCAGAGGTCGCCCGAACGCGAAAGGAAGCCGAAACGCGAAGTCCAAAGATATGATTCGTCGCGGCTCATCTGCGGCCTGGCCGTTTGAAATTTCTTGCCGTCAAACGACGTCCAGTTGTAGTCCAGCTGCGCGAAGTACATCATGCCGTCGTCGGCTTCGTTGATCGCAAAGAATCTCGAAGTTGGCAGCCCGTCTTCCTTGCCATAAGTAACAAAACCGCTGCGGTTGATCCGCGCAAGCGACGTATGCCCGCCGATCCAAAGATTGCCGGCGGCATCTTCCTCCAATCGTGCCATCACGCTCGGCAGACCCTCGGCATCCGTAAAACGATGCACGGAATTTTCGCTGAACTGAAAGAGCGTGTTTTCTCCCGTCATCCAAATGTCGCCGTCCGAGGTTTGCAAGAGTCTTTTCGACGGCCATTTATTGATGGAATCAGGATCGACATATTCAAAGATCTCGCCGGTCTTTTTCGGGAATGCGATCTCGGAACCGGGAACCACGTCGATCTTGGCAGACGGCGCAAAGTCGCGGACGATCAACCTTTCCGGCCCCGCGAATGCGCTAACCGGTTCGGGCCTCATGATCGCAAGGTTCGCACCGCGTGAGATCCAGATGCGTCCGCTCTTATCGGCAAGCATTGCAGTCGCGCCGCCGGTTATGTATTTGTCATGCGGATAAAATACGACTCGCTCGTCAGGAAGCCGGCGAATGATTCCCCAACTCGTGTTCAGCCAAAGGCAATCGTCATTGGTCTCCGCCATATCAAATACGACAAAGGTCAAATGCGGATTTTCCGGCAGCCCGAGTTCTACTTTTTCAAAGTCGATCTTGCCGTCGCGGATAACTTTCTTAAACAAACCGGCGGAACCGATATACATGTCACCGTTACGGTCTTCTACGATCTGGCCGCGCCACTCGGTTACCCGTTCGGCATTAAGATATGGCGAATCGCCGTGCGGCTCAGCTAATGCCTGCGGGTCGAAATGATAAACGCCGGTCGTAGCATTGACCCAATATGTGCCGTCCCGCGACTCGAAGATATTCTCGATCCCCGGCGGCGAATCGACATCGCCAATGCGGTATGTAACAAATTTCGCGCCATCGAACCGGGAAAGCCCGTCGCGCGTACAAAACCACATGAATCCGCGCGAGTCGCGATACAGGTAGTCGACAAATCCGCTCCCCAGGCCATCGGCGGAAGTATAAAGTCTTACGGGCAAACGCTCCGCAAAAACCGCGAGCGCGCAGAGCAACAGGGTCGCCAAAGTACAAAGCGTAAGAACGACTCGCCGAATCCCGGAATTTATTGTTTTTGGGCGCATCAAAAGAATGCAGAAGCATTCTACACCCGAATCGCCCGCCCGCAATCGCCCATGTGGGTAGTAAAGAAAAAGGCGGCCGCCGAGATCCGGCAACCGCCCATCCAATCCAATGTTTTCGAATTTACTGCTTACCTTCGAGGAACGCTTTCAGACGCCGCGAACGCGACGGATGACGCAGCTTTCTAAGAGCCTTCGCCTCGATCTGGCGAATACGTTCACGCGTAACGGCAAAATGCTGGCCAACCTCTTCAAGCGTGTGTTCCGAGCCCGTATTGCCAAGCCCGAAACGCATTTTGATCACCTTTTCTTCACGAGGAGTAAGAGTAGCGAGCACTTCATCGGTGATCTCACGCAGATTTGAGAAAGTCACCGATTCGGCAGGATTCAGGATCGAGCGATCCTCGATGAAATCGCCGAGATGCGAATCTTCCTCTTCGCCGATCGGCGTTTCCAGCGATATGGGTTCCTGCGCGATCTTCAAAACCTTTCGCACTTTCGAAACCGGAATGTCCATCCGCTTTGCGATCTCTTCGCTCGATGGCTCGCGGCCAAGTTCCTGCACCAGCAAACGCGAAGTGCGGATGAGCTTGTTGATCGTTTCGATCATGTGCACCGGAATACGGATCGTCCTTGCCTGGTCGGCGATGGCACGCGTGATCGCCTGCCGGATCCACCACGTTGCGTAGGTCGAGAATTTATATCCTCGACGCCATTCGAACTTATCTACCGCCTTCATCAAACCAATATTGCCTTCCTGGATCAGGTCGAGGAACTGCAAACCGCGGTTTGTGTACTTTTTCGCGATCGAGACTACAAGTCGAAGGTTTGCCTCGACCAGTTCGCGTTTCGCCTTGTTCGTTTCGAATTCGCCAATGCTGATCGTCTTATAACAGCGTCGAACTTCGATGGTCGGCAGGTGATAGCGTTCTTCGATATCGGCAAGTATCGCCTTTTGTTCGCGAAGTTTCCCCTGCAACTCACGCCGCTCGGGCCCTGCACCTTTTTTGGTGATCTTATCATTCAAACGCTTGACCGAGCGGTCCGTCTTTGCGATCTCGTCGTCGATCTTTCGGATCGCGGCGATCAGGCGTTGGTTAGAACGCTCCGTCAGGTTCAGGTTTTTGATCTCATGGGCGATCTCCAACCGCTGCCTGGCAGTGTCACGTCTTAACCTCAACAGTTTCTTTGGACGTTTCTTATCCTTTGCTGCGATCTCTTCTTTTTTCAGTGCGGCCCACGTCTTGAGCATCGCGGTATAGTTTTGCCGAATATTCCCGATGCCCTCGAGCGTCCATCGCATATATTCTTCGGCCTTGTCCTCTTCCAGCGAGATTTCGGCCTGCTCGGAAAACTGCACGGTCTCGCGGATGCTGACCATGCCTTCTTCGAGCTCTTCGCCCAAGCGAAGAAGCCTTTCGATGGCGATCGGTGAACGCGATATCGCTTTATGTGTTTTGATCTGGCCACGCTCGATGCGTTTTGCGATCGAGACCTCGCCCTCACGGGTCAACAGCGGCACAACGCCCATTTCGCGAAGATAAAGCCGCACAGGGTCATTTGATTTGTCGAGCGCACCGGCAGAAAGGTCTAGGTCCAGGTCTTCTTCATCGGCCGGCTCCGCCTCTTCGTCGTCGAGCACGATCGTGGTCTCCGCACGCTCAAGCAGAGCGGCGTCGTTTTCCGCAACCGGGATGTTGGCACCCTCAAGACGTTCGAGCACATCCTCAAGGTCGTCAGGCGACATCATGTTTTCCGGTATTTCGCGGTGTAATTCGTCTAAGCTTAGGAATTTCTTGCGTTTACCCAAGGCCAAAAGTCGGTCCATCAGGTCTTCTTTTTCGTCGTAATCAGGCATAAATTAGCAAACGGTTTGGATGAAATATCCATCCCAAACCGTTGTTCTCGATAATACTAGTAACGTTTTGCAGCTATGAATTGTTCCCTTTGAGCGTCTTGCATTTAAACGAGAAAGTATATCAGGTTTGGGCGATTTTATTAAGGAGCGAATGGTGCATTTTCGAAAGGTCGAGGTGTTCGGCCACAATATGCGAAATCCGGGCGTTGTCGCCGGTCTGTTCGGCCTCAATAAGCTCGCGGCTTAGGTCGTGGAGGCGGTTCTGGATAGCCATCGAACGCAGCGTAAAAATGCAGTTTTCGGCATCGTGAAAAACGTCGTCGATAACGTCGCCGGCACTACGTTTTGGCTCGGACATCATCAAAAGCGGCACGAGGTCGCCAAAATACTCGTCGCCGCCGACCAGGTTCAAAAGCCGCTCGACCGTCGGCTCAAGCTTTTGCTGTTGGAGTTCGTACAAGGCGGCAAAGATCGGCGCGGTCGCCAGCGTTTCGTAATCGGTTTCTTCGAGCAGGCCGAGAACCTGATCGCGAAGCTCGGTATCGGGAAGTATTAACTCGAGCAAGTGTTGCTCGGCAACCGTCATTTTCGCCTGCGTGGCTCGACGGACTTGTTTCTGCACAAACGCAGGTTCTGACTGATGTCCGTTTTTCACCGTGAGCCAAAGCTCGCGCTTGAGCCCTGCGTCCTCGACGCGATAGAAGTTCATTGCCTGGTCGAAGCTTTCGCGTTTCTGGATCGAGTTCTTGATCGCAGCCAAGATCGGCATCG
Organism: Acidobacteriota bacterium; assembly: GCA_003223975.1. GTDB lineage: Bacteria > Acidobacteriota > Blastocatellia > Pyrinomonadales > Pyrinomonadaceae > OLB17. Next base: position 9,460 of record QHXS01000047.1, read on the forward strand.
CCTCTTCTATCGCCTCGGCCTTTTGTTTCGGATTTGCAAGGCTTCGTCCCTTTAGCGAAGCGTCGAGCATGAAATTCAGAAACGTCGCCGCACGGCCGCGAGCCTCGTTGTAACCGTCGGTTCCATTCGCTCGCACGAAATCGTCAGGGTCCTGGCCGTCGGGCAGCACGAGAACTTTGATCTCAAAATCCTGCGGCAGAAGATGCTCGATGGCGCGTTTCGCCGCTTTGATGCCAGCATCATCGCCATCGTAATTGATGACAACCTTTTTCGTGAACCGGCTTAAGAGCTTCGACTGCTCTGGTGTGAACGCAGTACCGAGGCTCGCCGCGACGTTCGTGATGCCGAACTGATACAACGCGATCAGGTCAAGATAGCCTTCGACCAGGATCGCGAACTTCTTTTGCCGAAGAGCGTCCTTCGATTGGAACAGCCCGTAAAGATGCTGGCCTTTTATGTAGGCTGGGGTCTCGGGTGAATTCAAGTATTTCGGCTGGTCGTCGCCCATCGCGCGTGCGCCAAAGGCGACCGGGTTCCCATTCACGTCCAAAACCGGAAACATTATCCGACCGCGAAAACGGTCGTAGAGAGAATTGCGGTCTTCGTTAAGCGTAACAAGGCCCGATTGCTCGATCAGCTTTTCGTCCGCGCCCTTTTCTGTCAAGTGATTCAGAAGTGCATCCCACGAATCAGGCGAAAAGCCGATGTGGAATTGCTTTTGGATCTCGTCCGAAATGCCTCGTTGTTCAAGATATTTGCGGACTTCTTTTGCTTTCTTATCTTTCGACTGCAGCTCGTTTTCCCAAAATTCAAGGGCGATCTTGTTCAGCTCGATTACCTGTTCGGAAAGCTGTTTTCTTTCTTCTTTTCGCTGCTTGTTCTGCTGATATTGGCCGTCATCGATCGGTTCGGGCAGCGGCACGCCGTTCATTTCCGCGACTCGTTGCACGGCCTCGGGGAAATTCAGCCCTTCCATCTCCATCAAAAACGTGAACGCGTTGCCGCCCTTTCCGCACCCAAAGCATTTGTAAAACCCCTTCGCCGGGTTCACAGAAAAAGAAGGCGTCTTTTCCTGATGAAACGGACAGCACGCCATCCAGTTCGCGCCCTTTTTCTTCAACGGCGCATACGGCTCGATGATCCGCACCAGATCAGCCCGGTCTTTCAAGTCATCAATAAAATATTGGTCGTAAAGCACTATTTCTTTTTAGCTGGTACAAACCAAAATTCCCCGTACGTCAATCCTTCGTCGCTCTTTGCGTAGAAGACCTTTATCCGGTTACGCGGAATTTTCGCATCCCTAACTAGCGTTTCCAACCATTGGACGGCAAAGGTCTTCCAACCCATCGAATTTCTATCTCCGCGACGTACGAACAAAATGCGCTTTTGAACCAGGATTGTTCATGATCAGCTCACCAAACTTTCTTGGGACAAATATCGGACATATTTGATTTTCATCTTCGTATCCAAAGACAAACGGCTTTCTAAGGTCGAGTTTCGGTTCGTACCATTGTGTCGCTTCGGCGTTTGGGAAGTTTGCTCCAGGTGGTAGCCTCCAAAACTGCGTTTCAAGGGAGCCGTTCGGCTTGCCGAGATACAGTTTTAGGCGATCTTCGATCTGTGCAGACTCAAAACGACTAAGCACGAATTTCGTGCGGCTTTTAGCCGTCGGATCGCGATCCTCCGGGAATGTGACAACGATCGCTTGATCGTTCGGAAAAGTGCCGAACCCCTGAACGAAAACGTCTAATCTAGCTAACAGATCTTCACACGGTATACGACCAAACTCATCAACCAAAACCGCTTTCGGGGGTTCCTGGCCGGGAGCCCCTACGCCGAATGCCAGGAGCAGGATCGCGATCAAATAAATTCTGGGCAGGTTCATTAATATCGTACGACATGCTATTAGCTCGTCGATGAAGACTAACAGTCTGTTCTACAGTTTGATTTCCGCAATTGTAGCGCCGTTGCCGCCTTGGTTGTCGGGGGCAAAGGCGAAGCGTTCGACGAGGTCGTGATTTTTCAGGAAATGATGAACGTAATTTTTGAGCGCTCCGGTGCCGAAGCCGTGGATGATCCGCACGCGCTGCAGAGATGCCATGTACGCTTCGTCGATAAAACGGTCGAGTTCGTACTCGGCCTCGGCGGTCGTCTGGCCGATGAGGTTAAGTTCGGCGGCGACGTCGGGCGAGTCGATGGGTTTCGAGATCGATCTCCGGGAGGACACCCTCCCTATCGGTCGGGTTTCCGACTGTGCTGGGCGCAAGTTTTCTACTTTCTCGCGAAGTCGCATGTTGCCCACGAGAACTTCGGCGGTATCGCCGTCGAGCTTTTCGATCGTACCGGTCGTGCCGAAACTCGTGACGACTCTTGAACCTATCGAGAGAACCACCCCGTCCGCCGAGGCGGCGTCCACCCCTCCTTCGTAAGGAGGGGAGCCGTGTGCTGATGCGCCGACTTTGGACATTGGACTTTGGGCCTTGGACACAAGGGCCCGGTTCATTTCCGCCTTTCTCGCTGATCGTTCTTTGTCGAGTTTATTCTTGAGCGCTTTGTCTTCGAGGCCCGCAATAAATGCCTTTGATTGGCGTTCAAAAGATTCGACGGTTTCAGCGAGGGTTTGCTCGAACTCTTTTTGCCGGGCCTTTTCCTTTTTGACCGCCTCGACCTCAAGCCCGGCGTATTTCATTGCTGTGGCCTCTCGTTCCTCTTCGAGTGCGATGCGAAGGTCCTCGGCCTGTTTGGTTTCAGTCTGTAGTTTCAGCAAATATGCTTCGGCGTCCTGAGCAGAAATGTCCAGATTTTGTCGTGCGAATTCGATCACTTCGGGCAAAATGCCGAAACGGCTCGCGATCTGGATACCAGACGAAGCGCCGGCTAAACCAAGTAACAACTTATAGGTCGGCTGGAGCGTTTTTTCGTCGAACTCGACGGAGGCGTTGATCACGTTCTCATCATTCGCCGCATATATTTTAAGGCCGCGATAATGCGTCGACGCCATCACTTGCGCGCCGCAATTTCGGCGGAAATGATCGACGATCGCGACGCCAAGAGCCGAGCCTTCCTCCGGGTCGGTACCTGTTCCCGCCTCGTCCAGCAAAACGAGCGAAGGTGCCACGCATTCGCGCATCATCGCGGCGATAGTGGACATGTGAGACGAGAACGTCGAAAGATTTGCAGCAAGCGACTGATGATCGCCGATATCTGCCAGGATCGATCGATAAAAGGGAACTCGCGCACTTTTCGCGGGAACCGGCAATCCGGATATCGCCATCAAGCTGAGCAATCCAGCTGTTTTAAGAACGACCGTCTTTCCTCCGGCATTGGCTCCGGAGATGATCATGACTGAGTACTCCAATGTGAGTTTGAACGAATTCGGTACGACGCGGTCGATAACAAACTGGCCCCCCGCTGACGCAGGCGGTTCTGACAAGAGCGGATGTCGGGCGTCTTCAAGCTCGAGCGTGCCGCTGTCGGAAATATCCGGCACGACGCAGGCGAATTTGCGGGCGAATTCGACTTTCGCCTTTATGAAATCGAGCTCCGCGACCGCTTCGACGGCCGCCTCGATGGCCGGAAGCTGTTCGCGAAGCTCTTCGGTCAAGGCGAACAAAATTCGGGCGACCTCGCGTTCTTCTTTGCCTTTAAGATTTTGGATCTCGTTGTTCGCCTCGATCGCTTCCAGCGGCTCGACGAAAACGGTCTGGCCGCTTGATGAAAAACCGTGTGCAACGCCGGTAACCTTGCCGCGAAAGTCGGCTTTGACGGGGATCACGAACCGGTCGTTGCGGACCGTTACAAGCTCGTCCTGGATCGCGTCTCCGGCGGACCGCATTATCGACTCAAGTGATTTTGTCAGACGCGCGCGTTGGCTGCTGATCTCGCGTCGGATCTTCGAAAGTTCGGGCGATGCCGAATCGTCGATCTCGCCGCTCGGCAATAATTTCTTATTGATATTTTCGAGCGTGGCTAGCAGCGATGGCGGAATGTTCTCGACCTTCTGCCAAAGTATCGGCGCGGTTTCCTTTTCCGTCTGTATAGACGCGCGCGCAAACAACGCCTGGCTACAGACCCGCGATACCTCGAGCAGTAGCGTCGGTTCCAGAGTGGCGTTCTTTATTTTAAGAATGGCAACAGCATCTGACGGGTCCTCAAGTCCACTGAACGACCATGAAACCTGCTTTTCCTGGTTCAGTACGATCGTTTCCGAAATCGCGGCGAGATCGGTTTCGAGTCCGTTTCGGTTGGTTTTTGGCCGCAAATCGCTAAACCGCGCCTCACCCATCGGCGTTTGCGCGTTACGGCTTACAAGCTCGAGGAGCTTTGCGAATTCCAATGTTTCCAACGAAAAACTCATAAAAACCGTTCTCGCACGTCCGGCGTCGGGATCATGCAGGCGTCCTGCCGGCCGAAAAGTTTGTAGCGATATTTAGCAAACAGTTTGTACGCAACGTCGCGGATCGGCCGAGGCACTATCATGACCGCGTAAAAAATAGGCCACGGTCGGTCCAGACGCCTTGCGATCTTTAATGCGGCGGTCGAGTGGACGTAGGCATGGTCATCCTCTACCAATACTATCGAATCCGTTTTTGCTGGATCGATCCCATGCTTCACCGTTAACTGTTCGCCGATTTCAGACTGCAATGGCGCAAACTTGAAATAACCGGCCTTATCGCGGGCAATGACGAAATTGACCGCGCCATTACAAAAGTTGCACACGCCGTCAAAAAGGACCGTTGCCACCATAAGAAAATCTTATCTCAAATGGTGCAAAGATGCGTATTCGCTTTGCATTTGGAAACTTTTCGATTATTCTCACCGTAAGCAACCATCACTTGTTGTTCAAACAATTCAAATTGAAATTGATATGAAACTAAAGCTCTTTCTGTACGCTTTTGCGGCAATGAGTTTGTTTGGCGCGTTGGCAAACGGCCAATCGCTCGCCATTACGAACGCCCGTATCGTCACGGTTTCCGGCTCGGTCATCGAAAAGGGAACGGTTGTCGTCCGTGACGGGCTGATCCTGACAATCGGCGCCGATGCAAAAACTCCTGCGGACGCGCAAGTCATTGACGCGACCGGATTGACCGTTTATCCAGGTTTCATCGATGCGCTTTCGAGCGCCGGTCTGCAGGCGAGGACGACTACTCCAGCTCCCGGTGGGCAAGGCGGCGGCCAGCAAGCGGCCCAACAGGCGGCCGCACAAGCGGCGCCTTCAAATTCGAATTACGGCTTCGGCATCAGACCGGAAGTTTCCGCTGTCGACGACCTTCGAGGCGGCGACACACAATTCGACGCGATTCGAAATGCGGGATTCACCTCAGCGGTGACAGTTGGACGAACGGGGATTTTCAATGGCCGTTCGGCGATTATCAATCTCGCCGGTGACAGTGTTTCGGCGATGCTGATCAAAGAGCCATATGCAGAACATATTTCATTCACCACGGTTGCAGGCTATCCCGGCTCTTTGTTGGGGACGTTTTCCGCTCTACGCCAAATGCTGCTGGATGCAAGACGGCTGGAGGACTGGCAAAAGGCATATGCAGCAAACCCAAAAGGAATGAAGCGGCCGGACGACGACAAATCGCTTGAGGCCTTGATCCCGCTTCTTAACCGCGAAATGCCGGTCGTATTCAATGCGAATACCGAAAACGAGATCGTACGGGCGCTCGATCTGGCGAAGGAATTCAACCTGAAGGCGATCATCGCCGGCGGTCAGGAAGCAGGTAAAGTCGCCGAACGTTTAAAATCGCAAAACGTGCCGGTACTGCTGTCGTTGAATTTTCCGAAACGAACCGCAGCGGCAAACCCGGAGGCGGATCCTGAAAATCTTTCGACATTGCGATTTCGAGCGGAGGTTCCAAAGACAGCAGCCCGGCTTTCGCAGGCCGGGGTAAAATTCGCCTTTCAATCCGGCGGCTTGACCGCCATGAATGATTTCTTCGTGAATGCTGGAAAATCTGTTGAGAACGGACTTACGAAAGACGCGGCTATCCGCGCGATGACGCTTTCATCTGCCGAGATCCTTGACGTCAGCGACAGGCTCGGATCGATAGAAACCGGCAAGATCGCGAATCTCACCATCGTGAAAAATGACGTGTTTGCGACCGATCGATTTGTACCATATACCGTGGTTGACGGAAAACTTTTCGAGCAGAAGGAACCGGTTCGAGCTCCCGTCGGCGGCCGTGGCCCAGGCGGCCAACGTGGTGGCGGAGCAAATCCGGGCGCGGCGGCACCGGCAGCTGCAATGCCGGCCGTGGCGAACGTCGCCGGTACCTATAACATTACGATCGATGTGCCCGGTCAAGTAGTTTCAGGCACTTTAGTTTTGACACAGCAGGGCGATGTGATCAACGGCACAATGACGACTCAACTCGGTGTTACACAGATCCGAAACGGACGTGCATTTCCAGACGGATTTGCTTTCGCCGCAGCGGTCGAGTTTGGCGGCGCAACCATCGATATCGCGGTCAAAGCGACGGTCACCGGAAACATTTTGAACGGCACGATCGACTCGCCGCAAGGCGCTGTCCCGATCACTGGCACAAAGCTTCCATAGGTTTGAAAGGAAATAATCGTATGAAACGAATTCTAAATCTCACGGTTACTGCAAGTCTCGTCATTGCGTTCGGCGTTATTGCCAAAGCACAGTCCGGCGGCAATGTTTTGATAAAAAATGCGACCGTTATGACGGCGGCAAAAGGTACGCTCGAAAATACGGACATTCTCGTCACGAACGGCAAGATCGCAAAGATCGGCAAAAATATTGCCGCTCCGGCTAACGCCAAGGTGATCGACGCCACGGGTAAATATGTTTCACCCGGCATAATCGACGCGCACTCGCATTCGATGCTCGACGCCATCAATGAAGGTTCACTGGCAGTGACATCGATGGTGCGAACGCGCGACGTTATCGACCCGAAAGACGTTGCGATCTATCGCGCGCTCGCGGGCGGGGTTACTTCTGCGCTGCTGCTTCATGGTTCTGCAAACCCGATCGGCGGGCAAAGCACGACGGTGAAATTCAAATGGGGCCGACCGGCAGACGAATTTCCGATCGAAGGCGCGCCGCCGGGGATCAAATTCGCACTCGGCGAAAACGTCAAGCGTTCAAATTTCACCCCTCAGGCTGGGCAGACGCCGCGATACCCGCGTACCCGCATGGGTACGATGGAAGTTCTCCGCGACGCGTTCCGTCGTGCAAAGGATTACAAACAGTCCTTAGACGATTTCAAAGCCGGCAAAACTAAAGTTCCGCCGCGCCGCGATCTCGAACTTGAACCGCTTGTCGAGGTCCTCGAAGGCAAACGTCTCGTTCACTGCCACGGCTATCGCTCGGACGAACACCTCAATTTGATGTTGCTCGCGGACGAATTCGGTTTCCGGATCGCGACGCTTCAACATGCACTTGAGGCGTACAAGATCGCTCCAGAGGTCGCCAAACGCGGGACTGGGGCATCGATCTTCGCCGATAGCTGGAGCTATAAGCTCGAGGCTTACGATTCGATCCCTTATAACGGATACATCCTTTGGAAAAATGGCGTGCTGGTTTCGATCAATTCGGATTCCGACGAACGTATGCGCCGGCTTAATCTTGATGCCGCGAAAATGGAAAAGTACGGCGGTGTTCCCGAGGAAGAAGCGCTGAAAATGATCACGCTCAATCCCGCGAAGCAACTCGGGATCGACAAAAGGACCGGTTCGATCGAGCAGGGAAAGGATGGCGATATCCTGATCTGGAATGTGCATCCGTTTAGCCCGTATTCGCACGTCGAAATGACGCTGATCGAAGGTGATGTTTATTTCGATCGCGCAAAGGACATTGCGAATCGTGAAGTACTAGCGAAGGAACGCGAGGCGCTCGAAAAGCTTGATATGAATAAGGCTCCGGGCGCCGGCGGCACCCCGCCGCGTATCCCCGCTGAGCGTCGCATCGCTGATCGTGATGAGGCGGACAGGGGGGACAACCGATGAGATTTCAGAGTTCAGATTTTAGATTTCAGGTCGATATGAAAAAAAGGTTTATTCCCCTGACCGTTGCAATTCTGGTTGCGGCCAATTTTGCGTTCTCACAAAATGACGGAGCAGAACAAAACAAAACCGGACGAGCGGGCACGTTTGCGATCATCAATGCACGCATTGTCACCGTGTCGGGCGCGGTTATCGAGAATGGCAATGTGATCATCCAGAACGGCAAGATCGCGGCAGTAGGCGCCGGTGCTTCGGTTCCTAGCGGCGCGGAAAAGATCGACGGAAAGGGCCTGACGGTGTTTCCAGGAATGATCGATGCCGGGACAAATCTCGGCCTGACGGAGATCGGACAAGGCCTAAACGCATCTGTCGATACCGCCGAAGTCGGAAATATAAACGCGAACGCTAAAGCCTTCACGGGCGTTAATCCGCACTCGGCGCACGTAAACGTGACGCGCGTTAACGGCATAACGACCGTCGTTTCAAGTCCGACCGGTGGGCTTATCTCCGGCCAGGCGACCTTGATCAATCTTGTGGGTTCGACTCAGGCTGAGATGGCCATCGAGCCGCTCGCCGGCCTGGTGGTCAACTTTCCGCGTATCGCCCAATTCGGCGGGTTTGGCGGCGGCGGCGGTTTTGGGGGCCAAGGCCTGCAGATCGATTTCAACGAAGCGATCAAACGCCGCGATACGCAGATCGACGAACTTAGGAAGGCGTTCAAAAGTGCCGAGAATTATGGCCGGGCGATGGACGCTTATGCAAAGGACAAGACGCTGCCGGCGGTACTGACCGACCTAAAGTTCGAAGCGATGGTGCCGTACGTCCGCGGAGAAAAGGTGATCTTCTTTACCGCAGAACGCGAGCGTGATATTCGCGCGGTCGCGAAATTTGTTGCCGAAATGAAGGTCAAAGGGATCATCGTCGGCGGGCAGGAAGCATGGAAAGCGGCAGACGAACTTAAGAAGAACAACATCGCCGTTATCTATACCAACATTTATTCTTTGCCGGTTCGTGAAGACGATCCTTACGACAGCCTTTATGAGGCACCTTCGAAAATGCAGCAGGCAGGGATTAAATACTGCATCTCGACAGGCGAAGCTGGTCCGGAAGTTCGCGATCTGCCGTATCACGCGGGTCTTGCAAGCTCATTCGGACTCTCGAAGGAAGACGCTCTTAAATCTGTCACATTATATCCGGCACAGATCCTCGGGGTGGCCGATAAACTCGGTTCGATCGAGGTTGGCAAGATGGCGAATGTCGTTGTGACAGACGGCGATATGCTCGACCCAAGAACGAACGTTAAGTATTTGTTCATCGAGGGTCGCATGCTGCCGTTAACGAGCCGCCACACCGAGCTGTTCGACAGCTTCAAGGACCGCAAATCGAGCGATATTTTGCCGTAGGGATCGATCATCGATAAAACAAAAGGGACGGCGTGAATGCCGTCCTCTTTTTATTCGGTCTTTTGCGGGATCTCTTCGCCGTCTTGAAAGAACTCCAGCGACGCGGAATTTAGACAGTATCGGTTGCCTGTTGGCGGCGGGCCGTCGGGGAAAACATGTCCCTGGTGGCTGCCGCAACGCGCGCAGCGTATCTCGACGCGCCGCATTCCGTAGCTGACGTCTTCGATCTCCCTCAGATGATCTTTGTCGAATGGCGTGTAAAATGATGGCCAGCCGGTGCCGGAATTGAACTTGTGTTTCGACGAAAACAGCGGCAGGCCGCACAGCCTGCACGCGTAAGTCCCGTCCATTTTGTTATCAAGCAGCGTTCCGCAAAATGGCGCCTCGGTTCCGTGGTTCAGCAGTATGCGGCGTTCTTCATCATTCAGATCCTCTGCAAGCCGCTCGATATCTTCTTGCGAAAGGGGTGTGACATTGTAACCCGCATCCGAGATCCGTTCCTCTTTCATCTTCGATATTTCCATTTCTATCTCTTGTCCTGCGGCGGCGTCCAAATCCGTCTTATTGCTTGACGGAAAAGATTTCGTCGCACGGTCGCTATTTTAATAAAACTATCACATTGCCGCCGTGATTTTGAATTTATACAGGAGATCAAAAAGCAATGGCTGAACCAGATATACCTTGGATGCCCAAGATCAGGGATACAAAAATATTAACGATCCGCAATGATGCCGATGTCGGACTTTGGTCCGGGCTCGTCACCGCCGCGGTGCCGATCTTTAACGATAAGATCATGAAAGCACTGAAATACAACATCGTCACTGAAGGCAAAGCGAACGTCATAGTAAAGGTCGCAGGCGCCGGAAAGGATGATCCGAAATTAGGAGCAACCGCGACACACGGCGTAGCTCGTCGTTGGAAAGGAAATCAAGGGATCGAAGAAGCTGAGATCTATCTGCCGGCAACACCATGGCAGAGCCATCGGAACGTCCTGCAGATGATATTGATGCATGAAATGGCTCACGCAGCAGGGCTTGAGGAACACGCGAGCGACGGCGTTTTTATGACGCTTCCGAACGTTGACCAAAACGGCAACATTTCGGCCACGAAGGGCGGAAGGAAGATGCCGGCGTTCTTCTTCACCAACAAAACGATAACGCGGATGCGGGCAATTTGGTAAGGCCAACGAATTAGCCCCACCAGAAAGCAGATGCGATGATGCAGTAAAGGCCGATTAGCGCGAGTCCTTCTAACCAGATGGACTCGCCGTCGTAAATGATAAATGCACTTACGATAACGGCCAATAAGAGTACGGCGACAAGCATCGGCGTAAGTACGAAGGTTAAAATAGCGCCGCCGAGTATATACGAAAGCAAAACGAGGATCGGAAACAAACCAAGCGCGATCTGTAGGGAACTATTCAGAATGACGCTTACCGCGTAATCGGCCTGGTTTTTCCATGCGAGTTGAACGCCGACCAGATTCTCGATCGCATTGCCGGCAACGGCAACTACCACAAGCCCTGCGAACGTCTCTGAGATCCCGAGCGTCGCCATCGCGGGCTGAAGCGCTTCGACGAACCAGTCCGAGACGAATGCGGCGCCCACCGCTGTCCCTGTCAAAACGGCTACTGTCAGGCCCATTTGCCACTCAGCATGGCTCGATTCCTCGTCGTGCAGCACGACCGACGGATCGCCCTTGACCGAAAAATAAATATTTGCGGCAAGAAGAATTATCAAGATTATTGCCAGGAAAATATCGAGCGAGAGGATATGGCTTTCCGCCGGTGTATGCAGTTCTTTTGCAAGTGTCGGAACGACCAGCACTGCAGAAGCAAGCAGCATTAACGCCACGATCATTTTCGGCGGTTCGGAGTTAAATCTCTGCGTGCCGTTCTTGAGGCCTCCCAGTAGAAGCGCGAGGCCAAGAACTAAAACCGAATTTCCAAGTATCGAGCCGATCAACGCCGCCTGAACGACATGGTCGAGGCCGGCCCGCAATGCAAAAATACAAACGAACAACTCGGGCAGATTGCCAAGCGCGGACTGCAAAACGCCCGTAGCCCCGGGACCAAGGCGGCTGCCGAGCTGCTCGGTCGCGTCGCCGACCATAACTGCAAGCAGCGCGAGAGCTCCAGCGGTTACTACGAAACTGACTACAGGGTTGGCTCCGGCAAAGTGCAGGACGCCGGATGCTGCGGTAAACATAGCGGCGAGCCCGAGGATGATCTTCTCGCGTTTTTCCATTATTTTTCCTCTCTACCGAGAACACGCTTTTCCAACTCGCGTAGCCGTTTTGCAAACTCGCCCAAACGCCTAAAGGCAGACGTAGAGCGTAGCCACTCGCGGTTATCGAAACCGGGAATGCCCGATATTACCTTACCCGACTCGACGTCGTGGCTCGTTGCCGATTTCGCCGTTACGACCGCGTCGTCGCCAATCTTCAAGTGACCAGCGATCCCGACTTGTCCGGCCAGAACGACTCGTTTACCGATGACCGAGCTTCCTGCCAGCCCTGTTTGGGCGCAGATCAAGGCGTCCTCGTCTATGGTGCAAGAGTGGCCGATCTGCACAAGATTGTCGATCTTTGCGCCCCGCTTGATACGGGTTTCACCGACAGATGCACGGTCGATCACGGTGTTCGCCCCGATCTCGACGTCGTCCTCGATCACGACCCTGCCGACCTGCGGGATTTTCAGCCAATGTCGGTCTTCATCCTTCGCATATCCGAAACCGTCGCAGCCGATCGTCGCGTTGTTATAAATGATGCAGTTTTTACCGACCTGGGTATTTTCTCTTATAGAAACGCCGGAATGGATCAGTGTATTCTCGCCGATCTGGACGTCTTCATATATCGTCACGTTCGGCATGATCCGGACGCCGGAAGCGATCTTTGTTCTTGCACCTATAACGACGTTCGCCCGAATGTCGACATTGAGAGCGACGTCTGCCGAATCAGCGAGAGCTGCGCTGGGATGGACGTCTGCTTCAAATTCCGGCTTCGGGTGAAACAACCGTAAAGTTCGCGTATACGCAAGATACGGATCTTTTGTGCGAAGCACAGCGAGATCAGACCTTTTGATCGTGTCCTTTTCATTCAGGAATATTGCGGACGCTTTGGTTTCTTTGATCCGCGGAGTGTATTTAGGGTTTGCGAGAAATGTTATATCGCCGGGCGCGGCAATATCCAGTCCCGCACCGCCTGTGATCTCAAGTTCCGGCGAGCCCGATCCAATGGTTGAATTCGTCTGTTCCGCCAGTTCGGAAAGCTTCATAAAGAATGACCTTGAAAATAATGCGTGTGATATGCAACACTAGTTTTAGCAAACAAAATTTCCCCAGCAAAGTTTCCAGCCCCGTTTGTTGTCCACTCTCCCGTGTCCAGCCAAAATACGCACAAGGAGCATCGGAAAAATGAACGAAGTTGTCCCCGGTCAAACATTTAAGAAATCTACAGTCGACGATTATCTTGCTTCGGAACGTCAAAGCGGCGCGAAGAACGAGTTTGTTAACGGAAAGGTCATCGGCCGCTCGGGTTCAAATCGATGGCATAACCTTATTGTCTCGAATGTGGCTATCGGTATCGGCAGCCGTCTTCATGGCCATAAATGCGAGATCTATATTGCGAATATTCGCGTTAAACTTGAAAACAATTCGATTTGTTACCCGGACGTTGCCATTGTCAACGGCGAACCAGGCTTTACAGACAATCGCCTCGACCTTTTGCTCAATCCCACCGTTATTGTCGAGGTTACATCAAACGATATGCATGCCTCGGCAAAAACCACGAAGCTTGAAAGTTTTCTTGCTATGAGCAGCATCAAGGAGTGCATGATGATCCGGGAAGACGAGATGCGCATCGAGCACTACTCAAAGCAGAACCCGAAACAATGGCTCTATAAGATATATAACGAGCGCGACGACGTCATTTCGCTCGATTCGATCAATTGCAAGATCTCGCTGCAGGAGATCTATTCGCAGGTCAAGCTTCGACATACTGAGTTTAGTTCGAAAGCCGTAAACTAGACCGGTTCACGGCCGTTCATCGCTTTGTACTTCCAGGGTGATTTGGCCATAGCTGCGCCGTCCGATATTTCGTGCTTCTCACTAAGGCTCGGCGACACGCCTGCGGTCCAGTCGAGAACGTCACATAAGGTTCACCGGATCGATCTCGACCTGGATTATTCGGCGGTCGCAACCTCGAGCCTCGGCTTCAGCAAGCGCCGTATCGATCATTGTCCTAAGGGCGCGTCGATTTTCGCATTTGATGATGATCTGCTGACGATATTGGTTCTTTATCCGCGAGATAGATGCCTGCGCCGGGCCGAGGATACGCGAAACCTTGTCGCCATTGGCACGATCGAGCGAATCACGAAGAATGCGGGCATTTTTCAACGCGTATTCCAGGTCACGATGCACGAGCATGAACGACGCGAGCACAAAATACGGCGGATAGCCGAGTCGATGGCGATACTTCATCTCTTCGGTGTAAAAGCCGTCGAAATCCTGATTCACGGCATGACGTAAGGCGTAATGCTCCGGGTAATAAGTTTGGATCAGCACCGATCCCGGCAAACTGCCCCTGCCGGCACGCCCCGCAACCTGCGTTAACAGCTGAAACGTTCGCTCCGCGGCACGAAAGTCAGGCAAGCCGAGGCCGGTATCGACAGAAACAACGCCCACCAGCGTGACGTTATGAAAATCGTGGCCTTTAGCGATCATTTGCGTGCCCAAAAGCAGGTCGATCTCGCCACGGTCGAATGCATTGAGCGTTTTCGCAAGATCGCCTTTTCGCTTCATCGAGTCGCGGTCAACGCGTGCGATCTTCAGGCTGGGAAAATGTTTGCGTAAAACCTCCTCGACCTGTTCGGTGCCCTGACCGACGAAGTACAGGAATTCGCTTTCGCAAAACGGACATGCCGACGGAGTTTGGACAGAATAGTTGCAGTAGTGGCAAATGAGGTGACCGTCTCGGCGGTGATATGTCAGCGTAATGTCGCAGTTTTTGCATCGAAGGCTTTCACCGCACGATCGACAAAGAACGAACGTCGAAAAGCCGCGCCGGTTCAGCAACACCATCGACTGCTCGCCTTTAGCGTGAGTTTCTTGAATCGCTTTAAGAAGCTGAGGCGAAAGGACGACGTCTTTGCCGGTCCGTTTGAAGACGTCGCGCATGTCGATCAACTCGGCTTTCGCCATCGGCCGGTCGCCGATTCGGTCCGGAAGCCGCAGGTAGTGATATTTTCCCGAATGCGCGTTATCGAATGTTTCTAGCGATGGCGTTGCCGAGCCGAGCACGATGACTGCGCTAGCTTTACGGGCTCGCATCACCGCGACATCGCGGCCATGATAGTAGGGCATTTCGTTCTGCCTGTACGAAGTATCGTGTTCTTCGTCGACGATGAGGAGGCCGAGATCGCCGAGCGGTGCAAAAACTGCGGAACGCGTTCCGATCACAACGCGGGCCTCGCCATTGCGAATGCGGCGCCATTCGTCATAGCGTTCGCCCGTGGAAAGGTTGGAATGGAGGATCGCCACCTCGTCGCCAAAAACCGCGAGAAGCCGTTTTGAGAAAACCGGCGTTAATGCGATCTCCGGAACGAGCATTATCGAGGATCTTCCATTAAACAAAGCGGCCTGCATTGCTCGCATGTAAACTTCGGTCTTGCCGCTGCCCGTAACGCCGTGAAGTAGGAAAGCGGAATATTCACCGGTTTTCCCTGCTTCGACGATCTCGGCCAACGCCGCGGTTTGCGGCTCGGTAAGTTTGATGGCATCGACGACTTCATTGCGGCTCTTTGACAACGGATCTCGCCGCACTTCCTGGATCGAGATCTCGAGAACGCCGCGCTTTACAAGAGTATTGATCGGGGATGCGCCAACCGACGCTCTTTCCAAAAGGTCGGTGAAAAGCATTTCGCCACCGGAGCTCTTGAGATGTTCGATAATGCGTTCCTGCTGGTCCGTAAGCTTCAACCCGGGATCGACATTGGTAATAAGACGAACGGACTTACGGCGTTTCGGACGCACGCGATTTGACGAGCTGATGCCTGCAGGAAGAGAAGCCTTGAGCATTTCGCCCCAAGAAGTTGCGTAATAATCGGCCGCCCAGCGGGTTAGTTCGAGTATTTCGTCAGAGACAAGCGGATCTTCGTCAAGCAACTGGCTTATGTCCTTGATGTCGCTGTCGCGAAGTTGGGAAGCGGGATCGATATCGCCGCGAAACCCAGCAATATATCCTGTAATATTTCGTTTGCCGAATGAAACTTCGACACGTGAGCCGATGCGAGCGATGTCGCTTAATCCTGCGGGAAGCCGATATGTGAAGAGCTTTTGCAGCGGAACGGGAAGCGCGACTTCGATATATCGTTTATCTTTTAGGACGGGTTGAGGCATTTCGAGCGGTCTGCCGAAATGATAACCTATTGAAACTTTTTACTGAAAATGTCATCTAATCCTTAACTATATGGACGCATTCCTGAACGAAACCGAAAAGAAGAAAACGAATTATAAAGGGTATATTTTGGGCGCGGTCGTTGGTCTGATCGCGATGGCCGGGATTATTTTCATAGCCGCACGGCGGCCCTCCATGGAAGAGCAGGCGGCCGCAGTGCTCGAAGGGGCTTTTACGGAGGGCTCGCCTGAATTCGATGCGATCACGAAGGATATTATTATCTCGACCACCGACAAGACGATCGAAGGTCAGAATGCTTTTGGCTCGATATCGATGTTCATTGTTGGGAAAGTGAAGAACAAAGGAAACAAGCTTATTGATGGGCTCGAAGTGAATGTCGCAGTGATCGATCAGTTCAATACGCCGATAAAGGAGAAGCGGGTTTTGGTCGTTCCGACACAGCAAGCGCAGCTTGGGCCCGGCGAAACGATACCGATAACGCTGAGCATCGAAGGATTCAAGAAAAGCGATGATCGCGCAAATATTCGCTGGAAAGTAACGGCAATCAGGATACCCACCTAATCGGTCTTGGTTTGAGCGACGAAAAGGTCTTCGAGCGATCGGCGTATCGGATTGATCGAGATCAGCGAACCGCCGGCATCGCGGGCCGCGCGCAAAATGCCTTCGATGTCCGAATCGCGATTAGCTATGACCAGCGTATCGCCGGATCGCTGTTCGATCTCAGTTGCATTTGGGATCGATATGCGTAGTTTCGCCGCATCGGCACCCGCGACGACGATCTCAAATCTGGGTTGGTCGTTCGACTCGGCTAGAAGATCGTGAAGCTTTCCCGCGGCGGCAAGTTTTCCGCGGCTGAGGATCGCGACCTCATCACAAAGTGCTTCGGCGTCGGAAAGAATATGCGTCGACATGAAAACGGCCGTGCCTTTGGATGGCAGTTCGGCGATGAGCTCACGGATCTCGCGGCGGCCGATCGGGTCGAGGCCGCTCATGGGTTCGTCTAGAAAGACGATCCTCGGTTCGTTTATCAACGACTGCGCGAGGCCAACACGCTGGAGCATTCCCTTTGAGAATTTCCGAAGCTGTTTTTTCCAATCGCGTTCTTCGAGACCGACTTTGGTTAAGAGTTCGCCGGTCTTGGCTTTTCGTTTTGACGCGTCCAGATCGAAAAGTCGGCCGAAGTAGTCGAAGAGTTCGACGGGTGTTAAATAGTCGTAGAAATACGGATTTTCTGGACAATATCCGATCTGTCGATGCATCGAGACGCTGTCGATCGGCTGGCCAAGTATCGATGCGGAACCTTCGGTCGGGTACAAAAGACGCATCAGAAGTTTGATCGTGGTGGTCTTGCCCGCACCGTTTCCGCCAAGGAAACCAAAGATCTGACCTTCGCTAACTGAAAGGCTAAGGCCGTCTAACGCCCGCACTTTTTTCTTTTTCCAAAAGCCGGTCTCGTAGTCTTTTGAGAGATTTTCGACGCTAACGATATGTTCCATACGATTTTACTTTACACGTGTAGAGGAAGATCAAAATACCGATCACTAGGAACCAGCCGATCGTTGAAACCCAAATCGAAACTCTGACGAGAGTTGGTTCGACAAAGTTGAGTTCAACGTGAACGCGCTGGTTCGGGATCTGCAAAAGGATGACACCGTCATCGGAAACGTCTGTTGCAACAGGTTCGCCGTCGATGCTCGCGAGCCAATGCGGATAATAAAATGTCGATATCGAAACCAGACCTGCAGCGCCCTCATCGACGGAAAAGCTGCGTTTTGTGGGAAGCCATTCGTCAAGGGTGGCGTTTCGCCCAGACGCATCAATCTTTTCTTTTCTGGAGAATGCTGCGCGGTTTGCCCATTCAGGCCACCAGCCTTCAAAGGTTTCCGCTTCAGAAAGCCTCCTGGCTCGTTCGGCGAATTCCTGACGGGAAGTGAAATGGGGAGCTCTGACAACAAACGCTGAAAGAAAGACAAACGGCAAGATCCCCGCCGCCAGCGCAAACGCTGTCGCGTCAATATTTGCACCCCGAGTGCGACGGACGATTGCAACCGACCCCGCCCCTACAACAACGGCGGCAGTCAAAGTCGCAATATGTAGCCATCGCCAGGGAAACTGAACCTTTTGCAAAAGCGAGAGGTTATTCCATATCAAATACGAGATCGGAGTTGCAAAGAAGACCGCTGTTGCTAATGGAATGACCAACTGCAAGCCGTAATTTTTCCATTGATCGGTTTTGCGTAGTGCAAATATCGATGGAATGCAGATCAATATCGTCGCTGCGAAAATAAGGTCACCAAACCAGAGCGATTGTCCATCGTTCAAGAAATCGGTAAATGTTCGGCTTGAGAATAGAAAGTTCTCGTTATATGACCATATGTTCGCGAAATATTTCGGTTGCGAATGTTTCACGATTTGCATTTCGGTTATCATGCGAACCCAATAAAACGAGCTGAGCAGCAAACTGACGATAACCGAGACACCAAGTCTTACGTAAGTCGCGAGGGACGAGAGTCGGATCATCGCAACTGCATATAAAGCCAAAGCGATCGAACCGATTATGGTGATAGGCAAATGCGTGGAGATCAAAAAAGCATAGGAGATCGAAAGAAAGAGAATGTTGTGCAAATTACTATCGCGAATTACTCTCGTTAAAAAAAGAAAGCAAAAAGGTAAGATCGCACCGGCCGCGAATTCGGCAAACAGAAAATTATTGTAGATCTCGTTGAGATGAAAGGGTGCGAATGTGTAAATTGCTGCCGCTGTCAACGACGAATTGTGATCAAAGAACTCGCGTGACCAGAGAAAGACACCGAAGCCGCCGATCAGGAAGATCAGAAAGAAGACAGCGATACCGGCGGTGTACCAATCGCCGACAGCGAAATAGGCGATCGCCAATGCGTAATACGATAACGGAGGATAAACACGTAACCCGACGTCGCCAAAGCCGTGATTTGCGTTTCCGGCGAAATGCGGAAACCATTCGCCCGCGCGGATCGCATCTACAACGTGCTGCGCAAATTCATGATGCTGCACCGCGTCATTGCCACCGGGAATTCCACGGATCAACATCGGAGCCACGGCCAATATCGCAAATAGCAACAGCCAACAAACTTGCCTTGATGCCAGATTGGTCAGATTCATCGAAACTAGAACTTCGGTATCTTGGAATTGATGCCATCAACAGTCGCCGCGCAAGTGTTTCTGTCGAGGAAATATGGAATGCCGGTTGGATCCACCAACTGTCGGTCTGCGCTAACACGAAAGTCGCGGCCGCCGGGCAATTTTGAATTCATGAGCCGGGGCAGAATTGGAGCTAACGAACTTGGACACGGCGAACCGTCCGCGATCACAGTTTTAAGGACTGCATTGATAGCGTCCAACTCATCGAGAGAGTCGAGCTGCATCAGCCGCAATTCGGCATTTTGCCTGCCTTGCCGATCATCTGATTCGTTAAGCATTTGCGTATAGATCTGTCTGGCAGTGTCTCGGCTGCCACCTCGCGTACGCATCGCCGCGGACATTTGTTTGAGAAACGGGGGCGATCCGGCGATCTTCGAGCCCTCGTCGTATATGTCTGCCGCTTTTTGAAATTCGTTTGCTCGCCAATAAATGTATCCGAGGTAATGATAAAGCCGCCAGGATCCCGGATTAGCCTGAATACCCTTTTCTGTAAGGGCTATCGCCTGGTCGCGGTCGATAGCGGGAAGCAAAACTGCACCGTACGTATATGCGGCAATAAATCTCGGATCGAGGTCGGTTGCATTGTCGAGCAAAGGATATAATAGGCGTGGATTCAGCGGCCGCAGGTTTTCGATATTGATGTTTGAAAGATCGTTCTTGACCAGCTTATCGCCTATATACTGAAGCGAACGTATCCAGTACCAATCGGCGATCAAGCCGTCGGACCCAAGGGCGAATCCTTTTAGTTTTTTGCCTTGCAATTCGAGGTCGGCATCCTCGTAACCTTCTGACAAGACGACACGGTTCGCTGACGCTTCTTGACTAACGAGTACAAGCGCGGTTACGGCGACGATAATAACCGCAAGGTGCATCCAAAATTGCCGAAAGAACGTCGTCATTTGAAGTTGCGCCGGCTGAAAATGATAATTGCGATCGTTAACAGGACGACACAGTAAAAGGTCGAATACAAAACTGCGTATCCGAGCATCGACGCAGTCGGTACGAGTTCGTTCGCGGCCTCGGTTCGGAAGCTGAAAAGTGCCAAGTTGGGCAACAGGAAATAGACGGTCTCTAAGAAAAGTGAAGCCATTCGGGAACTTAATCCGGACGCCAGGTCACGGAGTGACGAACTCAAATGTCCGATGATGAATACGAAGAAAGTGAGTAGAGCGGACAGCGCGGGCGTAGAGAACGACGAAAACATGATCGCCACGGCTGTCGTGATCATTAGTTCGAAAAAGATCAGGAAGATCGCGGGCCAGATCGAAAGGGCTAAAGAAGAGTTGTTGACATAGATCAACGCGAGCGAAACGCCGAGACCCATCACGAACGTATTCACCAAGAGTGTCAAACAAAGCCCGAGAAATTTTCCGGTGACGAATTCACCGCGGCCTACGGGCTTGGAAAATATGTTGAATACCGTCCTTTTCTCGATCTCTTTCGAAACGAGCCCGACACCGACAAAAATCGCAATAAACGTGCCGAATATCAGGAGTGCGTTTAGGCCGATATTAACGATCGTTCGCGCCTCTTGCCCGTTGGTCAACTCGCCGAGCAATATCGCACAAGCCACAATAAGAAGCACGAATACGACCAGGTTATAAAGAACGCGGTCCCGTATCGCCTCGCGAAAGGTGTTGCCGGCGATCGCTAAAACTCTTTTGAACGGATTTCCGGCGGAAAGCGGTTCGGTCATTTTCTCAGGTTTAGAATTGAAATTGGGATGGCAGAATTTGCCTTGATGATTTTATCACAAGGTGATGCGCCACTTCGCAAAAAAGGATGATCGACTTGTCAGTCGACGCGTACTTTTTCGTCATTATAGAAGTAGATGGCGTCCTGCGGCCGCAGTTCGGGAGGAGCGGAATAATACGAAGGATCGCTTGTTGCCTTCAAATGTGCGTTCAATATTCCATCTTTTATCACTGAATACCAGCCATTCGTTTGCTGCAAATTGTATGATCGGCCGATAGCGAGTTGCCGCATTGCTTCTTCCATTTGTCCCTGCTTTTCGAGAACGATCGCAAGCCGCGCCCTAATGAACGTCGATCTGGGAAAAATGGAGGCGGCTTCACGCAAAGTTGCCTCGGCTGAGCACAGATCGCCCGTCATTTCCTGCGCGTTCGCCATATATGAATAGATAAGGGAAATACCGTATCCGCCGTCGATCGATCTTCGAAAATGGGGCACCGCCGAAGGCCACTGTTTTTCGCGAACCAAAGACCCAGCGGCCGCGAGCTCCGCGCCGGGATTGTCTTGATCTAGTTTGCTTGCGGATTCAAAAAACGCAAGAGCTGTTTCTAGATCCGTTGAACGCTCGCCAATCAGCAATGTGTATTGGCTCGCCGCTTTCGTTACCGAAAATATCAATAGCATTACAGGCATGAGGATCGTTATGGTTCGGAGTCCAAATGCAATGTAAATTCTTGAACCATTCAGCGTCGAAAACCTGCCGCGACGTCCTTTCAGATATGAAGTCGCCAGGCCGAGCAACATGAAAAAAACAATACCGTTTTGGAACGCTCGAAACGAAAACGACGAGAAAAGGGAACTGGCGCAGAATGCGATCACGCCGGCGATCGCGGCATAAAATATGGGTGACAGATGAAGGCTTCGTTGCCAAATTTCCCTTGCGAACATTGCCAACGCCGCGACCACCATCATTGTGAATATCAGGATACCGAACAGGCCTAATTCGGCCGCGATCTGAATCAATTCATTGTGGGCTCGTTCGAAAACGTAGTCCTCGCCGATCGCGGAGTCCGGATCGTTGGGGTTTTGGGCGGCTAATTCTTCTCGCGCCTGGTTGAAAGCCAAACCAAAGTTGTCTCCGCCAACTCCCAAGATCAGATTCGTACCGATCATCTTACGGGCAACCTTCCACGTGTAGATGCGCATGTCCGACGTCGAAGGACCAGATTCATGCTTACCGGAAATATAGTCTGTAGTCGAAGGTATCGCGGTTAATTGCGAAAAGCCCGTTTGAAACGCGACGGTCAACACAAGCCAACAAGCTCCCATGCAAGCGACTCGGATCCGGTGATCCGGTCGGAAAAGCGCGACGAAAATGAAAAACGCCATAATCCCGACTGTCCCGGCAATAAAGGCTCCTTTCGATAGCGAAAGCATAACGCCGATCCAGGCAGCCGAAGCAACTGCAAGAACACCAACGAACTTCAACTTTGTTTTAGAAAATAACCCCACCGCAAACAATAGCGGCGCGATCGTGATGAGCAGTTCTGCAAATTTCGCATATCGGATCCTGAGCGTACCTTCCTGAACGGTAAAGTCCTGCATCGTGGCAAAATCGAATACTGCTAGTATTCCGAGAAAAATTGCCACACATGCAAATAGCCGGATAATTTGGGAACGGCCACCGCCGATTTTCGCGAAAACACAGGTAAGTACGAATACAAGAATGTAGTTTCCCCAAACGAAAGTATGGTGAAGAGCCGAACTCCACGAACCGGCCCATAAACACGAAACGAGACTCCAAGCGACAAACGAGCCGAAACCAAATAGCAGCCCCCGAACTTCAAGGCTTCCAATGAAACGCCCAAAATTGAGTTCAAAGTTTATCTGGCGCGATCCGAAGATCACAACAGCAACTATAAAAGCGGCGAAAAACAACTCGACGCGCCAAGGGATCGATGAAACATTTATCGGCCGGGGGAACGAGAAAAGAGGCGAGATCAATATGAGCGCGAGCAAGAATATCGCGGAGTTCCTGGAGGCGGAGCTGGGGCTGGACATATGGACTGAATCGAAGCTTTGGAATCGGAGCCGGACGGCCCGTAATTATTATATCCGAATAAAAGTAAAAAGGGCGGGGAACTTTGCGTTCCTCGCCCAGTCCAAACTATCTGAGTTCTATTAGTTAGCCAATGGCGTACCAAGACCAACTGCGTCAGCATCAGCAAAGTGAGCCGTAAGAGCGACGTCGGCCATGATGACACCAGCCGTCGCGATACCGAAACGTCGTGTTCCGGTCTGCGTCAAACCAGAGGTCGAGGTCGGAAGAGCTGAGAAGTAGAATGTCGCAGGCGTTGTAGCAGAAGCTGCCGTGCGGCCGCCTTGAAATTCGTAGTTGCTCTTTGTCTTGCTGCCGAGAACATTGTCGACCAGGTTCACACCCGAAAGAACTGTTCCCCAGTCTGCTGTATTGTTGCCAGCTGCACCAGCAAACTGACCGTTACCGGAAGTCGCCGAATACGTCATCTGTGCTCCATGCAACGTGCGCAGGGAGGAAATAGCTGAACCTTCGTTTGCCGAGCGGCGTGCCGCCAGCAGGTTCGGGATAGCGATCGCAGCGATGATACCGATGATAACAACGACGATCAAAAGTTCGATAAGTGAGAAACCTTTCTGATTTTTCATTTCTAGTTCACAATCTCCTAAAGTTTTGAGTGAAAGACGAAATCTACTTTTCCCAGACACCCTTTCATTATCAAGACCCATGCCAAAGAAGGCTTCGGATCGATCGTATCGTGTAAGTTATGCAATTGAAGGGGTTATGGAAAAGGTGGAAACGTCAATTTCGGGATGACGGCTAATTAAGGAGGTCCTACACTTGCCGTAATAACAGATTGTGGCAGAAGTTGCTGACAATAATATGTCTAAAACGACATCTAGGTAAGGGATAATCCCGAAGTGGGCATTGCGTGATGATGCTAGTAGTTTAACCGTCGCCGTTCCGCATTTTCGCGGAGAGGGTTCGAATATTGTGCTTATCCAGCAGATGTCGAAGCGAACGAACCTGCATCTGAAGCAGATCAGCCGCTTTCGTTTGGTTTCCGGATGTTTTCCTTAACGCTTCAACAACGTAGGTCTTTTCCAGATTGTCCAGATGGGCGGTCAGGTTCAACCCATCGTCCGGAAGGTCAAATTCGGCATTTATTCGCTCCGGATTGTAACTCGTAACATGATCCGGTAGACGCTCAGGCTGAATTTCATCGCCACGTTCCAAGGCGACGGCACGTTCGATCGTATGCTCGAGCTCCCGTACATTGCCGCCCCACATGTAGTTTTCCAGAAGTTGCATAGCCTTCGGAGAAATGCCTAAGCGTCTCCCGCCCTGTTCGCAGAATTTGTTCACGAAATGGTATGCCAAGTCCGAAATATCTTCCGGACGTTCGCGAAGAGAAGGAAGATTTATCGGTATGACCGAGATTCTGTAGAAAAGGTCCTCGCGAAAAGTACCGTCATTCGTCATCTGTTTCAGATCTCTGTTCGTTGCAGCTATTACGCGAGTGTCCACTGGAATCTCATCATGGGCACCAACGGGCCGGACCTTGCGCTCCTGGAGAGAACGTAAGAGCTTTACCTGCATGGCGGGAGACATCTCGCCGATCTCATCCAGGAAAATGGTGCCCTTATTCGATGCTTCGAAAAGTCCTTTACGATTCGCATTCGCACCCGTGAACGAACCTTTCACATACCCGAATAGCTCCGACTCAAGCAGCGTTTCCGTAAAAGCGCCGCAATTGATCGAAATGAACGGCTTTTCGGCACGCGGACTAAGATCGTGAATGGCTCGTGCGACGAGCTCTTTCCCGGTGCCGCTTTCACCGTTGATCAAAACAGTCGATTGAACCTCGGCAACAGTCTCGATCATTTGAAAGATCGCCTGCATTTTTGCCGAACTCCCGACAATATTTTTTACGCTGCCGCGTTCTCGTTGAGCACGCTTGAATGCACGGTTCTCATCAATTAGAGCCTGCTTTTCAAGGGTCTTTTTGACTATAAGTTTGAGTTCTTCAACGTCGAAGGGTTTTTGAATGAAATCGTCAGCTCCGAGCTTAAATGCTTCGCGCGCCGTTTCGACCGACGCAAACGCTGTCATCAGGATCACGCCAAGTTCAGGCTGGGTTTCGCGTAGGGCCTGCAACATCTCGATGCCATCCATATCCGGCATTTTGACGTCGGAAATAACGACGTCGGCGGGCTCCGCCTGCAGTATTTCCAGGGCCTCTCGCCCGTTCATAGCCGTACGGATAGTATGTCCGTCGCCCTCAAAGACAAGGTTCAAAAGTTGCCGGTAACTTTGTTCGTCGTCGACGATAAGTATGTTTGACATTTCGGGTTAAAAATTTGCAGAGGGCGCGACCAGAAGGTGCTTTTTGGGCCGCAATTAGATTTTCGCAGAATTAAAGGTTTTTATTCAAGAAGAAACTTTGTCATCCGCGCTTCCGACGTTCAAAAAGGTCTTTATCGGAGCGTTCGGACTCTCCGATTCGTGTATATCCCCGTTCCGATCGCTTTGCAAAGGTTTCGAATCGGCCGGAAGCTCGATCGTAATCACCGTGCCTTCTCCTTCGGCGCTTCGTACGCGGATCACCCCTTTATGATCTCGGACAATTTGGTAGACGATCGAGAGTCCAAGCCCGGTCCCGCCGGTGGTTGAGTTGGAAAAAGGCTCGAAAAGCTGTTCCACCTGTTCAGGGGGCATTCCAGCCCCCGTGTCGGAAAACGTGACCTGAATACGCTTGTTGGCTGATTTTTCCAAGCCAATCACGAATTTACCGCCGTCGGGCATCGCATTTATCGAATTGCGCGCAAGGTTCCAAAATATTTGTTTTAGCTGCGTAACATCACCAAGGATCATTATCGGACAGTCTGGAAGTTCAAGAATGATCTCATGCTTGTCAGAAACATCTGGACTGTGGCGGATGAGTTTCGCGGTTTCGCGTATCGCTTCACAGATATCGGTTTCGACAAAATTCCCGGCTTTTGGCCTCGCATAGGTCAGAAAGTTACTGATTATGTTATTCAGCCGGTCTGATTCTCGCATGATTATCTGCATCAGTTCCGCATGGACCGATTCTTTCGGCGTGCTCGATTCCAGTACCTGGATCGCCCCGCGCATTGCACCCAACGGATTTCGGATCTCATGCGCGAGCCCTGCTCCTACACGCCCAACGGCAGCAAGGCGATCTTTTCGACGAACATTCTCTTCCATCGAGCGAATCTCGGTAAGATCCTGAAATGTGACTATCAAGCCGGAAGTTTCATTTGTTTCCGAGAACAGCAGCGAAACACTGTACCCGATATGGACCGCAAAACCCTGCGGCGTTACCAGATCGGCCTCGAACCTCGGCGGCTGATCCGGATCATGAACTTCGCCAAATGCCAGGTCGACCGACTCGGTGATGTCGCCGAACAGATCATGGATCGAGGAGCCGATCATTTGGTCGGAAGAAAATCCGGTTATCTCTGACGCGGCGGCGTTGAAAGTGTATATCTTGCCGTCGAGGTCGGTTGTTATCAAACCAGAGCGTATCGACTCGATGATACGTTCATGCAGCATGCGAAGATTCGCGAGACTTTTAGTTGCCTCCTCGAGCAGTTCTCCCGAGGACCTTCGTTCGGCCAGGCGCGCAGAAAGTAACCCGACTATTAGGAATGCCACTACATTGAAGCTTACGACCTGTACTATCTTGGCGGCAGGTTGATTCGTAATTCCACCGGAAATGAGTCCAGCTGCGCTGGTAAGTGCCAGAGCCCCGAACAATCCTACGCAGATGAACGACATGATCAGGGTCGCAAAGGGCTTCAGAAATATGCTCGAAACGCTTATTAGAACGATATAGAGCGTTATGTAGGGCGAAGAAAGATCGTCAGTTCTCCAAATAAGCCACGTGATCAAAAGTGCATCGATAAGAAACTGAGTCCAAATTTGCCATGTCAGGTTTTGGCTTAGCCGCAGTAAAAAGAAATATACGATCGTGAACCCGACGGCTATGATGAAAACTAATGCCAGCCCCTGTGGAAAGCGCTCGAATGAAAGCTCCATCCGCCCGCTGTACCAAAACCACGTCGTGATAAGCAGGAGGAAAACGACGATCAGCCGCCCGATGATAAGCGTCTGGACGCTTTGCACCCATGAGAAATTTGCAGTTATCGGGTTTTGTTTTAAACTCGACATTACTGAAAACAGCAATTAACTAAAGACTTATGGAACTGAAAGATGAGATCGGGACGACTGAAGAACGCCCGTGGGGAAATTTTACCATTCTTGACGAGGGAAGCGGTTATAAAGTTAAGCGCATCGAGGTTTTTCCCGGGAAGCGGCTCAGTTATCAAAGGCATTCGAAACGTGCTGAACATTGGTTTGTGGTCGCCGGAACGGCAAAGGCGACATTAAACGACGAAGAGTTTATATTATCGAGCGGCGAAAAGATCGACATCCGAATTGGTGACGCACACCGTGTCGAAAACCCGCACGAATCGGAAATCTGCATCTTCATCGAAGTACAAACGGGCACGTATTTTGGCGAGGATGACATCGTCCGGCTCGACGATGACTTTGGCCGTGTGGCTTAGAAAATCAGTTTTGGAACGAGACTATCTGTTGCGCCGCATCGAATAGGTTTTCGGCGATTATTTCCGGCTTTTGTCGCAATAGTTTCTCATGTTCCACGCCATATCCGGTCTTAACGAGCGCGGTGCGAATGCCGGCCGCTTCGCCAGTCTCGACGTCAAGGGTCTTATCCCCGATCATCCACGAATTTTCAAAGTCCACACCAAAAGTTTGATCGGCATCGCGGATCATTTGCAGTCGCGGTTTGCGGCATTCGCATCCCGCGTCTGGCAGGTGAGGGCAAAAATAGAAACCGTCGATAGTATTACCTAAAGCCACCTGCATTTCCCGGTGTATCGTGTGCATCGCTTCCTCGTCGTAAATTCCACGGCCAATTCCGGACTGATTCGTAAGTACTATTAATCGAAATCCTGAAGACTTCAACAGTTCGACCGCTTGCTTTGTAAAATGGAAAAGTTTCAGGTCCTCGATGCGCGACAGAAAATTCACTTCTTCGATCATCGTACCGTCGCGGTCGAGAAAGACGGTTTTTTGCTTACGCACGCTTTTCATTCAACATCCCGAGAATTTTGGCATAGACAGTATCCGGCGATATCCGCGTCATGCACCGATGGTCGATCGGACACGTGCGAAGCATACACGGCGAGCATTCAACCTCTTCGCGAACCACAGAAGCGTTTGGAGCGAAAGGACGCGTCACAACCTCATTTGTCGGTCCAAAGATCACCAGCGTTTTCGTACCAACGGTGGCCGCTAGATGAGCAAGCCCCATATCGTTTGACGCGAATAGATCGATCTCGGCAAGTATCGCCGACGCCGCGGCGAGATCGGTATTGCCAGTCAAATCGATGATATCGGAGTTTGCAAGTGCAGCTACCCGGGCCGAGATCTCGACTTCCTCTTTTGCTCCCAACAGTAAAACATTTGCACCGCTCGAAACGATCAGATCGGCAAGACTGGCAAATTTTTCCTCGCCCCAACGTTTTGCTGTTGAGTTGGTCGATCCAACGCCAAACCCGATCGTGGGTTTCGCGGAATCCAGGCCTGCTTCCACGAGCGTTTTTCGAGCCTTCACGCGCCGACTTTCAGAAACTGCGAGTTGTCGATCCGATGGAATCGCATCAAACGAAATTGCGCTATCGGTTCGCTTCGCGAGTTCTTCGATCAGCTTCAGGTAATAGAACACCTGGTGCCTTTCATTTTGCCACGAAGGCGGTTTGATCGGGTCCGTAAGCAAAATGCCGCGGCCCTCGCGGCTATAGCCGATCCGTTGGTTTATTCCTGCTAAACGAACCACCGCCGCAGATCGAAATGAATTCGTAAATAGTAATGCAAGATCGTACTTACCCTGTGCCACGCGTCTTGATTCGCGGATAGTATCTCGCAATCCCGAACCCTCATTTTCGATCGTCAATATACGGTCGATTTGATCAAACTCCTGAAAAACGCCCAAAGCCCACGGCTTTGTGTACAAAGTGATGTTCGCTTGCGGATATAAGCTGCGCAATGCTCGCAGTGCCGGAATGGTCATAACCGCGTCGCCGATCCAATTTGCACCGCGAACTAATATCTTCATGCGTCGGTACTATATTTCCGATGAAGGACCTCGTTGGAAAAGGGTCCTCAAGCCTTCATCGAGGCTCATGTTCGGCATCCATCCTAACTCCTGCGAGACTCTGTTAAGCGAGGAAACATACCTGAACGGAATCGGGTCCGGTAGGGGATTCTTATCAT
Organism: Acidobacteriota bacterium; assembly: GCA_003223975.1. Taxonomy (GTDB): domain Bacteria; phylum Acidobacteriota; class Blastocatellia; order Pyrinomonadales; family Pyrinomonadaceae; genus OLB17. Next base: position 38,485 of record QHXS01000047.1, read on the forward strand.
CAATCACAGCTTGTAGTCCGGAAACCGTTTCCATCTTCTCGATCAATCGGTTCAATGTGAGAGCATTCGCGGTCCCGCCGCCAAGGTTGTACAACCCATGCCGAATCATCGAATTGGCAAACTCATCGCAAGCCGACGCGAGGTCGCGGACATGCAAATGATCGCGAACGGGCAAACCGTTTCCAGGCAATCGTATGCGCCCGCCCCTGTTTATTGCGTCGGCCAGCGAGCCCACAAATCCAGGCGTGTTCCCATCGCTCGGAGGTGCGTAAACATTTGAAAGCCGAAAAATGCACGAACGGAAGCCGTTTTGCCCGGCGTAGTATTCTACATAGCGCTCCGCGATCAATTTCGACCATTCGAGCACGGATTGGCCGGCATAGAGAGTTGGGCATTCTTCGGGCACTTCGGCATAATTATCCGCGAAGCGTCCGTAAACATCTTTCGTCGATGCAAAGATGAACGCAGCGTCCTTCCGCATATTTTTCAAAATGTTGATTGTTCCTTCGACATTTATTAGAAAAACTTCTTCCGACGCTTCGGGCGACTTGTCGAGGCATGCGGCGAGATGGATCACAAGATCGTATTCCGACGCAATCGCCGCATCTTCCATGCTGAGAATATTCGCTCCATCACGGCGCGACAGGTTGTCGGCGTGGAAATGCCGCCGCAAATGCGTACCGAGATAGCCGCTTCCGCCTGTTACCAAAACTTTCATCTCAGAATATTGCTAGACACCTTTGACCTTAAGCCGATAAGATTTTACAGGGCAGTCAATTAAAACCAAACCTCACTTTCCTCAGGTTCGCTCGCCGCGAAATGCAAGACCAGATAGAAGCACGAAGCACAAAGTCGAAAATGCCGCCGAAAGGCTGGCTCGCGGCACGGCGTCGAGCCGCTTATCAGGCTCCGCCGAAGTCCCGTTTCCGCCGAATACTGGGAGCTGTTTTCAATAAATGGACATTGTCGGCCGTCTTCGTGATCCTTCTCGGTGGAATACTGATCTTTACTTATTTTTGGTTTCTTTATTCCGACGAGATCGACCGCCGATTGCTCAGCGGCGAAGTATTTACACCATCGGCTGGTATTTATAGTGCACCAAAAAATATTAAGACAGGAGATCAAACCAACACGGCTGGATTGATCGATTACCTGAAGTCAGCCGGATACATTGAAAAGAATAACCGTGCAGATGCATCCCGAAGCCGTTTCTCGATCCAGAACGGTAGCCTTTTGATCGAGCCTGGGGCCACAGCGTCTATCGACGGGAAAAAAGTTTTCAACGCGCTTTCGATTTCGTTTGACAAGGGTGGCGACACGATCGCAAAGATCCGAAATCTCGATCTCAACAAAGACGAACCAAAAGCACGCCTTGAACCCCGGATCCTTAGCTCGCTCGCTGCCGAGGGCGACGGCCGGAGGAAAACGGTGAATTTCGACGACCTCCCGCCTTTGCTGGTCAAGGCGATAACCGTTACCGAAGACCGCGCGTTCTTCGAACATTTCGGCGTCAATTTCCGTGGCATCGCTCGCGCCCTGTGGAGGCGTTACGAAGAAGACGCTGACACACCGCTTTCCAATCAAGGCGGTTCGTCCATTACCCAACAACTCGTAAAAAATCTCTTGCTCTCGAACGATCCGACATACGAACGTAAGGCCAAGGAAGCGCTCATGTCGGTCATTCTTGAGACCCGGCTTACCAAGAAAGAGATCTTCACGCTGTATGCGAACCAGATCTATCTCGGGCAGCAAACCGGCGTCGCAATCTACGGCGTCGGCGAAGCCATCGCCGGGATCATCCGCAGCCCGAATCGTTACAACCCGTTCAAGAACACGGAAAAGGTCGAAGAGCGCCGTAACCAGGTGCTCGAATCGATGCTTGAAGCGGGCGAGATCAGCGGCTCTCAATACGAGCAGGCACGTTCGATAAAGCTCGAGCTGAAAAAAGCCGCCAACCGGCATGACCAGCAGGGAATGCCTTACTTCACACAATACGTTGTTGACCAGCTGCCTGAGATCGTGACCGATCCCGAAGCGTTGCAGCACATGCGTGTTTACACGTCGATCGATCCTGATCTTCAGCGCATCGCGTACGAGACCGTGAGCAAGCGTCTTGAAAAACTCGACGGCTACTTCAAAAAGAAAACGAAGGGCACGCTCAATGCTGCATTGGTCGCGATGCGTCCGAAGACTGGTGAGATCGTGGCGATGGTCGGCGGCCGGGATTACCTCACGAACCAATTCAACCGCGCGACTTCTGCGATGCGCCAACCGGGTTCGGTGTTCAAGCCTTTCGTCTATGCGACCGCGATCAATTCGGCTTACGACCCGTCGTCGCGCGTCCTGACTGCCGCGACGATATTCAAAGACGAAAAGAAAATATTTACCTTCGGCAATGACACATATGCGCCGAACAATTACGGCGATACGTTTTCGAACAAAGAGATCACGCTTCGCGATGCGCTCGTAAAAAGTAAAAACACCATTACGGTCGACATCGGGATGCAAATGAACATCGGCAAAGTGATGAACCTCGCCGCCAAAGCCGGAATGCCGAGAGTTGAAAAAGC
>QHXS01000255.1 GCA_003223975.1 Acidobacteriota bacterium
GTTGGCGTAATAGCCAACAGCCGCACGATGTCGAAGAGCAAGAACGGCCCGCGGTTCGGCGGCATCGTTTACACAGAATCCGCCGAAAAGACGGCATACTTTATCGATAACTGCGACCGGCATTCGACGCCCCTGCTGTTTGTGCAGGACGTCTCGGGGTTTATGGTCGGTGCCGAGGCAGAGCACAGCGGCATTATTCGAGCCGGTGCGCGATTTGTTGAGGCGATGGCCACCGCCAAGGTGCCGAAGATCGTGCTCACGATTAACCACGCCTCGGGTGCCGGCTATTACGCGATGGCCGGACAGGGTTTTGACCCCGACTTCATATTCTCGCTTCCGACCGGCCGCATGGGCGTGATGGAAGGCGATTCCGCAGCCGTTGCAATCCACGGCACGCAAATCGAAAAGCTAAAAGCTCAGGGCAAAGAACCCGACGCCGAGCTTCTGGCCGAAATGGATAAGGTCCGCGAAACCTACGACCGAGAGCTCGACGCCAAACACCGCGGCCTGGTCGACGCGATCGTAACGCCCGAAAACCTCCGCGAATCGCTGATCCTTGCCCTTCAAACCTGCCTAAACACTTCATCTCCGCATATCGGTCCGTTTGTTTTGCCGTAATCCAGCAATATAAAAATGCAAAAGCAGGCTTGTCGCGGGCGCAGCGAGCTTTGCCTAACTGCTCTGTGGAAAGCTTGCAATATTCAAGGCAAATTCAGTAAACTTTTTCAAATTAATCGCCGAATCCCGATGAGATCGGGAACGGGGGAACCAAAGTTTTGCACGTTGCAAGACCGGGGCGAATCTGCTCACAGAAGAAGACTTCTTCGCTTCCAGCCCGTCAGCTAACCTCGTAGGCGTAAACGAAGAAGGACGCGATTTTACCGGCAAGCGAGCCGTGAAGTGTGTGCTTCACGGCTCTTTTTTTATTCGGAATAGCGATATGAAACGAATAACGATAATCGGCGGCGGCGCAAGCGGGACCTTGCTCGCGATCAATCTCCTTAAATACCGCGGCGAGGAGCGCATCGAGATAAACCTGCTGGAAAAACGTCCATCGGTCGGGCACGGAGTCGCATTCGGAACAAGCCACGAAGTTCATTTGCTAAACGTTCCCGCCGGCAAGATGGGTGCGTTTCCGGACGACGTTGAACATTTTCACAGATGGCTAAATGCAAAAGGTCATGATCACGGAGCGGACGCGTTCGTTCCCCGAAAATATTTTGCGGAATATCTAAACGCAACGCTCGATGATGCAAGAAGGAACTTGCCGTCCAATATGGTCCTGAATCTTTATGACGTCGAGGCAGTCGATGTGGATCTGGAGGAAACCGGTGCAAAAGTGATATGCGCAGAAGGTGACATATTCTATTCGGAAGCTGTCGTCCTCGCATTCGGCAATTTTTTGCCGCCACATCCAAGCGTGCCGGACCTGAAATTTACGAACGCGACAAAATATTTTCAGGACGCATGGTCACCCGCTGTAGAGACAGATATCGATCCGCTCGATTCGGTCCTGATCATCGGTACCGGGCTTTCGATGGCCGACATGGTAATGCGCCTGGCCGACAAAAACCATCTCGGAAGGATAACCGCCATTTCAACGCGGGGACTTTTACCCGCGGTCCATAGACTCGGTTTTTCGCATCCCCCGTTTTACGACGAACTGCGAGGAAAGAAGAAAATAACCGAGCTTTTGAAGGAGGTGCGCCACCAGATCGAGGCTGCGGAATCAGACAGCGGGGACTGGCGGGCCGTTATCGATTCGCTCCGCCCTTTCACGCAACAGATCTGGCTCGATCTTCCGCTATCAGAAAAACGGTATTTTAAGCAGCATTTAAGCCGCTATTGGAACGCCGCGCGCCACCGCATGCCACCCGAGACGGCTGCGGTGCTCGCAGAACTTCAAAGCGACGGGCGTCTCGAAATACTTAAAGGGCGATTACAGTCGATCGAACATTACGAAAACTTCGATGTGAAGTATTCGTTTGAAGGAGCGAAAAAAACGATCAGGGCGGACGCGATCATCAACTGCATCGGATCCGAAAGCAACTTTGCAAAACTGGACGCGCCATTAGTGCAGAATCTTTTTGCGAAAGGTGCCCTGCGGAGCGACCCGCTCAATTTCGGACTCGACGCGTATCCCGATGGTGCGGTCATCCGGGCAAACGGTGAGCGTTCTCAATTTCTGTTCACGCTCGGAACGGCCCTGAAAGGCACTTTGTGGGAATCGACCGCGATTCCTGAAATCCGTACGCAGGCCCGCGACCTTGCGGAACGACTCCTGGAAAACTAAAAACGACTGGCGAGCGATGGGTGCGGCAGGCGGCGTTTGCAGGAGGGACGCCTGCGCTCCGGTCCTGCCCACATTCGCTTTGCACGGGTCGTTTATCGGGTCTACAATCCATTTGTCTCGATCACATCCGGTTTGAGAGCAACTAATTATGGAAATCGTCAGCAATTCAATGCTGATCCTTTCAGGAGTGTATTTGGCACTCGGGTTGATCTACCTGCGCTTTTGGTGGGCTGAGCGTCCACGTCTTTCATATCTCGCCTTCACGATCACGTGCCTTTCCTACGCCGTCTTTGCATGGTTCGAGCTGGGAATGATGCATGCGGAATCACCGGAAAGGTATCTTTTTCTCGTCTGGTGGGCCTTTATTGTCGGGAGTGTCGGCATCGTCGCATTCGCATGGTTCGGCTATCTTCATTTACAAGGGCGAAAATGGCTTTTCGTCGTTTACGGAGCGATGCGGGGCCTGTCCCTCGTCCTGCACGTGGTAATGGCGAACGGCATCAATTTTCGTCAGATAACCTCGATCGCGCACAGAAACGTTTTGGGCGAAACACTTTCGTATCCCGTACCCGATCCTAATCCATGGATGCTGCTCCCGCACCTCTCGCATGTAGTCCTGGTGATCTTTTTCCTTGATGCGAGCGTTCGATGCTGGCGACGTGGCGAACAACGCACGGCGTCGATCTTCGGGACGGGAACTATTCTTTTCGGAACGGCAGTTTTAATTATCCCCACCCTTGCTTTGTGGGGCCTGGCAGCCATTCCGCTTTTTTCTTCGTACACGGTGCTTTTTATTATCGCCGCGATGCTGTACGAACTGAACTACGATATGCACCGCGCCGCGATGCTCGGTGAGGAATTGGAGAAGCGCGACGCCCGGCTCACGGAAATAGTTGCGAACGTTCCGGGTATCGTTTGGGAATCTAGGACAGATCCGGCCACTGGCGCCCGAACCACGACCTTTATCAGCGATTACGTTCACAAAATGTTGGGCTACACCTCCGACGAGTGGCTAAAAGAGCCGCCGGGATTCGGCCTCAAACTCGTGCCGGAAGAGGACCGGGAAAGGGTGACGCGCGAGAGCGACGAGGCCGTCGAGACCGGCAAGGATGCCGTCAGCGAATTCCGGTGGATAACAAAGGACGGGCGCATTCGATGGGTAGAGAATCATCTTAGTCCTATCGTCGGAGAGGCTGGCATCGTCGGCTTGCGCGGAGTCGCTCTTGACGTCACCGAGCGCAAGGCTGCCGAGCAGGCACTGCGTGAAAGTGAAGCGTTCAACCACACAATCCTTTCCTCGTTGAACACCCACGTTTGTGTTCTTGATCGGGATGGTCGGATCATCTCCGTAAATCAGGCGTGGTCCGATTTTGCGGTTGATAACGGGTTGGCCTCAGATGCATCGGTCGGACCCGGCGTGAGTTATCTCGACGTCTGCCGACAAGCTACCGAGGGGGCTGATCTCGCGCAGCTCGCTCTGGACGGCGTTAAGGCGGTCTGTGATGGGACCAAGGAATACTTTGAGCTTGAATATCCGTGCCACTCTCCCACGGAAAAACGCTGGTTTCTAATGACCGTCACTCCTCTAAAGGGTGACAAAGGCGGGGCGGTCGTTGTTCATAACGAC
>QHXS01000256.1 GCA_003223975.1 Acidobacteriota bacterium
CCTAGAATGAAGCCGTTCGTATCGAGCACGCGTCCCAAGGCGGCCTCGATCTCGGGACGAAGCTTATGATTTTGTTCGCTCAGATCGAGCAAAGGAACTTTCATGGAATGTGTGCGCAAGACGAATCAAAACACTATCGATCGCTATGATCTGTGGGTAAATTCTAGCGGAACGAAATTCGATTTGCATTTTCGCCTATTGTTTTTTAGCCTCGACATCGTGATCCCCGACAAACAGAAACGAACCGTCGAGATAATCAGGCGCCTCAAAAGGGCATATCCCGACGCGCATTGTGCGTTGAATCATTCGACTCCTTTTGAGTTGCTCGTGGCGACCATTCTTTCCGCCCAGTGTACCGATGAACGTGTCAATATTGTTACCGCGACGCTTTTTCGCAAGTACCGCGGGCCGCAGGACTTTGCCGATGTTTCTCAGGAAGAATTAGAAAAGGATATCCATTCGACCGGTTTCTTTCGAAACAAAGCAAAGAATATCAAGGCTGCCAGCCAGCGATTGCTCGAGGTTTACGAGGGGAAGATCCCGGAGAAAATGGAAGAGATCCTCACCCTCGGCGGTGTGGCGCGGAAGACCGCCAATGTCGTTTTGGGAAATGCATTTGGGATCGCGAGCGGCGTAGTCGTTGACACGCATGTGGGACGGCTATCTCAGCGATTAGGTTTGACCACTAATGAAAATGCGGAAAAGATCGAAGCTGATCTAACGAAACTTGTGCCAAAAAAACATTGGATAATGTTTCCGCACTGGATGATATTTCACGGCCGGCAAGTTTGTATCGCTCGAAAGCCGAAATGCGAGATCTGCGTTCTGGCTAATATCTGTCCGTCTAGGAAGCTGTTTGCCCCGGAGCTTTGAACAGCCATTCGATCGCCTCGTCTTCGCTTTCCGTTACCAGAAGGCATGCACCTCGATTCAACGCAGCCATTTCTCCGAGTTTTGTGACTTCGCCCGGCCGAGCGGTCACCGCAGCTTTTAATTTCGACCCGAAGATCTCGGCGATCTTCGCCCCCGCAAAAAACTTTTCGGATTCACTGAAAAATCCGACAACTCCACGTGCGTTGATCAACGCCAAGTTGCGGCTGGCGGCTGAGACTCGTTCCTTGATAGTTTCGATATGCTTCATCAGCTCCAGAAAGACAAAATCGCCGGTAAAATCGAATCGAATGTGGTCGGGAAAAACGGTCAATTGCAGTTCTAAATTCATCGGTTGTGTTTGCTGTAGCGGATCAGGAAAGTAAAAAGAGCGTGTACTCGAGTGAAGCGAGCAACAGCAACACGCCCTTGTTTTGTAACAATCAAATCTATCAAACGGCGTGAGTTACCGTCAATCAACTATGGCCGCGGCGTTGCCGAAGGAGTCGGCGTCGGAGTCGGTGATGGCGGCGGCGGCATTTGATCCGCAGCAAACCGAGGCAGCATCTGATCGCGCATTGCAAGAGTGTAAACCGCGGCGGCAAATATTATTGCCGAAACCTTCACATCGCCTTCGATAATACGTTCGTAAGTATCGAGATTCGTATGCCATGTGCCGGCGAAATATTCGATCGGGTCTTGCGAACCGCCGATGCCCGGCAGTCCGGCTTGGTTGAACGAAGTGCTGTCTGTTCCGCCAAGGCCGCGACTGCGCGAAGCTTGCACACCTGCAAATCCCAGATCGGAAAATTGCGCCAGAGCCGCTCGCAGAATCGAGGCAGCTTCCGGCGGGCCAAAAACACCCAGACCGCGAGCTCGTCCCGTTCCGCTGTCGATATTGAAATAACCGTCAAATTTGTTGAAGTCGGCAGTTTGACTTTCGAACGATCCGAAATGCTGTTTCACATACGCCTGCGAACCGAGCAACCCTTGCTCTTCACCGCCCCAGCACGCGACGCGAATCGTTCTGCGCGGTTTCACGCCGATCGCCTTTAAAATTCGAGCGGCCTCCATCATCGTCGCGCAGCCGATAGCATTGTCGGTCGCTCCGGTCGCCGAGTGCCACGAATCCAAATGTCCGCCGAGCATGATGACCTCGTCTTTTTTGTCCGAGCCCCAGATCTCGCCCACGACATTGAAAGACGTTTTCCCTTCGGGGATGATGTGGCTCTTAAGATCGAATTCCACTCTCACCGGCGTACCGTGCTGCAGCAAACGATATATGCGGCCGAAATCTTCGTTGCGCATCACAACGGTTGGGACAACTTTTGTAATGTCGAAAGTTCGATTATTAAATGCACGAACCGCACCGCGGTCGAGCTGCGATTCGTTGATCCGCACAAGCACTTTGTTATCCAGAAAGAATTTGTCGACCTGGTCACTGAGTTGCTGACCGGTCAACGCATTAGGCCGCGGCGTAACTCTCTGCGGTCCGCCGCCACCGCCACCGCCAAAACCGCCCGGGCCGCAATCGGCAGGCGTCTTTGTCGGATCCATTCGGCATTTGATCACATCGTCCGGAATTCGCTTGGGCGTTTGCGGTGTCGATTGATCGATAAACGTCGGCTGGCCATAGATCACGATCTTTTTATTTACAGAGCTGCGCATTTTGTCGAAATAAGCAGTAAGCTCTTCCTGCGTCGGGTTTTGCATCACGCGCGGATTTTCCGGCGCTGGAAATTGGGGAACAACAAAGCTCACAACGTCCGAGGTAACTTTGCCTTTCGTCGACGGCGTCCATGCCAAAACCTCATACGTAAGCGTGTCGGCGACGGGGCTCAGCATCACGCCCGTGTTTCGGTCGTTGGCCCATCCGGGATGGCCAAAATCCCAAGCCTCGAGGCCCGTAAAATCGAAGCCCCAGCGTTTCATCTCGTCCGCCGCCCATTGGGCGGCGTTTTTATGATTTGGTGAGCCGGTGAGGCGCGGGCCGTAAAGGTCCGTAAAATAATGCATCGTGTTCATTATCTTCGAGTTTTCCATGCCTTCTTTTCTGATGGCGGCATAGACATCGGCGGTCTGAGCGATCACCATCTGCGGAACAATGAACATCTGCACCAGCAAAAAGGCAAGAGCAACCCTTATAAGCCTGTAGTTTTTCATATTTGATTTCAGTTAAGCGCTCGTCGAGCGACCCCGAGTATTCGATCCTATGCGGCCTGACGCCGTTTTTTTGAGGAACAGTTTTATTACTTTACCACCGGTGAAATTGTTTCAAAAATGGATCGTTCGTTCCGTTTTGGCGGAACGGGCAATTGTATTATGCTCTCCCTATGGATGAAGAAATTCAGTCGAAAACACCGTACAAGATCTCGCAGCCGAGGTACTCCGTTTCGCACCAAATGGTAACGACAGCATTCGAGCTTCCGGGCTTTCGCATCATGCAAAACCTCGGCGTGGTTCGCGGGATTGTCGTTCGGTCGCGAAACATTTTCGCGAATATCGGCGCTTCGCTTCAAACCATCGTAGGGGGCAACATCACTGTCTGGACCAAGCTTTGTGAGCAAACGCGTGCCGATGCGTTTGAAATAATGGTGCAGCACGCATCCGAGCTAGGAGCGAATGCCGTGATCGGGACTCGCTATGACGCCAACGAGATCGCGACAAGCGCGACGGAGATTCTGGCTTACGGCACCGCGGTCGTCGTCGAACCACTGGAAGGTACGAATATCTACGACTCCTGATCACAGGTACAAGAACGAATGAAAAAGATCTTGCCTCTTTATCTTGCCGCAGGCGCAATGTGCTGCTTCCGGCGATGATATTTTCGGAGCAACTTTCTGCTGACGAGAAAGGTAATATCTAAAGTTCAGCAAACGTTTTCCGCGTTTCTAAAGGAAAATCTATGAAGTTAATGAGGTCAGCAATTATTGTTGTCGTGCTTTTTGCTTCGCTCTCGGCACAAGCTCCGCTTCGGGGCGTGTTCCTGTCGGATATAGATTCGACAGCCGACGCATGCAACGATTTTTTCCAGTATTCGAACGGTGCATGGCGAAAAGCAAATCCGATCCCGGCATCTATGTCGCGTTGGAGCCGTCGCTGGCAGTCCGGAGAAAAGGCAAAGGACCGGCTGCGCGAGATCCTTGTCGAGGTCTCGTCTAAATCTGGCTATGCAAGCGGAAGCACCGAGCAACTCGTAAGTGATTTCTATTCAACGTGCATTGACGACGCGCTTGCCGACAAACTTGGTATCAAACCGCTGGCACCGCTGCTGACCAAAATAGATTCCATTGAAACGAAAGACGACCTACTTCGGACCATAGCTACTCTCGAACGCATCGGGATCTGGACGCCGTTTATTTTTGTCGGGGGCCAGGACAATCACGCAGCAGAAAAGGTGATCGTTCAAATATATGCCGGCGGCCTCGGACTTCCGGACCGCGATTACTATCTAAAGACAGAGGACCGTTTTAAGGAGATCCGCGAAAAGTACAAGATGCATGTGCAGAAGATGTTTGAACTCGCCGGTTATGACGGCGCACGTGCAGCGTCATTTTCGGCGACCGTCTTCGCTCTGGAAACCGAACTTGCAAAGGCATCTCTCGACAACGTTGCGCTTCGAGATCCGGCGGCGACAGACCATAAATTAGAATTTGCCGATCTGCAAAAACTGACGCCGGCATTCGATTGGACTGCTTTCTATAAGCAGGTAGGTGTCCAACCTGCCGCGCTAAATGTCGCG
>QHXS01000015.1 GCA_003223975.1 Acidobacteriota bacterium
CAACAGGGCCGAGTATTTTTTACCTGTTGTGGGTTATTATCGAAAACCAGAATTGAGAGGTCGGAAAATTCGCGTTTTGATTTCTGACCCTGACAACTGACAACTGACTCTTATGCTTAGGTTTTTCAATACGCTGACGCGCTCGGTCCACGAGTTTCAACCGCTGGAAGAAGGCAAAGTTCGGATGTACATTTGCGGGCCGACGGTTTGGAACTTCGCCCACATCGGCAACTTTCGCACGTTTATTTTCGGCGATATTTTGCGGCGATACCTGAAATATAAAGGCTACGACGTGACTCACGTCTTTAACCTGACCGACATTGACGACCGGATCATCAACGAAGCGGCGAAGGCAGGCGTAACGATCGATGAATTTACCGCACCGTTTATCAAAGCTTTTTGGGAAGATTTCGACGCGCTTGGGATGGAACGGCCCGAGGTAACGCCGCGAGCGACGCACCATGTTCCGGAGATGATCGCCATTATCCAGAAACTGATCGAAAACGGCCACGCATACGAATCGGACGGCTCGATCTATTACCGCATCACTGCGTTTCCCGAGTACGGCAAGCTCTCACGGATCAAATTTGATGGCAATATCACCGGCGGCAGCGATCGGATTGACACCGACAAATACGACAAGGAAGATGCCCGCGATTTCGCTCTATGGAAGCTCGTCGGTGAAACGGAAGAACCTGGCTGGGACGCGGAATTTGGACGCGGACGGCCGGGCTGGCACATCGAGTGCTCTGCGATGTCGATGAAATATCTCGGCGAGACTTTCGATCTGCACGCGGGCGGCCAGGACTTGCAGTTTCCGCATCACGAGAACGAGATCGCCCAGAGCGAAGGTGCGACGGGCAAGCTATTTGCAAAATACTGGATCCACAGCGAATTCCTGAAGATCGACGACGTAACGATGTCGAAATCGAAGGGCAACTTCTTCACGTTTCGCGATCTTCGCGAACAGGGATATTCGCCGCTGGCGATCAGATATTTGTTATTGAGCGTGCCCACACGAAAGCAGTTGAATTTCACGTTCGAAGGCCTGCAGGCGGCCGAATCAACGGTAGAGCGGCTGCGGAATTTCCGCCAGCTGGTTTCCGAAGCGAAATGTGATGCCGGTGCGAATCCATTTATCGATTCGTCAGCAAACAAGGCTCTCGTAGAATTTGAAGCGGCGATGGACGACGATTTCAACACCGCCGCCGCGCTTGCCGCGATCCATAATTTAGTGCGTGAGATCAATACGCACATGGCAGACGAAATGCTTTTGGAACGCGACCGCGAACTAGTACTCGACGCAATTTCACGGTTCGATTCGGTATTCGGGATCTTTGGCAAAGAAGATTCCGAATTTCTCGACAACGACATCGAGACTCTGATCGAGGAACGCAATGAAGCCCGTCGCAGCCGCAATTTTGCGCGATCCGACGAGATCCGCGACGAGCTTGCGGCGAAAGGAATTATTCTCAAGGACACGAAGGACGGGGTTCGCTGGAAACGAGCTTAAGGGTCGCATTCGACTGGCGGTTTCACCATTTCGATCTTAAAGACGTCCGTCATCGCGAATCGCATCGGTATCGAAGGGCATTGCGAATATCCTCGCTGTTTCAGCGCTTCGAGCAAAACGTTTTCTTCGCCGACCGCCTGCGTCCGAAAGACCAGCCATATCTTGTCGCCCGCAATTTCTTGAATCGTTTTTCGCTGAATACGGTCGAATCCGCGCGGCAGAAAATAGACCTCCTTGTCTGGAGATTCACCGAAGCCGGAAACGTCATTGACCTCGATATTTGAAGCGTTCCGGGTGGCAAACCAAATGTGATACGCGACCAGGCTTTCAAACGTATAAACCCTTGACACCTGGTCGTCACGCGCATTCGATGCAAAGTCGTTTCCGATCACGTCCCATTCGCACCAGAGATACAACGTCTGTGGACGCGTCGCTTGCAGGGCGAACGCCCAAATTGAAAGAATGACGATCATCGATACGGCAGAAATCCGCAATGCTTCAGATCCGACTCGCAAAACGATATTCGCCATCAACAATGCCAGCGGGCCTGCGCAGATGATCAGATGCCGCGAACCCCAGATCGAATACGGGAGTAACCAACTCGCAACCAGTGCGACAAGGATCGGCAAGATTGCGAAGATCGCAAGAAACACATGGGTGCGCCTTTCATCGGTGGAGACCTTCCTTAAACCAATAAGAAACAAGATTATCGCTGCTAGGAAAATGATCAGGAGCGGAACGGTAACTACATAGATCGACGCGGGTTCTGTGGTGCTGAATTGAAAATAGAACGGTTCAATGAGGTCGAAGATAAAGGTCCAGATCTCCTGAAGACCGGGCCTTGATATCCATGCGATGTTCTGGCTGAGCTCTGAGCCGCTTCGCGACGCTATTAGTACCGCGTATCCCCACGGGAGCAATGCGAGCGCCGCGCTTCCCGATATCGCTGCCGCGCCGCGCCATTTGATTCGCTGCAGAAGCAGCACGACCGTAACTTCACAGCCCACGATCACGAGGCCGAAGTAATGTGTGTAGACCAGGAACAGATTGATTATTAGGAGTGCGACAAGGCTTTTCCCGCGATTGAAGTAACGCGCGAACAGCCAAATCGAAAACAGCGATAAGCACACTAGCAGCGTATACATTCGCACGCGCTGCGTGTAGTTGATCAACGAACCGTTGACCGCAAGAAGGAAAATCGCTAACACGATCGTCGAACGCGTTTGTTTGAGTTCGCGACATAGAAGAATGAACGGCAACAAAGAAAGCGTTGCGAAGATCAATGGAAGCAGACGGAGCCAAAAAATGCTCTCGCCGCCTATCCCGATCCAGACCTTTAGCAATGCATAAAAGAGCGGAGGATGAATGAGGTCTTGAGCCACGAACCAATAAAGCGTGCCCCAATCATGCTCGGCCGCGTGGACGCTGAATATCTCGTCGAACCAGAGGCACGAATCGCTCATCCGCCACAATCGCACGGCGACGTAAAGAACGCAGAGCGCAATTAAGGTAAATCGCTGGAAACGGCGGTCTTCGAGCATCGGCGATAATTATTAATTAGAAAGGGGTTATTTTGCTAATTTGATTCGGACAGCGCTACTCCATCGCAAAGTTTGCCATCGATGCTTGTGTAATAAAGATTTACTTCTTTGAAAGTGTTGGTGTCACGGCAATACGATATGCAGCGGTCGAATGGTTTTGAATAGATGTGAATACTGACGGCTCGGCCGTCAAACTCTTCGGGATTCATGATCTGATGGACAGGTTCTTCCAATTCGACCTTTGCCGCAAGCGATTCGCTCAATACGAAGGAATCGGTCTCTCGAAGTTTGCAAAAGCCTTGAGACGGGTTGATCTCATCGATGGCGAAATTTTGGCCCTTCAATCGCCCCAATGGGACAGTCATCCAACATCGCTGCTCCGAGTGGTTATGAATTCGCGATGCCTGGCCTTTTTCCCAGCATACCGCCATCATTTCAAAGCGATCATCCTTGTATATAAGATTTCGGGTGTAATATTCCGTGCTCCAATGGAGGTATTTTTGAATCGAACCAAACTCAACAGGATTTGCTATTAGAAATGAATGAACCGTGTCGCAGACGAAATCTGCGTCAGGAATTCTCATCAGTCCGTCCACCAGTTGATTAATAGAGATCTTTTGCATGACGTTTCAGCCGCTAATTTTCCTGCGAATTTGGGTCAAAGTCAATCAAGCGGTGTTAGTGAGCCGGACGCAGTATTTTGCCATATGAGGATTTACTCGATTATACTAATTGATTACTTTATGCATTTGAACGCGGCGTCTGGCCGGCGTTTCGGAGGAATTCAATAGTGGCAAAGACCGCCATAAACAGAAAACCCGTGACTGCAGCAAAGAACGGCTCGAAGACTGCAAAACCGTCGGAAAAAAACGGCAATGAGGAATTTGCTGTCGTCGAACTTGCGAAAGCCGAATACAAACAGCGCTTGAAGTCCCAGCTTGAATCGATCAAGAAAACCGATAAAAGGCTTCTCCGCGAAATGCTCTATCAGATGGTTCTCGGGCGACGTTTTGAGGAGAAATGCGCTGAGGTTTACCGAATGGGTAAGATCGGCGGATTTTGCCACCTCTACATCGGCCAGGAGGCCATTGCTGTCGGATCAATGATGGCACTCGAACCAACCGATATGGTGATCACGTCTTATCGCGATCACGTTCAGGCGATGGTTAAGGGCATGTCTCCCGAATCTGTTTTGGCAGAACTGTATGGCAAGGCAACCGGATGCGTGAAGGGTAAAGGCGGTTCGATGCACATGTTCTCTAAAGATCTCGGGTTTTATGGCGGCCATGGCATCGTTGGCGGCCAGATCGGAGTTGGTACCGGCATGGCCTATGCCGCCAAGTACAAAGGCACCGGCCAGGTCACACTCTGTTTTTTTGGCGAAGCGGCGGTTAACCAAGGTATCTTTCATGAATCGCTGAACATGGCTCAGCTATGGAAGCTACCGATCGTCTTCATCTGCGAAAACAATCAATACGGTATGGGCACTTCGCAGGACCGAGCAATGAGCACGCGAAACATCGCCAGAAAGGCCGATGCATTCGAAATGGCGAACGAATTTGTCGACGGAATGGATGTGATGGCGGTTCGCGACGCTTCGATCAGAGCGATCGAACGCGCTCGTAAAAAGAACATGCCGACTTTATTGGAAGTCCGCGCCTATCGGTACATGGGACATTCAATGTCCGATCCGGGCAACTATCGAACACGGGAAGAGATCGCAAAATACCAGGAGCGCGATCCGATAGCATTATTCAAGCAAAGTTTGAACGATGCTAAGGTATTGAGCGAAAAGGACTTCACCAAACTCGAGAAGGATGCTATGGACGCGGTCGAAAGTGCGGTCAAATTTGCGGAGGAAAGTCCGCTGCCGCTGGAAAGTGAATTAATGACTGACGTTTACGCATGAACTGCAAATGAACGTCAAATTTAGCCGATGGCTTGCGCTGGTTTTTGGGGCCCTGTTACCGCTGCTCGCGATCGTACGTAATTGGTCGCTTGATAAACAGGATCTTTGGGCGTTTTTCGCTGACGTTGCTTCCGGAGCCTTTTTGCTTTTTGCAGCCCGGAAAGTCGGCGAAAACGAAAGAGTTGGCAAGCGCTATTTGGCTGCAGCATGGGGCTTGGTTTGCGGTTTATTTTATTCGAGCTTAGCCAACCAAATCACGGCGATCATGTCGGTGGGTAGCTCTGAAATGGTCGAGCCGCCGATGTCCCCGGAATTGTTAGCGGCCATGACTGGCATTGGCCTTTTGATCGTGCTGACTGGCTTGGTCTTAAGCTTGGGGTCAGATCGAAGCAAATAATTTATGGCAACATTGACGATCCGCGACGCACTGAATCAGGCTCTTCGCGAAGAAATAATCCGGGACGACAACGTTTTCGTAATGGGTGAGGAAGTCGCGGAGTACGATGGCGCCTATAAAGTAACGCGCGGCCTTTGGAAGGAATTCGGCGACAAGAGAATTATCGACACACCGATCACCGAGCTCGGATTTGCTGCGGTCGGAGTCGGTGCGGCGATGGCGGGACTGCGGCCAGTGATCGAGTTCATGACATGGAACTTCTCCGTCCTTGCGTCCGATCAGATCATCAATCATGCGGCAAAAATGTTTTATATGTCCGGCGGCCAATTTAAGGTGCCGGTCGTTTTCCGCGGGCCAAACGGATCGGCATTCCAGGTTTCGTCGCAGCATTCGCATTCGCTTGAAGCAATGTATGCAAATTTCCCCGGATTGAAGGTGGTGCAGCCCTCGACCGCCGCAGATGCGAAAGGACTGTTAAAGTCGTCAATTCGAGATGACAATCCTGTTATCTTTATGGAACAGGAACGGATGTACGGCTTAAAAGGCGAAGTTCCGGACGGCGACGATTTTACGATCCCGCTCGGTGTGGCCGATATAAAACGTGAAGGAACTGATTGCACTATCGTTGCCCGCTCAATGACTGTTCCGATCGCGCTGCAGGCCGCAGAAAAGATGCAGGCCGAATTCGATGTTTCGGTCGAAGTCGTTGATCCGCGGACGATCAAGCCGCTTGATATTGAGACCATCGTGAATTCGGTAAAGAAAACAAATCGATTAGTGATTGCGGAAGAATCGCACTCTTTCGCAAGCGTCGGTGCTGAGATCGCATATCAGATAATGGACGGCGCCTTTGACCATTTAGACGCTCCGATCAAACGGATCTCGACCGTCGAAGCTCCGATGCCGTACGCGAAGAACCTTGAAACGTTGGCGTTGCCGGACGTGGACAAAATCGTCGCCGCGGTGAAAGAAGTTTGTTACCTTTAGTTGCCGGCTTTAAGAATGATGAAAAAGGTCATCTTATATCTGATCGGCATTATCGCGTTGCTCGTCATCGGATTTCTTTGTATCGGTATTTTCGTTCCGGCAGTGGAGTATACGACCACGGTTGAGATCAATAAGCCGCGAGACCTAACCTGGAAAGTCCTCCGCGAACGAAAGGATTGGGTGTACGGATTCAAGAACTTCGAACAGATAAGCGGAGTTCCTAACGAGGTGGGAAGCCGATCTCGGATCGTGGTCGTACGCGACGGTGTCGAATCCACGTTCGATTCTGAATTGAAGCAAATACGTCCGCCTGAATTGGCGGAAACCGAACTGACGAACAGCATGTTGGTGCACGATGCTGTCGTCAACCTGACCGAGAATAGTGGGAAAACGACGTTGGTTTCAAACGAAAAGATAACCGGTACAAACCCTATTTACCGCAGCTTGTTTGCGTTGTTCAAGAGTCGCATCACGGACATTTCGGCAAAGAATTTTGAGGCGTTGAAACAAGCGGTCGAATCATCGGAGAATTGAAGGTGGACAAGCGAGCTTCGAAATTGGAATACAAATTGAACCATCGGCCGATGGGGATCTTTCAATTGCGAAACGAGGTGAACGGTAAAATATTTGTCGGCTCGTCGATGGACCTTCCCGCGATATTCAACCGGACACGTTTTCAGCTTTTCGGAGGCTCCCATCCAAATAAAGAACTTGAAGCAGACTGGAGACAGCTCGGATCTAACAAGTTCGCATTCGAGGTTTTAGAAGAGATCGTTCCCCGTGAAGATCTTAACTATGATTACAAAGCGGACCTCGATACCTTGGAAGACCTTTGGCTCGAAAAGCTTGAGCCGTACGGCGAAAAAGGCTACAACGAGCGGAAGAAAACGCGCGAAGAACGACTGAGAATGATCGCCGCGAATCGGAAACTGTAATTTATGGCTGAAAAATTCTTAATGCCGAAGCTATCGCCCACAATGGAAGAGGGGCAGATCTCGCGTTGGGTTAAAAGCGAAGGCGATGCGTTTGAAGCGAACGAAACGCTCGCCGAAGTCGATACCGACAAGGCTACGATGGAAATGACCGCGCTGACGGGCGGAACGCTCTTGAAGATCCTGAAGGGCGAGGGTGAGACGGCATTGCTCGGCGAAGCGATCGCGATCACCGGCAAAAAGGGCGAGGATATTTCGGCATTGTTGACGGAAGTAGCTTCGAATGGCGGACGCAAAGCGTCCGATGCAGGCGGGACGCCTGCGCTCCAGTCAGAACCGCCTGTGTCAGCGGGCGGCCAGATCGCAACAACCGCGACATCTCAGTCAAACGTCGGAGGCTCACCAACACAGGCAGAAACTCGAACTACAGCGAGTGTGCCTTCAGGAATATCAGTAACACCAACGAACGGTCGGATGATCGTCTCACCGATCGCTGCTCGAATGGCAGCAGACAACGGGATCGATCTGCGAAACGTTTCGGGTTCAGGACCAAATGGCCGAATTATTAAACGGGATATTGAAGAAGCACTCAGCGGTGGAACGCGGACGCCCTCGTCCGCAACAGCCAACCAATTCACACCGTCCACGATCGTGGGAGCGTCGGCGTTCAGCGACGAGCCGACGTCAAAAATGCGTCAGGTAATAGCCGGCCGTCTTGCTGAATCGATAGGTCCGATACCGACCTTCTATCTCACCGTCGAGATCGAGA
Organism: Acidobacteriota bacterium; assembly: GCA_003223975.1. Taxonomy (GTDB): domain Bacteria; phylum Acidobacteriota; class Blastocatellia; order Pyrinomonadales; family Pyrinomonadaceae; genus OLB17. The sequence continues at coordinate 8,049 of QHXS01000015.1, forward strand.
TGGACAACGTGCTGGCTGTCCGCAAGCAGATCAATGCGAACCTCGACGACGAATCGAAGATCAGCGTTAACGACATCATTGTTAAAGCTGCAGCGATGTCTCTGTTAAAACATCCTTGGGTCAATGCGTCATATCAGGACAAGACGGTGCGGTTTTACGAGCAGGCGGACATCGGCGTGGCGGTGGCGATCGATGAAGGCCTGATCACTCCCGTGGTTCGCGGCGCAAACCTGAAAGGCCTTGCCGAGATCTCTGCAGAGATCAAAGACCTGGCGACAAAGGCGAAAGCGAAGAAGTTGCAGCCTGACGAATATACCGGTGCTACCTTTTCCATCAGTAATCTTGGAATGATGGGAATAAAAGAGTTTACGGCGATAATCAATCCGCCCGAAGCCGCGATCATTGCCGTTGGTGGAGCGATCCAAACGCCTGTTGTTCGTGAAGGCCAGATCGTGATACGAAATCTTATGCACGTCACGATGTCGTGCGACCATCGCGTGGTCGATGGTGCGACCGGTGCAAAATTCCTTCAATCGTTCAAACAAATGCTCGAGCAGCCTGCAATGATGTTGCTCTGATCGCTTGAGTGCCAAAATTCCAAACTCCGATCTTTCTTCCGTTGCCGCGTTGCTCGTCGTGCAGCTTCTATTCGGATCGCTGCCGGTCATTGCCAAAGTTGTTCTTGTTGAAGTCCCCGCGATCGCGCTCGTCGGCATCCGCGTCCTCATAGTCGCTTTCGTTCTCCTGGCGTTTCAAATCTATCGCAAACGCGTATGGCTTCAAACACGTGCTGACTACTTGCGCCTTGCGATCCTCGGGTTCTTCGGTGTGGTTCTTAACCAGCTTTTGTTCATCGGCGGCCTGTCGCTAACGAAAGCCTCAAATGTTTCGCTGCTGGTCATTACGATCCCGATATTCACTTTGCTTGTAAGCGCGCTCGTCGGTATAGAAAGATTGACCGCGTTCAAGATCGCGGCGGTTGGCCTGGCCGCTGCCGGTGCGATCATCCTTATCGACCCGGCTAATGCATCATTTTCTTCGGCGACCACTCTAGGCGATCTGATGATCATCTTAAATTCACTGGCATTTAGCATTTACGTCGCGACGTCGAAAGAAGTCGTGACAAGAAACGGTGCTTTTCGCTCGATGATGTGGGTATTTATTTTCTCTTCCGTGATATGCGTGCCGCTTGCAATCTACTCGCTGTCGAGAACGGGAATCACGGGCATTTCATGGAACTCATGGGCGTTGATCCTGTATATATCGATCTTCGCGACGGCAGTTCCCTATCTTTTGAACGCATATGCGATTTCTCATGTCAGTCCGGCCGCGGTCGCGATCTTTATTTACCTGCAGCCGCTGATAGGCTTTTTTCTCGCGGCCGTGTTTCTGGATGAGATGCTTGACGTCCGATTCGTGATCGCAACCGTATTGGTCTTTATCGGCGTTTTTCTCGTAACTCGCCGCCGATCACCGTCCAACTTGCCAGCACCGGCGTAAATCAATTGCAACCATTTTCGGAAGATTCTGTGAAACAAGTGTTGACAGTTTGCGTAATAGCAATATAATCCCACCAAAATATGCCGACGCAGATCACGCAAAACGAATCGGACGCGCTCATTTCTTTCAGGATCGAGGGCGAAATGCTGCTTGACGATGCTCTGTTGCTTGAGCGAATTGTATCGTCGGACGAATCCGACCGATCGATAGTCGTCGATCTGGCCGACCTTGATTTCCTGGACAGCGAAGCGGCCCAGGTACTTCGCCGACTCGAAACTGACCGGGGCATAAAATTCGAGGGCACTGAGACCTTTCTCCAGTCTTCTATCGACCTCGCGGAACGGATGGCAGGCTAACTCAACCTGACTTTTCCTAAAAACCAACTATAATTTCGAGTAATGAAAACTCGAGACATTGCTGCGTTTCTTAACGGCGAACTGCACGGCGACGGCGATATCGAGGTAGTTTCCATTTCGGATATCAAGAAAGCGGGTCTGGGCGATATCGCCTTTCTAGGTAATCGGGATCAAGCAACTCTCAGCGAAGCGTCTTGCGTCATCGTTCCCCGTGGTACCGGTCACGCACATCACGCGTGTGAAGTCATCGTTGATGATCCAAAGCTTGCATTCGCCCGGATAGCTTCGATTCTGCATCCACCGAAGATCCGGCCCAAAGCGCGTCATTCTTCCGCTGTCATCGCAGACAGCGCCAAAGTAGCGGAGAACGTTTTTATAGGCGCGTTCGTATGCGTTGGAGAGAATTCGTCGATCGGCGACGGAACTCAGCTTCGAGCGGGAGCGAAGGTCGGCGACAATGTTTCCGTCGGCGAACGATGCATCATCCATCCAAACGTCTTCGTCGAAGACGGGTGCACCATTGGAAACGATGTCATTTTACATTCGGGAGTTGTTATAGGCGCCGAAGGCTTCGGTTATATTGCGGACGAAAACGGTGAACACGTGAAATTCCCGCAGATCGGTACTGTAGTTATTGAAGACAATGTCGAGATCGGCGCCAATAGTTGTGTAGATCGTGGGGCGTTGGGCGAAACCCGAATCGGAGCTGGCACCAAGATCGATAATCTCGTTCAGATCGCCCATAACGTGCAGATCGGCAAGAACTGCATCATCGTCGCTCTCTCGGGGATCTCGGGCAGCTCTGTTCTCGAAGATAATGTCGTTCTTGCGGGGCAGGTCGGTATTGCGGATCATGTGGTGCTGAAAAGCGGTGTTGTAATTGCGGCGAAATCGGCCATTTTTCCGAATAAGATTATTTCCGAAGGAATCTGGGGAGGAATTCCGGCTCAACCTTTGGACAAGTATAAGGAAAGCATCGTTTCGCTCCGTAGCCTTGGCCGGATGCGCGAAGAGATCATTGCCCTAAAACGAACAATGAAGTCCATCGAGACGAACGAGTGATCGGTGGCCGCCGAAGGTGAACTTAACTTCCTTCAGTACCGCTCTGAATAAACTGCAAAATTGCCTCCGCGGCGGTTCGTGAAGGCTCGCCGGCGCTCAGTTGTTCGGTCACAGCCCGGAGTTGCTCCCGCATTTTCGTGTTAGTTACAGGCTCGATCAAATGAAGGAGTTCCTTCGCAAGATCGATGGCATTGAAATCCGCTTGAATTAACTCTTTAACCACGCCTCGGCCCGCGACCAGGTTTATCAAGGCAATGTACGGCGCCTTCACCATGTATTTGAAAATCGCATAATCGAGCTTCGGTATTTTATAGACCACGGCCATCGGCGTTCCAATTACGCCGGCTTCGAGCGTTGCGGTGCCGCTTGAAATTGCTGCAGCGTCGGCCGCGGCAAGAGCGTTGATCGTTTCCCCATCGACGATTCGGACAGCGAGGTTCCTGGACGCAGGTTTTTCACGGAACGACGAAACTAATTCGGTAATCGTTGCCATTGTGTTGGGAGCCGTCGCCACTATAAATTGCATA
>QHXS01000016.1 GCA_003223975.1 Acidobacteriota bacterium
GCATAAACGCCTTTGAAAGTAATAAAGGCGTATGGAATTCCTGCTTTAACAAGCGACGCGCGAACGGCCGCTTCTTTCCTGAGAATTTCGGGCGAAGCCTTGCCATACAAATGTCCAACTAATATGTATATCTGGTTGTTTGGATTCTTTTTGTGCTCGGAAACCAGGAGTGCGATCTCACTTTCTGCTAGTTCAACATCCGGCTGCAGCTCGAAGAGCTTTATGGGTTCAGGAGCCCATTCAGTGAAGGTGGTGTCTGTGAATGTCGAAGGACATCCTTTTGGCTGCCCCGATACGGAAACTGAAACCGTTACCGTTGAAGCACCAAATTTTACCCGTGCAACCTCGCCGCCCTTGACGCTCCAATTAAACGTATATCTCGCCCATAGGTTGAGCCGCTTGAACGTTAACGTGTAATTCCCAATTTCACCCTGATTAACTATCCCCGCCGGCCCGCTTAAAAAAATGTTGGGACATGTGACAGTTTCTACCTTCTTTTGCGCCCTGGCGTTAACGGACAGCAACAGGACGAATAGTATTATCGGAAACGACAAACGAGACATTTCCAACAATATACACCGAACACAAAACGCGAGCTAAAAGCGGACCCGTAGCCGCTGGTTGTGAGGATCGAATGAAAAGGATGCGGAATTTATTTCGGCGTCATTATCTGTTTGATACCGGCGTCGATCTCGTCCTTAAGTTGCGGCAAGATCGCGACCGCACGTTTGAAATCCTTGTCGGCGTCGGCGTCTTTGCCCATAGCAAGAAGTGCATATCCGCGAAGCATCAATGCAGGCGGATAACGCACATCGAGCTCGATCGCTTTGGTGAGTTCGGCGACCGCGGCCTTGAGTTCGCGTTGGGCGTAATAAATGCAGCCGCGTCCGAAGTACGGCCCCGAAAGGGTCGGATCGAGATCCTGCGCATGTTTGTATTCCTCTAGTGCTCCGGTCGTATCGCCGCTCAACCGGCGGGCATTTCCGCGCCGATAATATACCTCGGCGTTTTTCGGCTCTAACTTCAACGCCGCGTCGAGATCTTCAAAAGCAGATTTAATGTTCCCCTTATCACTAAATACCATCGAGCGGCCAATGTAACCTTTTACGGATCTGGGATCGATCTTGATCGCGCGGCTGTAATCTTCGATGGCCCGGTCATGTTCGCGTCGAAACAGCCAAACCGACCCGCGACAGACCCACGCTTCTGCCAAACCCGGCGAGATGCGGATCGCGCGGTCGTAGTCGTCCAAAGCTTTTGCCATTTGACCTAGTACGAAATAAACATTGCCGCGATTCACAAGCGCGACCGCCGTCCTAGGGTCGACCGCGAAGATCTGCTCGCCAAAACTTGCGCCTGGTGCGCGATCTGCAAGGTCATTGCCGCGCAGATATTTTTGCGTGCTCGTGAGCGACGACGAGATCTCGATCGCTTCCGAAAATGCATCTATTGCAGCTTCAAAACTGCCCGCTTTGTAAAGTCTCAATCCCTCCTCGTTCAGGTTATCGGCCTTCCTCGAATTCTGTGCGTTAATTGTGAAAACAAGTGAAAAGATGGCAACCGTGATGATGATGATTCGCGACATATATTTCTCCCTGCAAATCTGGTGCATTGCAGCTCAATATCGGTTTTTACGATATGCGGGGACCGGTTATTGATTCGAAAGATGATCGCCACCGAAGAAACACCCCGGAAGATCAAATTGTGTCAGAAAAATGCGATATCTCTAATATCTGCAATCAGTTAGCAACATTTTGAATTTAATCTAAGCGACTGAACAAAACGGTGATTTTTGCGCAAAAAAAGGGCCGGAAGGCCCCTCGACTTGAAATGTAATCCGTGTTAATTCCGGATCGTCTTGATCTTTTTACTGCCGGCATCGATCTCTACTTCAAGGCTCGGCATCATCGCGATGGCCCGCTTGAAGTCAGCTTCGGCCTCCGCGTCTTTCCGCTGCATCAAAAGGGCGAATCCGCGGATCATATAGCACTCGGGAAAACGGCCGTCGATCTGGATGGCGCGAGTAAGGTCTTTAACGGCGCCGTCGAAATCGAATTGTGTATACCGAAGCCTGCCGCGCCCCATGTATGCACCCACGTAATTCGGATCTAATTTTAGCGCGCGTTCAAAATCGACAAGCGCACCGGCCGGATCACCGGCAGTGCATTTCGCATCGCCCCTTCGGTAAAAGACCTCTGCGCTTGTGGGTGCGATGCCGGCGGCCAGGTCGAATTGGGCCAACGCATTCGTCCGGTCACCAGTTTCCATCAAGGTCATCGCCAGGCCCAGATATGCTTTGACCAACTTTGGTTCCACCTTTATCGCCTGGCGATAATCGGCGATCGCGCGGTCGTAATCTTTTCTCAACAACCACACGCTCCCGCGGCACATATAACCTTCCGCGAGGCCGGGCGTTAGGCGGATCGCGCGTTCATAGTCCTCAAGCGACTCATCGATATTTCCCATGAAAAAATATGTATTGCCCCGGTTGATGTAGGCGGCCGCAGTTCGTCGGTCGACGACGCGAATGTTGTCTCGTTGTGCTGCCTCGTCGGCCGGACCCGCGAAGCCCTGGCCCTTTGCGGTGCCGGTAGATCTTAAAGTGGATGTTAACTCGATGACGCGTGAAAAATCGTCGATCGCAGCGGCATAGTTTCCGCTTGCGTGCGACCGAAGCCCGCGTCTTAGAAGGTCGTCAGCCTTTTCCGAACTCTGGCCGCAAACAAACAACGAGAAGCTAAGAATTGCCAACAAAATAAAAATTCTCGACATAAATACTCCTTCGATCCCCGTCGTCGAGGATCGTCGTCGGGCGTTAGCGTCCGCGTATGATCTAAGTTTTCAAAAATGCGAGGTGACTATAGCTTTAACACCTCCCGGGCGGAATTTGTTTCAAGAAAATTACTCGCAACCCTAATAAATTCAATAACTTAGGCAAATTCTTGGATTTAGTTCAAATATTGAAACATTTAGGGTCCGACATCAAAAAAGGGCGCAAAAAAAGCGGACCCGAAGGTCCGCCTGCATCGCGTCGAGAGGAGGAATTAATGCAGCCTCAATTTTGGTTCTTAACACGTGTGCCGCCCTGAGCCGTAGCCGGCTTGGTTGTCGACGCACGTTCGACCGTCTGAGCTTTAGAGGTGCTATACGTGTAGGTAGCACCCGTTCCGCCGGAGACGACCTTGTAGCCCGAAGGAAGCTGGAAGAGCGACGGATCAGGCTCGCTGCGATTGATGTTCGTCAGGCGGTATGTCTGTTCGCCTGTCCGCGGATCGCTCTGTTTTGAATAGACGACCATCTGGAGCTCATTCGAGAACCATTTCTCATACGTGATCTCGATCGGACGTTCGTTACCGATAGCTCCGGCCGGAATCGTCGTTATCGTGCGCGTGCCATGTGCCGAAACACCTTCGATGTTTTGTTCACCAAGGTCCTCGGATCGCGAATCCCATTTCGGCATCGGCGTCCGTGTTCCGGCGAATGAAGCACCGAACCCCTGACCGACACCAACAACTGTTGTCGCATATTTCTCGGCCGCCACCTTCATTTCGTCAGCAGCAGCTTTGAACTCATCCTTATTTGCCTTGAACTTATCGAGCTCCGCTTTGGCCCTTTCAAGTTCGACTCGCGCCTCTGGCGCAAGCTGGGACATTTCGATCGTCTTTAACGGTTCGAGCGTCCTCACTGCCATTGGCGCGGCAACTGCAAATCCCTGGCTGTTCAACTCGTCGTAAACGTGAGCGATCCTTGCTGACGAATCGAGGTAAAACCGGCTCTGGCCCGGATTGATAACCGTGACCGCGTCGCCCATAGCAAAAGCGCTTCCGAAAAAGCCGCCGGTGCCGCTTACGAATTCCTGGCGAAACCGGCCTTCGCTATTGCGGTAAAGCTTGCTCGTGGAGCTTCGGGTAATGCGGTTTCCGTCTGCAAGCGTCTGTACGCTTTCGCTGATCGCATCGGCTGAGAACGGCGAATTCTTGACGCCTTTATTGCCCCTTGCTGCGACCTCGGCGATGACCTTTGCTTCCGGTACCGGAGCGACGACCGGCGTCTGAGCCCTCGCGACAACGCCAAGGGTAACAAACATTAAAATGGCTGCTAGTACTTTCATTTCTATCTCCTGTTGACTAATAATCTTTTGCTAAGCGGACGGCACGCGTTACGCCATCTGGCCCGATGAGAAGATCGGCTTTTAATACTTCGGCGCCGTTTTCGAGCGGAATATTGATCCCCATTGCGAACAACGACGCCCGCGACATCTCGACACGGACGACACGTCCGCCGCGAACCGTTTCGTTCAGGTCGCCCGTGTACGTGATCGGGTAAAACTCGAGCTCGGGCTGTGGCGTTTGCATCGGCCGATCGGTTCGAACGCTCGGCTTGTTGTACGAAATGTTTTGGGCCTGCTGCGAAATTCGACGCTTTCCATTCACCCGTTGGATAAGCGGATCTATCGGCGGGAGCGGCTTATCGTTGGCTTGAGACAAACTATCGGGCCTAGGCGAACTGTTGATCACGACAACTCTCGGCGCCTCGACGCTGGCCACCTGCTCACGGTCTGATTTCAGAAAAGCTACGGTCGCAAACAAACTGAAAACCACTGCGACCGAGCTGCCGCCAAATACCAAGTACCGACTTAAACCAATCCCGCGCTTCGGCGCGGACGCGCTCGACAGTACTTGATTTCGTACCTTTGAATAGAGATATGGCGAGTTGACGATATTCTCGATCTCGGCCTCGCTCATCGCGTCTTGCGATAAAAGCGCCTTGCCGATCCGCTCGAGCTCGCCTGGTTGTAAATTCCGCTTACTCATTTCTTCCACCTTAATAGACGCCTGCCGTCGTACGGCGGTTACAAATATTGGTTTAATACGCGTCTCAATGCGTTTCGCGAACGCCATGCGCGTATCTTTACTTTCGAACGCGACCAGCCGAGCAGGGCGGCGATCTCGGCAATACTCATTTCATCCACGTAAAGCATTTGCAATATCGCGCGGTCGTCTTCAGGGAGACGCGATAGTAATTTCGATGAAAGGTCGCGGATCGAAAGTTCGTCCTCGGCATTTTGCTCACGGCTCACAGCGATATCCAAAAGAGTTCCGGCGTCGTTTGCCGAAAGCTCGCAATTCAGGTCTTCGGGTTTTCTTTTTTTACTTCTGATCTGGTCTAGGCAGGCGTTGGCCGCTATACGCATCAGCCAGCTTCCGAGGCTTGCGTCATGTTGTCCGCGAAAGCGTGCGAGCTCTGTAAAGGCCTTTGCAAAACTTATCTGGATGATCTCTTCGATCTGTTCGGGCCGCCGAAAATACTTCGCTGCGATTATCGCGACAGGCCGCTTGTAACGGTCGAATATCTGCTCGAACGCTTCATCGCTGCCGTCTATCGACCAATCGACAAGCTGCCTGTCGGTCAATTCGGCGCGCACGTGCGGGCCCGCAGATTCATCGTCAACGCGGGCTATCAGTGTTTCGTCCTGCAAGGCCGTAGTGCTCATTCGGTCTGATTGTTTAACGTCCGTCGGGTAGGTAGACGGACTCGCGGCTATGTCGGTTACATAGAATAAACACCGTCGGCTAATAAATTATGTTGTTAGTTCAAAAACTATCGTTTCGGTGCGGGAACCACAAATTTACGTTTTGCCTGCACGACCAGGCCGGCTCGTTTCGATGTGACCTCGATATTCCGCTCGCCGCCCTTTTCCGCAAACGGCACTTTCGGGATGTAGGTAAGGACATAGCTCGCGTCGATGTTTTTTGCGACCGTAGCGGTCTTCGCTTCCATTTCATCGACACTTCCCGGTGTAATGTCGGTCCCGTTTGTGTTTTCCGCAAGCGTCTGCAGCATTTCTTCGGCTAATTCAAGGTCGGCCTTTCGGGCCCTCATTTTTCTTAGGAACGTCCGGTCTACATTGATCGTCGGCCCGATCTTTGGGGCCTGCATAATATCGCGCGAACCATTTGGCAGCGTTGCTTTCACCTCGTCGGGCATCACCACCGGCGCAGGCGCGTTTGAGATCGCCTTCGTTCGGGGCTCGATAGCGACCGCCTCCATCTTTGCGTAGCTCAAGACGTGAACCGCAATATCCGTGGTAAGGAACGACTTCATTGCGGCGTTCTTCCTCGAAAGGTCCACTGAACTGTCTGTTCCGTCCGTGATCAATACAAGGTGTTTATTTTCAAGTTCGCCGCTCATCAAAAACGAGCGCGCCAGGTTCAATGCGTCGACAAAGGCTGAATGAATGCCGAATTTAGTGCGGCCTATGGACTTGGATATCTGCTCTTTGTCGGTCGACCATTCGGAGGTCATCACGGCCTTGTCGGCGTACTGCAGAATTGCGACCGAATCTTCGGGCCGCAGATTTGCCACCAAAGCGCGTGCGACCCTTCGCGTCCCGTCGAGGGACTTCATCGACCGGTCCTCGCCGCCGGTGTCCATAACGATCAGGACGTTCGCCGGAATGCGTTTTAAGGATTCAGGCGCGTGCAGAATGTTGTTGTCCGTGATAACGACGTCGTCCTTAGTAACGCCCTGAAAAAATTGCCCTCTCTCGTCGAATGCGAGAAGGTTCAATTTAACTTCTTCGGTGTCAACCTTTACTGGATCATCTTCGGGCGGCGTAGGAGTCGCTTTCGGCTGTACCCGGCCGCTTTGCGCCGATGCGAGCGCTGCCAAAAGCAGGAATGAAAACAGTAGGAAAACGATCTTTGACGCAGCAGATATCATTTGGTCACGTCTTATTACGATGCCGTCAAGGCAAATCATGCTGTCTGTCCGCAATTAAAGGTTTTGCTGCTTTTTGACGAAACTGATCAGGGTCCCCACATAATCGCGAAAATTCGGGCATTTTATCCCGTGCGGAGCCAGAAGTTCATCGGCGATGCGGGTGTCGTACGTCTGAGACAAGAAAAAATATGGCACGCCGTGATGCGGCAGACCTGTCAGCGGCGGAGACATCGGCGTCAAAAGCGACCATTCGACAAGCTTTTCGGGCGGATGGATCAATGAACCCTTGCCTGTTAGCTCTTTTGCGATGGCGTCGAATAATTCGGCCGTCGAAAGCGGAGCTGGGTCTGCCAATGCGATCGTTTTGCCGACTGCCCTTTCATCCGCCGAAAGTGCCGCGATCGCTTCCGTCACGAAATCGACCGGCACCAGATTGAGCCGCACCCTCTTGTTGCCGACGTTTATCATACGCAATGCTGCCGGCCATTTACGCAAATATTGGATCAGGTAGTAAATGCCGTCGTATTTCGCCGTCTCGCCTGTTCGCGAATCGCCGACAACAACAGACGGACGAAAAATGGTAACCGGCAGCTCGTTCTTCAGTTTCTCGACCTCGCTCTCGGCGAGATATTTGGTCTCCTCGTAGAAATTTCGAAAACCTTCCTTATGTTCAAGCTCGGTTTCGAGGATCTCGCCCTTTCGCCTTCCCGCGACATAACACGTGGAAACGTAGTTGTAACGCTTTAACTCCTTTAAGCCGCGGGCGAACTCGTTTACGTTTTTCGTGCCTTCAAAATTGACGGCGATGGCGATGTCTTTGTCGATCGCCAGATCGTAGGCGGCCGCAAGGTGAAAAATGTCCGTCGTTTCCGACTGGATCGTTTCGAGATCTTGCGATGAAATCCCAAGATCGGCACGAACGATATCGCCTTCAACAAGCGCGAAATTCTCGATCGGCACGCCGGTTTCAAATGCGATCCGTTCGGCCATCGCCGTCGCGGTTTCAATAAAGCGCTGTTGAACCAAGAGAAAAAACTGCGTGTCCTTGTCAGCAAGGCGCTCGACGAGCCGTCCTGCAATGAAGCCCGGAAAACCAGTAAGAAAGATCGATCGGGCAAATTTTACTTCTTCGCCGTCGTCACCTTCTTCGCCCTTCACTTGTAACCCGTCACTTGTCACTTTCGGATTTCCACCTGTGGAAAACTATACTAATCTCGCCCGTAAACTGATAATCTAAACGAAATGCCAGCAGAAACAGTCCAGACGGATGCGCCGACCGCGAGCGAGCTTGACGAACCGATATGGTCGGTCATTTCCTTCGAGCGTGTGGAGGAAAGCGGTATAAACTATGCAGCTGCAATAAAACTCATGTCCGATCTTGAAGCTAGCGGCATTCCGGGCCTATGCGTAGTCACGAACGACGCCGCCGGACGCATCAAAACTCAAGGATAACCTTTCCAAAACTTTCGTTTGATTCTAGATAACGATGTCCGGTCCGCACTTCACTGGCGGGAAAAACCCTATCGACATTCGGCAGGATTTTGCCGTTTGTGAACAGCGGCACAACGTCTTTCGCAAAAATCCTTACCGCGGCGGCTTTTTCCTTGGTCGATCGCGCTCGTAAGACCGTGCCGATGATCTTTGCCCGTTTTCGCATTGCGATGCTCAAATCAATTTCGGCCTTTGATCCCGAGGTCGTGCCGACCAGCATCAATCGCCCTTTTGTTTTAAGCGACCGAAGATTTTGCTCGAAGTATGAGCCGCCGACCAGGTCGAGGATCACGTCAATGCCAGTGCCGCCGGTCAATTTCAATAACTTATCTACAAATTGCCCGTCGCTCGCCGCGATCGCGTGATCGAGGCCATATTCTCGACACCTTTTGAGCTTTTCCGTTGTTCGCGATGTTCCGAACGTCTCGACCCCATTAGCCTTTGCAAGCTGCAAAGCGGCAAGGCCAACGCCTGAGCCGACCGCATGTATCAGAAGCGAATCGCCTCGTTCGAGTTCGGCCTGCGTGAAAACCGCGTCATGAGCCGTAATGAACGCCTCAGGCACTGCCGCGGCTTCGGCGAAATTAAGGGTATCGGGAATTTGCGTAACGAGCGACGAATCGATCAATAAAAACTCTGCCTGCGCCTCGCCCGCAGTGATGCCGAAAACACGGTCGCCTTTTTTGCAACCGTCGACGGAATCGCGAGCTGACTCGATCTCGCCGGCAAATTCGAGCCCCGGAATATTGGCTGAATATCCCGCAGGCGGCGGATAAAGCCCGCGCCTTTGAAGCAGATCGGCCCGATTCAAACCAGCTGCGCGAACGCGAACAAGAACTTCGTCGCCCTCAGGCGCCGGTGGATCTGGAACCTCCCGGATCTCCAGGTTTTCGATCCCGCCAAATTCTTTTATATAGACCGCTTTCATGCAACGTTCGCCGCTTTTCAGAGATTATACTACTGGTTCTCGTCCCTAGGACGAGAGCTTGAGATGGACGGTGTACAATAGCGAGCGATGACGGACCTCCTTAGATTTCTGGCTGGGAACTGGCATGAGCTACTTGTGCTAACGCGCGAACACATCGTGATCGTGCTTGCGGCGACCGGTCTTGCGGTGCTCATTGGCTTGCCACTCGGCATCCTCCTCACCCGCGTCAAAAGCCTGCAGACTCCGATACTCGGATTCGCCAATATAATGCAGACCGTCCCAAGCCTTGCCCTCTTTGGTTTGTTGATACCGATCCCATTCATCGGCGGTATCGGTGCGAAGACAGCGATCATCGCTCTCGCGCTTTACGCTCTTCTTCCGATCATCAGAAATACCGTCACAGGCATTCTCGGCATCGACCCGAAGGTTCGCGAGGCAGCGACGGCGATGGGAATGACCGACGGCCAGGTCTTGCGAATGGTTGAGCTGCCGCTGGCCGCACCTGTGATCTTAACGGGCATTCGCGTCGCGGTGGTTATCTGTATTGGAGTCGCAACGGTTGCGGCGGCCGTCGGTGCAGGCGGGCTTGGAACGTACATCTTTCGCGGCTTGCGGCAAAACGACAATAACCTTTTGCTCGCGGGTGCGATCGCATCGGCACTGCTCGCACTGCTCTGCGACTTCGCACTCGGCCGGATCGAAAAGTCGTACAAGATCGGTGAACCGCGTGCCAACAACAGCAAATTGGTTATCGGCGCCGCGGCCGCGGTATTTGCGACGATCATCCTTTTGAGCTATTTGCCCGGCGCCCAACAGGCAGCAAATTCAGCAAACGTTCTCGCCGGGGGTGAGAAGATCGTCGTAGGCTCGAAGGATTTTACCGAATCGGTGATCCTTGCAGAAATCTTGTCGCAGATGCTCGAAAAACAAGGTGTGGAGGTCGACCGCAATTTCGAACTCGGCGGCAACATCCCGCACGACTCGCTTTTGTCGAAACAGATCGACGTCTATCCGGAATACACCGGCACGGCGTATACGGCGATCCTGAAACACGCGCCGCTGACAGACCCGAAAGCGGTTTACGACAAGACGAAGAGTGAATATGCAGCGAAGTTAGGATTGACGGTCAGCCCGCCGCTCGGTTTCGCGAACGATTTCGCGATCCTGGTACGAGGCGACATCGCGAGGCAGAACAACCTTAAAACGATCTCGGACGCGGTGCCTGTATCGAGAAACTGGCAAGCGGGTTTTGGCCAGGATTTCATGTCGCGTGCGGACGGCTATCGGGGTTTTGTGAGGGCGTACGGTTTCGCGTTTGCAAAACAGCCGCGGGAGATGGACCTGTCGCTCACATATCGTGCCTTACAGTCTGGCGAGCTGGACATTATCGCCGGAAATTCGACTGACGGGCTGATCAAACAGCTCGAGCTTTTTCAGCTCGCCGACGACCGTCATTTCTTTCCGCCGTATCAGGCGGTCTTTATCGCCCGCAGCGAAAAGGGCGAGGCGTTGAAAGCAGCGTTCGACAAATTAGCGAACGCAATTTCAACCGACGACATGCGGCAGATGAACCTGGAAGTTGATGCCAATAAGCGAACCCCGAGATCTGTCGCCGCTGAATGGGTCGCGGCACATCCGTGATCAATGAGCGTGACGCGCGTTGTCGCGTTGATCGGCTTCGTTGGTCATACGCTCCACGGCCCGGCCGCTGCCGATCGCCGAGACCGCGCCGATAATAACTATGACGGCGCCGAGCAGCACGAGCGGAATGAAGAATGCGAACATCGAGACGGTTCCGAAAACAAAGAGCATCGTGCCAACAAGCGCGATCAGTATCGTTACCGGTATCGCAAGGTAACTGACGAACTTCGCCGGGGCCGAGTCGGCTGGAGCATTAGTTCGTCTGCCGCCCATACGAGAGACCTGATAAAGCGGAAACGCAAGAATGAGCATCCCCAACCCCCAGAGCGCCGCCGTGTAGCCTGTTTCACCGGTGCGGGCGAAATAAATGTAATATGCGATGAGGCCAATGGTCGCGGCAACCAAAATGGCCTGGATTATGAACATTCCGCTGAAACGCTCGAAGCGTTCAGGGCCTTTTACGTCGGTGTGTTCGCTGGCATTTGCCGTGTGCGACGGCGAGCCCGCAATACCGAAGAATTCCACGCTGATAAGGAGCAAATTCGCGATCAGCGTGACTCCGAGAAACGTTATCCATGCGAACGACATAGTAGTTCTCCTCGACGCTTCTTTCGTTCAAAATCTGAAAAGAGACGCTATTTCTTCGAATTATGGGCAGTTTCTATAAAATAGATGTTTTCTGAACTACAATCGATGCACGTTTATCGTACGCCCCCAGGGTGAGACATACCAAGTTTACTTGCAACTTCCCGTAAATTGTTGTAATCTCACTATTTGATAATTCCTTCTCTCTTTTGTCGACGGTAATTTCGCCCTCATTGTGAGTCAGCGATCAGAACTCGAGAGATGGTCCCTTATAACTGTCAGAAGCGGCTCTTGCTTTTTTGTAGAGCCTTCTCGCGTTGGTCATTCGCTGCTACCGTTACATCGAAAGTATTACCCACCGTTAGATAACTTCTTAAAATAATCCTGAAGAACTGCGCATAGCGCGAATCTCTCTTTTTAGATTGAGTTGCGCATTTCGCCCTTACTATATGTGCGGGCTGTGGCTTTTTAAGTTCTTCGGTCGAATAGAGATATAGAAAATACAAATGAGTTTTAGAGATTTGGGCTTGCAGCCGTTTTTGACGGAAAAATGCGAGTCATTGGGTTATGTTGAGCCTACACCCATTCAAAAGCAGGCTATTCCTTTGGTTTTAGACGGCAAAAATGTAATTGCCACTGCAGAAACGGGCACCGGCAAGACGGCCGCTTTCCTTCTTCCGATACTCCAGAATCTGGGTATTTCGAAGAAAAAGGGCACTACAGTACTTATTCTTTCGCCGACACGAGAGTTGGCTAATCAGACGGATGCGGCTTGCCGCCAATTCGCTCCGAAGCAAATTCGATGTGCGTCGATCATCGGCGGTGCGGGCTACAAAAATCAGATCGAAGCGATTCGACGGGGCGCGAACATCATTGTCGCAACCCCCGGCCGTTTGATGGACTTTATGGAGCAGGGAATGTTGAATCTTTCAAAGATCGACACGCTCGTGCTTGACGAAGCCGACCGGATGCTCGATATGGGTTTTCTACCGGCGATCAAAAAGATCAGCAAGGTAATTCCTGCAGACCGGCAAACGCTGTTCTTCTCGGCTACCTTGTCGTATGACATTGAACGGATCGCACTTTCCCTAATGGACGACCCCAATTATGTCGAGATCAGCAAGCGTGGAAAGGCCGCAGTCACGATCGAGCAGATGGCGTATCCTGTTGCGCACCAGTTCAAGATGCCTTTGCTGCTTGATCTGCTTGATAAAGAGGATTTTGACCGTGTTTTGGTGTTTACACGTACGAAACGCGGTGCCGACCGGGTCGCTCACGTACTCGAAAAACGGGAACACAAATCGAACCGGATCCACGGCGACCGCTCGCAATCGCAACGCGAAGCCGCACTTCGGAGCTTCAAGGCCGGTAAAACAACGGTCCTCGTGGCTACGGACGTGGCCGCACGCGGGATCGATATAGATTCGGTGTCTCATGTGATAAACTATGATGTACCGGAGGTACCCGAGGACTACGTTCATCGCATCGGCCGTACGGGCCGAGCGGGTAATAAAGGGCGCGCCATCACGCTTTTCACGACCGCTGAGGAACACTCAATGCGGGCGATCGAAAAGCTGACTGGTCAGGCTGTTGAAAGAGTGCTTTTGCCGGATTTCGGCGGAGCCATTTCGGTAAGCGTTGCCTCGGTAAGAAATGCCAGACCTGCGGCACGGACCTTTCGTTCGTACGGCGGCAGACGGAGAAGGTAATTAAGAAAATGGCAACTACAAAAGCAGAGAAATACGAAGCTGGGCAGAAAGTATCGATGATGTGTTCGGGCTGCGATACGGAAACACCCCATACGATCGAGACGGTCACGAAACTCGGGAAGATATCAAAAGCGCAGTGCGATACGTGCGAGACCGTCAGTACGTTCAATCGCGGTGTGAAGACCTCGGTGGCTAACGGCCGGACGAAGGAAGCTTCGCCATACGACCGCACCCGCAAATACCGCAAGGGCCAGGCTATGAACCATTTCAAGTTCGGCCACGGTGAGGTAACAGCGGTGCTGGAAACGCAAAAGATCGACGTGCTATTCGGCGATACGACGCGGCGCCTGATCCATGCCCAGGATGCTCGGTAGAAATCGATAGAGAAAAAAAAAGGCGGCCCTGA
Source organism: Acidobacteriota bacterium (assembly GCA_003223975.1). Lineage (GTDB taxonomy): Bacteria > Acidobacteriota > Blastocatellia > Pyrinomonadales > Pyrinomonadaceae > OLB17. The sequence continues at coordinate 13,484 of QHXS01000016.1, forward strand.
AATAAGGGTCGCCTTTTTTTGATTAAATGCTCCTGCCTACGCAGAACGTTACGCCCTTGCTTACGCGCGGGCTTCTGCAATTGATCTTAACGCCTTCGCAGAAGCATACCGATCACTAGCCCGATGGCGGCTGAGATCAGGATCGTCTGGCCCGGCTTTTGACGCGCATATTCTTTGGCGTCTGCGACGATCTCTTTCGGATCCTTACTTTGGATCTCTTTGAATTTTTCGCCTGCCCACGAGATCTTTTCTTCCGCATAAAGCTTCGCTTTTTCGGCAGCGTCTTGAACCTTCTGTCCATAATCTTGTGCTTGCATCTTTAACTCTCCCAAAAACTCGTCCTCTTTTTCCCCGTTGTTCAAAGGAACCAGGCTTTGCTCAAGCTCCTTTTCCGCTTTTTTGACTTCCGCTTCGAATTCTGACATTTCCCCTTTTCTCCTTAAAACGATCTTCGCTGCCCGAGGCCGATCAGCAAACCGGATATGGCCGCGTAATATCTTGGAACGAATTCCGGTCCGAAAAGTTCGCCTGATTCTGCAATCATCCACAAATCGGTTGACAGCGGATATCCGAAATGTAATTCTATGTAAATTCGGTAAGTAAGCACTTACTTTGGAGATAATTAATTGATCAAAGACCTTTTGAACTGCGAGCACGTCGGTCGAATGACGGGCGATGACCGGCGAAGACAGATTCTCGATACTGCAATTAGTTTGTTTTCGACACATGGATTCAGCGGGACGACGACGCGAAAGATCGCAGAAGCGGCCGGCGTGTCGGAAGCCATGGTATTTCGCCACTTCTCGACGAAAGACGAGCTTTACGGCGCGATCCTTAACGAAAAAGCTTGCCAAGAAGGCAGCCTTCGGTTTCCCTGGGATTCGAACGAGCCACTGCAGGAAGCTATCAGAAACAAAGACGACTTCGGCGTTTTTTACCATATTGCGTTGCATGCGCTGAATAAGCACCAGGCCGACGTTGGCTTCATGCGGCTTATGTTCTTTTCCGCACTCGAAGAGCACGATTTGGCCGAACGATTTTTTAACGAATTCGTTTCTAAGGTGTACGACTTTATCGGTAAGTACATAAAACAGCGACAAGACGACGGTGCGATGCGCGATGTTGAGCCCCGGATCGTCGTACGCGCATTTTTGGGAATGGTAATTCACCATTCGCTGAACAACATTCTTTGGGATAAGAAACGGGTTCTTTTGAACGTGACGAACGAGGAAGCGGCAAAGAATTTTGCAGAGATAGTCCTTCATGGCGTAATGGCCGCGAAGGTTCGTTAAAAACCTAGCAAAGGGAAAACCATGACCAGACTTGGAGTTTTCGGAATTATTCTCGGCTGCGTTGTTTTTTTGGCAGCTATTTCAGCAGGTTGCGGCGGCTCCAGCGCGGCAAATACGAATGCGGCGGCTGAAACCGTCACTGTTGACATCTCTACGGCACAGGCGGCAGTGATGCCGATACCGGCGTACATCGAGGCGACCGGCAACCTGGCAAGCGATGCGCAAACGGACGTTGCGCCGGCGATCGCCGGAAAGGTCGTGGAGGTCAACTTTGACATAGGGAGCTATGTGAATCAGGGCGACGTTCTTATACGTCTTGATGCGCGCGATGCGGCGATTCGCCTGGAACAAGCGCGGGCACAGGTCGAGCAGCAGCGTCGGACAGCCGATCAGGCGAGCGCGAACGCCGAGCAGGCACTTGCAACGCTCCGGCAGACGCAGGCGCGTCTCGGCGTCGGTGACGGCGAGGTTTTCCAGATCAAGGACTTTTCGCAGGTAAAGTCCATCTCGGCGCAGCTTGACCTTGCGGAGAAAGAACTAAAACGCTCTGCCAAACTTCTTGAATCGGGCGATATCGCGCGAAGCATCTATGACCAGCGTAAATCGCAGCGTGACAGTTTGCTCGGGCAGCTAGACGAAGCTCGTTCGAACGCGGCGGTCGCGATAAAAGCGATCGATACGGCACGTGCCGCTTATGAAGCCGCTAAGGCTGCTGCTGCCAGCGCAAAAGCCGGGATCGCCACAATTCAAGCGACAGTTGCCTCGGCCGAAAAAGCCGTCGGAGACAACACGGTTCGGGCCCCGATCAGCGGTTACATTTCGGATCGGACGGCTGACGTCGGTGAATATATTTCCCCAAGTGCGCCGAACACAAAGATCGCTACGATCGTCCGCACGTCGACGCTTCGAATGAAGATCGATATTCCCGAGCAGTCGATCGGTAAAGTGGCTACGGGCCAGGGAGTTTCACTTCAGACAAGCTCATATCCTGACCGCAATTTCGCGGGCCGGATCGTGCGAATTTCGCCAGGGTTGAACGTGCAGGCGCGCACATTGACGGTCGAGGCGGAGATCCAAAACGTTGACGGGCTTCTTAAACCGGGGCAGTTCGCGACGGTTCGCATCACGCAGTCCAAGCCCGAAAATGCCGTGATGATCCCGGTTGCCGCAGTTCGGACCGAGGGCGAGACAAATCGCGTTTTCATCATCAAGGACGGAATGGCCCGTGAACAATTCGTGCAGCTTGGCCTTCTGGAAAACGACATGATCCAGGTGAAGCAAGGTGTCGCTGAAAACGATGTCGTTGCTACGAGTAATTTGAGCAAATTGACCGACGGAGTTTTTGTCCGAGCCAACTGAGGATGAGTTATGCAATGGTTAGCTGAGATCTGTGTAAAGCGGCCGGTTTTCGCGACAATGTTGATAATGTCGCTCGTCGTAGTCGGCGGCTTCTCGTTTTTTCGACTGGGCGTCGATCTGTTTCCTAAAGTCGATTTTCCGACGATCACGGTAACCGTGAGAAATCCCGGCGCTTCGCCGCAGGAGATCGAGACCGAGGTAACCGAAAAG
>QHXS01000258.1 GCA_003223975.1 Acidobacteriota bacterium
CGACCTTTTACCGCAGGTGATAGAAAAGGCGGCAGAGATCTATGGCCGGGGCCAGCCAAAAGCAGTGATCCAACGAGCGACGCGTGCCGCCGAACCGCTTTTGCCGGCAGTAAAAGAAAAGGCGCGGGCAGAGCTACCGGGGTTGATCCGCCGCGAGACTTCACGATACGGCAACGTTGCATTTCCTCTAATGGTACTCGGCGCCGGACGCTATCTCGATATTAGGATCGACGGCGAAACGGCATTTGTGAAGAGTCGGAATCCTGAACAGTCGGTAGAGTTCAAGATGGTACGCAGTGAAGGGATCTGGAAGATCAACGGCGTTCACGACGATAAGCTTGCGAGCGAGATCGCGCAGCGGATCGGACAGGAATTGATCGGAATGGCGATGAGCGGGAAAAAGCCCGGGCTTGGCGTGCAAAACCTGGACGCCCTGATCGAACAACTGCAACAGGCCGAACAATAATTATGGCAAAGACATTTGAACAGTCTCTGGACGAACTTGAAAAAATAGTAAAGCAGCTCGAAGACGGCGACCTGCCGCTCGAGGAAAGTCTGAAGTTGTTTGAAGGCGGCGTGAAGCTTTCGCGGGAATGCCGCGAACGGCTGACGAACGCCGAACGGCGGATCGAGATGCTGATAAAAGATTCGGACGGGAATTTTAACGTCGAAGATCTGGCCGACGCTCAATGATCTTAATTATCGAAAAGCGAAAGCAAAAGCGATCGCAAAAAATAACACAAAAGAGATCAAACCGACGACCGCCGAATAGATAACGATCTTAGTCGTGTTGTCCTGCCCGGTCTTGCCGTTGTACTTCGCGCCGCACGTTTCGCACTTTACGTGACTTAAAAGCTTAGGCCCAAGCGCGCCGCCCCACCACGTGAATTTCAACTGCTGTGCAGTCGAACTGTTACATTTTGGGCACGGCGCGAATTGGGTCATTTATGGTTTGTCGGTCGGCGGCTTTACGACCAGTTTCTTTTCCAGTAGGTCGCATGCTTCGGCCGCCCCGGTCGGATTGATCGCAGTGTTACCGGCCTCGACCTTTGCGATCTTGCCTTCCTTATCAACAACGAAAGTTGCTCTTCGGCCATAACCGTTCGTCTCGTTATAAAGGCCGTACGCCTTTGTAGCGGTTCTTCCCCAATCCGATAACATCGGAACGGAAGTTACTTTTATTGAATCTGCAAAGGCTTTGAGCGACGGAAAGGCATCCATGCTGATGCCGAATACTTTTGTGTTGGCGGCTTCGAATTTGGCGATATCAGCCTGATACGCCTGCATTTCCTTCGTTCAGCCGCCTGTGAAGGCGAGCACAAAAAAGGCGAGGACGACGTTGTTCTTGCCGCGAAATTCGCTAAGCGTGACCTTTTTGCCGGTCGTGTCCGTAAGCGTGAAATCTGGCGCCATATCGCCGACCTTCAATGTCATCGGCGGCGGTGCCGCTGCGGCCTGAGCGAAGACTCCGACCGACGAAATTATCAAAACAAAAAATGCGAATATCAGTTTTTTCATTGGAAGATTCTCCGCGAAAGATACTGGATTCAATTTACACCTATTAGTAAAAAACAAAAAGGCGAGGATGATCACCTCGCCCTTTCTTTTTGTCGTATTAAACTATCGTCGAGAGAAGATCGACAAAATGTACCAGAACAAAAGCGCGACGCTTGCAAACAAGGTTAGCGAAGCCGCGACGTGCTGGTTTGTATTAAAGCGATGAAGCACGTTCGATGTTTCGTACAGGATCGCCGAACCCGCGAATGCGACCATTACAAAGCAGAAAAATGTGCCGATGGAAAAACCGAATAGCGCACTTGCGATGATGAAACCGAGTGCCGCAAATCCGCCGATCGTCAGGATCGGGCCAAGAAAGGAAAAATCGGTACGAGTGATGAAAACGGTCGCTGTTATTCCCAGGAACAATCCGAGAGTCACAATTCCGGCCTTCATCAAGAGTCCGAACGGGTTATCGGAACGCACGGCAGCGATCGTAATAAGCGGCACGAAGATCACAGCTTCTGCGATGACGGCAAGCCCCAGTCCGAGCAGTTGCTGCGTGATCCCAGTTTCAGGATCACAGCTTCTGCGATGACGGCAAGCCCCAGTCCGAGCAGTTGCTGCGTGATCCCAGTTTCAGAGGTAGCCCAGGTCCGAGCGATCCACGACACGAACATGAAAAGCCCAAGGACCAGCAGCCAGCCGATCATACCACCGCGAAAAACTACGCTCGCGATCATTTCCGCCGCGCCGGAAACGAAGAGAAAACTCTCTACCACGATAAACGCAAGGATCGCCGCGGCGAGCAGCATGTAGGTTTTGCGAATGAACTGCGCCCTTTGTTCAGGAAGGGCTTCCGATGCCGGACTCTCAAATGGTGCTGTAAATTCGTTCATAATTTTACTTTTTGTTTAGATGGAGAAAGGGTTTGATCCTTTGCCCCGATCTGAAAGGGATCTTAACGATATTCTACACCAATTCTTAACCAGGATGCTGAAAGGCGGCCTTCGACGCAGGCTCGCCGCCGGTCATCTGCATCGAGACGATCATTCGGCGACCTTCCTTTTCAAGATGCGAAAATTTTAATCCGAATACTAGTGCACCGACAATGCAGACCGCACCGCCAATCGCGACCGTTTCCGGCGCACCGATCAGGCCGGCGAGCGAGCCTGCAAGAAGGGAACCGAGCGGCGCAAGGCCCATGAACATCATCGAGTAGACGCTCATTACGCGGCCGCGAAGCGCATCGGGAATCATCGCCTGGATCAAAGTATTTGATGACGACATTTGCGTCATCATCGAAAACCCTGCCGGGATTAATAGCAGCGCCGACAGCAAGAAATTGCGCGACGCCGAGAAAAGAATTATCGAAATGCCAAAGGCTCCGCAGGCAAACACGACCCATCTGCCGAGACCAAACACGTGTTTGCGCGTCGCAAGAAGTAGCGCCGCGATCAAGGCGCCGGTGCCGCTGGCTCCCATTAAAAAGCCAAGAGTGCTCGAGCCGCCGCCGAGTATTTGGTCCGCGAATATCGGCATCAAAACCGCGTACGGCATTCCCATCAAACTCACGAGGCCGAGCAGGAGCAGCAACGCGAGTATCGGTTTCGTCTTCAACACGTAGCCGAAACCTTCAGCGATATGCGCAAATGTCGAACCGGTTCGCGGACGAATTACCGGCGATATTTTCATCAATAACAGCCCGGTGATAACAGCGATATAGCTGACCGCGTTTCCGAAAAAGCACCAGCCTTCGCCGACGGATGCGACCAGAATTCCCGCAATAGCGGGACCGACGATGCGGGCGCCATTGAACATCGAAGAGTTGAGCGCGATCGCGTTTATGAGATCTTCTTTTCCGACCATGTCGACGGCAAACGCCTGTCGTGTCGGAATATCAAACGCGTTCGCAATACCAAAACAAACAGCGATAACAAATAAGTGCCAGATCTGAACGTTTCCTGTAAGCGTAAGAAACGCCAAAACGAATGCGAAAAACATCGCGGCGGTTTGCGTGATCAGCAGAATCTTATGGCGGTTAAATCTGTCAGCTGCAGCACCGCCAAGCGGTGTCAAAAAGAAAACAGGTATTTGAGATGAAAAACCGATCATCCCGAGCAGCACGACCGAGCCGGTCAAACGGTAAACGAGCCAGCTCTGCGCCACGCTTTGCATCCACGTTCCGGTGAGCGATATGAATTGACCGGCGAAAAAAAGTTGAAAATTTCGATGGCGCAGTGCTCGAAATGCGTTTGGAAGGCGAGAAGGTTTCGTTGTGACTTCGGCGGTCGTGCGTGCTGCGTCGTCCATATTGGATCGGTTCGAACAATCCCAAACCTAGATTAGTTTCGCGCGGGAAGACTCGCAACACAGTCATCAGGAAAACACATAAAAGCCCCGATCGTTAAGATCGGGGCCTTGTTCAGAAATATCGAATCGTAGAAAAGGGTTTATGCAACTGACGAAGCGCTTCGCTGACCGGCCGCTTTTGCGGCAATAATATCGACCTTTTCGATCGACGGCGGCTCTGCGAGCAGTTCCCCGGCATTTGCCATCAGTGCCTCCGCAACTTTGCCGTTAAGGTGAGCGTCGCGTCCCTCATCTTCCGCAAAGGTGTCGAAAATACCAAAGGTATTCTCATTGAATTTGATCGCGTACCAGGTAACGGTTAGCGGCTCGTCGTTTACCAACCCTAGGCCGGAATTCAAAAAAGCCTCAACTTCCGCCTCTTTGCCGGGTTTTGCCACCAATTTGACCGCAAGTGCTTTCTTTACCATTTGAGTATCCTCCATTTCGAAATCTCATTCGCCTTTGCCGGCTGCTTTCAATTGTTCGGGTTCAGGCCGCGGCGTTGCGAGGCCGAGTTCGGGTGACCGCCACAGATTCGAAACTAATAGCTCGCGGATGAATGTCATTTCTTTCGGCAGCCGGTCGTACAGCTTGTAGAACAGATCGTCGTGCATCGCGATCTCCTGCAGCCAAAGGTCACGGTCGATATTCATGACCTTGTCGAACTGCTCGCGCGAAAAATCCAACCCGCGCCAGTCCATGTGCTCATACTTCGGGATCCAGCCGAGCGGCGTTTCTGTGCCGACCGATTTCCCACGTGAGCGTTCAACGATCCATTTCAACACGCGCATGTTTTCGCCGTAGCCGGGCCATGCGAACTTGCCATTCTCGTCCTTGAGAAACCAGTTAACGGAAAATATACGCGGCGGATCAGGGATCTGGCGGCCAAAATTTAACCAATGGCCGAAATAGTCACCCATGTGGTAACCACAGAACGGCAGCATCGCGAACGGGTCGCGGCGGACCTCGCCGATATTCCCGAACGCGGCGGCGGTCATCTCCGAGCCCATCGTTGCCGCCATGTACACGCCGAAGGCCCAGTTGAAGGATTGCTGGATCAGCGGCACAACCGAATTGCGTCGCCCGCCGAAGATGAACGCCGAAACAGGAACTCCGTTCGGATCGTCGAAGTTTTCGTCGACGACCGGGCACTGCGTGATCGGAGCAGTAAATCGCGCGTTCGGATGTGCGGCTTTATTTTCGCTTCCCGGAGTCCAATCTTTGCCCTGCCAATCGATCGAATGTGCCGGCGGTTCTCCGTCCATGCCCTCCCACCAGATATCGCCCTCGTCAGTGAGGGCCACATTCGTAAAGATCGTATTTTCCTTGATCGACTCCATTGCATTTGGATTCGTCGAATAATTTGTGCCTGGTGCTACACCGAAAAATCCGTTCTCAGGGTTGATGGCGCGAAGCTTTCCGGTCTCGT
>QHXS01000017.1 GCA_003223975.1 Acidobacteriota bacterium
CGGGACTTAATTGCCCAAACCGCGATTCCTGACCCAAAAGCCCTTGTATTTTTCCGTCAGGATGTTGGCGGGCAAAGCAAAATTGCTCTATTCGGATGAACGCTGGAACTTGATTTGAAGTACTACGAATGAGAGCGAGATATGATAGCTAAACCCCGGAAACCTGTGCCGGGGCCCATTTGCATGAACTTCTCCGGCACGGTTTCCGACCCCTTGTACGAATTTTAGAATTACCAGTTCACTAACTGTTGTAGCTAGGTAAAGAGTTTATATGTGCCGGGCATCACGTAACAATACTCTTGATTTGGTATTTACAAATCGTAGGGTACGTAATTTTGGATGCGATTTAATCGGGCCCGGACGGTCTTATCTACGTATTAATACGTAGACGGACGAGATTCACTGGGAACATTCACGTTCGCCTTCCAGCCGGACAACGGCACCGGGAATTTTGCGGAAATGACGGCTCTTGCTGGCGTTGAGCTCGAATTCGCGGCGTTTTACTTTTCCATCCGCGGTCTTTCGCGAAACTATGAAGCCGACGCACCTGCCGCATGTGTTTTCGAGCCGGATCGTATCGGGCTTATCACCATCCCTCAGGCTGCCGCATACGGCATAGCGGGATGGTGTTCCACCGGCTTCACGCGACCAGATCTCCCATCGATGGCCGTGGGTGGACTGTTCGTGCTGGCTGCCGACCAGGTACGCGTCGAGCCGCGAACTTACCCAATCGGTGAGCTCGCCGTCGCCGTCCATGCAATAAGCCTTGAAATCGAGCTGAAATGCAGTGCCTGCCGGCGAAGTTCCAAAGGCCACCATGCCCAGAAAGAAAAGGATCGAAAGTATCCGCATCGCTTTCTCCATTCGAAAGAAATGAACCGCGACACGTATGTAACATAGTTCTCGACGGGTTTCTGTAATCAAGGAAACTATTGCGGAGTTTTGACGAACTTGATCGAGTTGAACATGCGGTCGGCGATCGGTTTCGGATCGGAGGTTTTTGAGAACAAATAGGCACCCATGCCGATGTGGCCCCTTTCGAGAATGAAATTTACGCCGGTTGCATACTTGTACTTTCCCGTATCGTCAAAGGACCAAAGGGACGCCTGTCTTCCGTCGATAAGCTTGCTTGCAGCGGAAAAGCTCGGATAACGTTTTTCGACCGTGGGCCGCCACGCCGAGACACTGAAATCTATGTCAAAGAACAGATCATCGTTTTCAAAGATATAGCATGCGTCACCGCAGCCCTTGGATCGTTTGCGAACCATCGATTCCGGAATGCAAATCGAAATGATTCCGAGCTCGCGTCTGAACCATTTTGTTTCGCTGTTGCGGACAGTTGTGCCGAAACAAATGGGATCGTCGTCGCTTTTCGGTCCTGTGCTGCTATCTTGAGCCTGTAAGGGAAGGTTTACGATCAGGAAAAGAACCGCGGCTGTGATGGCATGTGCAGATCGCCTCAGCATTATTTCGTTTCTGAGCACCTTCGAATGATCGAGAGCGTGAATATTATTCGCTTACGCCTTCGAAATCAAGGATTTTCTGGCCGACTGTAAGTTTATGCAAAGCTTCCCGGCCGAATGACAGTGCGACCGGCACTTCTGATACAATTCCGACATTACGGTTACCAAATTCACTTTCACAACGGAGATACCCCTATGAAACGCGTCGCCGCTTTTGCGTTGATGTTTGCAATGTGCACGCCGATGTTTGCACAAGTAAAGCCGACTAAGAACCAGCTTACCGAGACAAGTGCGAAATCGAAATCTGCCAAGACCGATCCAAAAAAGGAAGGGAACTCGAAGTCGGCACAACCGCTGAACGTCGAGTACACCGATTCGATCCTGAAGAACACGACAGACAAGATGTTCCTGACCGAGATCGTCGATCACCTGCCCGCATCGGCGAAAGTGCCTTCGCCGGAAAAGGTGCTCGGTTACCCTGTCGGCACGCCCAACAAACTCACATACACGAAGGATCAATATCGTTATTATCATGAGCTTGAAAAAGCGACGCCGCGAGTGAAAACATTTTCGGCTCCTGAGAAAAGTGAGCAGGGCCGCGAACAGATGCTGGTCGTCGTTTCGGACGAAGCAAACATTGCTAAATTGGACCATTACAAAGAGATAACGGCGAAACTTGCCGATCCCAGAAAGATAAATGACGAGCTTGCAAAAGCTCTGATCGCCGACGGCAAGGCGATCTATTGGGCGTCCGGCTCGATCCATTCGTCGGAAACGGGTTCGCCCGAGATGCTGATGGAAATGGCGTATCGGCTCGCAGTAGAAGATTCCCCGATGATCGAGGCGATCCGCAAGAACGTGATCGTGATGATCACGCCGACGCTTGAAGTGGACGGCCGCGACATGATGGTCGACCTCTACAACTATCGCAAAGCGAATGAAGGCAAACGTGCCCCGGGACTGATCTACTGGGGCAAGTACGTCGCCCACGACAACAATCGCGATTCGATGGGAATGGCACTCGCATTGACGCGAAACCAAATGTCAACGTTCCTTGATTTTCATCCGACCGTCCTGCATGACCTGCATGAGTCGGTGCCGTTCCTCTACACATCGACCGGCACGGGGCCGTACAATGCATGGCTTGACCCGATGGTCGTGAACGAATGGCAGGAACTTGCGTATCACGAGATCCAGGAAATGACACAGCGAGGCGTGCCCGGTGTTTGGACGCACGGTTTCTATGACGGCTGGGCTCCGAATTATATGTTTTACGTCGCGAACGGCCACAACTCGATAGGACGGTTTTACGAAACGTTCGGTAACGGCGGGGCCGACACGCAATGGCGTACGGTGCCGAACACCTCGACCGGCCGCGATTGGTTTCGCCCGAATCCGCCGCTGCCGCGTGTGAATTGGTCGATCCGCAACAACATAAATCTGCAGCAGAGTGCGATCCTGATCGCGATGAAATACGTCGCCGATAACAAGGAGAAATTCCTTAACAACTTTTATGTTAAGAGTAAGCGTTCCATAGCAAAGGCAAGGACCGAAGGCCCGGCGGCCTACGTTCTGCCGTCAAGCGACACACGTCCGACCGAGGCCGCCGACCTCGTTAATCTGTTGAAAATGCAGGGCGTCGAGGTGCAGAAGCTGACAAAGGACGCTGAAGTGAAAGACGGCAAATTTGGCTCTGGGAGCTATGTTATTCGCATGGACCAGCCGTATTCACGGATGGCCGATATGCTTTTGGACACGCAGTATTACAACGTCAATGATCCGCGTCCGTACGATGACACGGGCTGGACGCTTGGGCCGCTTCGTAATGTGAAAACGGTTCGCGTGAAGGACGAAAAGATCCTGGATGCGGCGATGGCGATGACCGATGGACCTGCAAAAGTGACGGGCGGCGTTGAGGGAAGCGGCAAGGCTGGGTTTGTTGTCAACCACACCGGCGAAAGCGCCATCGCACAGCTTCGATATCGTTTGAAGGACGTGAAATTCTCATCGGCCGAGGCAGAATTCAAGATCGGTGACAAAAGCTTTAACGCAGGTTCGTACATCATCAAGGCCGATGGCAATCCGTCGGACTTGAACTCAAAGTTGACGAACGCAGTTACAGCATTGGGCTTGAAAGCCTTCGCCGTCGATAAACTGCCGGATGTGGCACAGCATTCGATCGCCGTACCGCGGATCGCTCTCATTCACACATGGCTGAACACACAGGACGAAGGCTGGTACCGCATCGAACTCGACCGGTTGGGAATTCCGTACGACTACCTTTCCGATCAGGATGTCAGCAGGATGTCCGATCTGCGTTCGAAGTATGACGTGATCATCTTCGGGCCGATTCGAACAACGGCACAGAACATCGTTCGCGGAAATCCGAAATTTACCGAATCTGAAGGGCCGATACCTTGGAAGAAGTCGGATGTTACGCCGAACATGGGCGACTCGCCGGACCAAACGGACGACATTCGCGGCGGTTTGGGGGTCACAGGGGTTGCGAATATTCAGCAGTTCGTTGAGGCCGGCGGATTATTTATCACGGTTGCTGACAATGCGTCATTGCCCATCGATTTCGGCATGGTAAGCGGCGTTTCGATCCAGACTTCGAACACGCTTCAGGCACGCGGGACGGTCGTCAACACCGTTTTTGCTGACCGCAAGAGCCCGATCGCTTACGGCTACGATGAGAAGCTTGCGGTTTACTTCAATCAAACGCCGCTGCTGCAGGTCGCACAGATCGGAGGCCAGGGCGGCGGTGGTTTCGGCGGCGGGCAAGGCGCTGCTACCGGCCGGCCCTCGGGACGAGGAACCGCCGACGATCCCGACATCGTTCAAGGTAGAAAGCCGGACGATAATACGCTTCCGACGCCGACACCGGATCCAGCGCAGATACCGCCATTGGCGGCCAGGCCGCGAGTTGTTCTCCGGTTCGCTCCCGAACGTGATCTTTTCGTTAGCGGAATGCTTGCGGGCGGCGCCGACCTTGCGGGTAAAGCTGCCGTGGTCGACGTGCCCGCCGGACGCGGACACGTGGTGATGTTCGCGAACAACCCGATGTGGCGGCATCAAACACATGGGAGCTTTTCGCTGCTGTTCAACGCGATCCTGAATTACGACAACCTCGGCGTTCAGCGAGCTGAACCAAGACCAACGGCTTCGCCCAGAGCAGAAGACGAAGAGCAATAACTAATTCGTCGGTCAATGAGGCGGGAAGTCTTGGCTTCCTGCCCTTATGCCAATGAGTGGCGGGAGTTTTCTCGTGCCGCTTCGCGCTAGTACTAAACTGAAACTCTTTGGAGTGTTTATGAACATTAATACGATCTGCGCCATCAGTTTTATTGCTGCATTGATGTTCGGCACCGCCGCATCACAAACTGAGATGAAACCACCAATTGCAAAGAAAGAATCGAAAACGTTGAAGATCCATGGATACGAGATCACCGATGATTACGGTTGGCTCCGTGATCGAAATAAGACGAAAGACCCCGCGATCATCAAATACCTCGAGGATAATAATAAGTACACTGAGTCCTTAATGGGCAAGCATCAGCCATTTGCTGACAGCCTCTATAAGGAGATGCTTGGCCGCATCAAACAGACCGACACCAGCGTGCCGTACAAAAAAGGCGAATACTGGTACTTCAACAAGACCGAGGAAGGCAAACAGTATCCGACCTATTTGCGCGGAAAAGCAAAAGACGGCAGCGACGCTGTTATTGTGCTCGACCAGAATGAGATGGCGAAGGGCTTCAAGTACTTCGCGATCGGTGATTTTGATGTCAGCGACGACGGCAACATCCTTGCTTTTTCAACCGATACGACCGGCTATCGACAGTACACAATGCAGTTTAAGGATCTCCGCACGGGCAAGGTTCTTCCAGACAAGATCGAGCGCGTCACCAGCCTCGCGTGGGCGAATGATAACAAAACGGTTTTCGTCGTAACAGAGGACGACGTGTCGAAGCGATCCGACATCCTCTGGCGATATGCGATCGGCTCCGGTAAACCGGTCGAGGTCTATAACGAAAAAGACGTGCTGTTCAACGTCGGTGTCAGCCGTTCGCGTGACGGCAAGATGTTGATCGTAGACTCCGGGGCGAAGACGATGGATGAGTTTCGTTACCTTGCGGCCGACGATCCGACCGGCGAATGGAAAGTGATCTCGCCTCGGCGGGAGGGTCACCAGTACTCAGTCGATTTTGATATTGGCGAGTTCTATATCAAGACAAATAAGGACGCGGAGAATTTTAAGGTAATGAGCGCTCCGGCAAGCGATCCAGCGGAAAAGAACTGGAAGGAATTTATCCCATATAAAGCCGAGGTCAAGATCGACGACATCAATTTTTTCAAGGACTATGTCGTTGTAAGCGAAGTAGAGAACGGCATCGAATATCTGCGGGTCATGGATCGCAAAACGCGGCGGGCCGCCCAGCGAATTGAAACGCCGGAAAGTGTTTACACGATGGGTTTATCGAACAATCCTGAATATGACACGCCGTCGGTCCGTTATAGTTATGCGTCGATGATCACGCCTCAATCTACCTACGAATTCGATCTCAAAACACGCAAGAGCACACTTCTTAAACAGCAGGAGATCCCGAGCGGTTACGATAAGTCGCAATATGAGACCACGCGTGTTTGGGCGACCGCGCGCGACGGCGTAAAAGTTCCGATCATCGTAATGATGAAACGCGGGACAAAACTTGATGGTCGGTCACCGATGCTGTTGTATGCGTACGGATCGTACGGTATTTCGATGACGCCAAACTTCTCGACAGCACGGCTGAGTCTCGTGGACCGTGGAATGATCTATGCGATCGCGCAGATACGCGGGGGAGGTGAGCTTGGCGAGAAATGGCGGCAAGAAGGGCGGATGTTCAAAAAGATGAACACCTTCAACGATTTTGTCGACAGCGCCAAGTGGCTCGTCGCTAACAATTACACTTCGCCAGACCGGTTGGTAATTCAAGGCGGTTCGGCAGGCGGGCTGTTGATGGGAGCGGTAGTTAATCAATCGCCCGAGACATTCCACGCCGTGATCGCGCAGGTTCCGTTCGTAGACGTAATGAATACGATGATGGACGCTTCACTGCCGCTTACGACCGAAGAGTGGATCGAATGGGGTAACCCAAACGAAAAAGCTGCGTGGGATTACATGGTCCAATACTCGCCCTACGACAACGTGAAAGCTCAAAACTACCCGAACATGCTGATCGAGATATCGTTAAACGACAGCCAGGTGCCGTACTGGGAAGGAGCGAAATGGGCTGCTAAATTGAGAGCGATGAAAACCGACAGCAATACCATTCTTTTGAAAACCAATATGGGCGCCGGGCATGGCGGATCGTCAGGCCGATATGACAAATTAAAGGAAGTTGCCTTTGATTACGCTTATGCTCTAACGCAGGTTGGCATCGAAAGATGAAATATGGATAGAAAAATAAACGCGTCGGCCGGAAAACCCTGATGTTTTCAGGGTTTCCTGCCATTTTTTTCTATGGAAACCTGCCCGCGATAGGTTATAATTTAATCAGCCGATCTCTCGGCCCTGCGCTCACGCCCGACTCCGCCCCCATTTTCGGGCAAAATCAACAGAAGTCTAATTATCATGAGGAAGCGTATTTCCTTCCTGCTTTTACTGTGTATATTGCCATTCGTAGCAACCGCGATGGCATGGTCGGCCAGTGGCCTGCTTACAGGTTCGATTGACCCCGCTTTTCTCACTTTGATGGCGTGCGTCGCCATCGCCTTTGCGAACTTGGAAATACACCTTCCGAGAACAAACGTTTTCCTATCGGTTTCCGACGCATTCATAGTTTTCGTCCTCATTGATTTCGGCGGCGAAACGGCGATCTTCCTCAAAGTGGCTACAGAGTTATACGGCGCGATACACCGGGCGATACTTGAAAAGACTCATAACATACTCGATACGCTTACGAATGTTTCGATCACGATCGTGACGATCTTCGTGACCGCGATCGCTGTACAATTCGTTCTCGGATATCCCGTACTCGAGTTGGCGGACTTCCGAAACGGAACGCTGCTGATGCTCGTCGGGGCGTTAACGCTTATCCCAAGTCTGACGAGTTCGCTAATAGCCTCAGTATTCACCGCCGCAAGAGGCCAGCAGTCATTTGCAAAGGTATTTCGAGCGCAGATCGTCGACGCACTAATGGTCTGTTCTTGTGCGGCGTTCATGGGTGGGCTTTTGGTTGTAGCGCTCCATGAAGCAAATATGTTTCTATTCGTTACGACTGCCGGAGTTCTGAGTCTTCTTCATATCCTATTTCGCCGTTACGGCGACGAACAGCGAAAATCGATCGAACGGGCGCAAAAGGCCGAGCGTGAACGCGCAGAGCTCGCAGAACAGCACGTGATCGAGCTTCAAGGTTATGTCGAGCAAATAGAGGCGGCGGCGAAAGAGCTAAGGCAAAGTCGGGAAAAGTTTCGGTGGGCGGCATATCATGACGGCCTTACGAATCTGCCCAACCGAAACCGATTGATCGATGAGGTTAAACTTGAGCTCGCGCATGGACAGGCCGAAGAATGTTATCGATTCGCCTTCTTAATGCTCGATCTCAAAAATTTCAAGGTAGTGAATGAAAGCCTCGGCCGCCCGATCGGTGACACACTGATAGTGGATGTCGGTGAAAGGCTGGAAGCGATGGTGCCCGCGAATGCAACTGTGGGCCGCATCGGCGGTGACAAATTTGCTCTGCTTCTGCCCGCCGCGGGTCAAGACCACGAGATCGTCGATTTTGCGAAAAAAGTTTTGGAAGCGATCGCGACGCCCTTCGAGATAGGGGAAAAGCAGATATACCTGGCGGGAATCCTTGGTATATCCGTCGGAATCGGCGAAGGCGAAGAAGCGGAGGACGTGCTTCGCGACGCAGAAATGGCAATGCACCGCGCAAGGGAAAGGAACCGCGGATTTGTGATGTTCGAACGTCGCATGCTCACTCACGCCGTCTCAAGGCTTCAACTTGAGACAGATCTAAGAATGGCTGTCGAAAGAGACGAGTTCGAGATCTTTTACCAGCCGATCGTTGATCTCCAAACCAAGCATATTGGCGGCTTTGAGGCGCTGGTTCGATGGAATCATCCGACGCTGGGCCGGATGTCACCGGATAAGTTCATTCCTATCGCCGAAGCAACGGGCCTGATCATTCCGATGACGAAGCAGATCCTTTCTAAAGCGTGCACGCAGCTTGTAGAATGGAACAGCCGATCTAAGAATGTAGACCCGCTTTTTGCAAGCGTAAATCTATCGGGAACACATTTCGGCCACCGCGGACTTGTCGGGCATATAACGAGCGTTCTCGATAAGACCGGGCTGGATCCGCGTCTCCTGAAACTTGAGATCACCGAGACCGTCGTCATGGAAAATGCCGAGGCCGCGATCTCGATGCTTAAGCAAATAAAAGAGCTTGGCGTCCAGATAAGTATCGACGATTTCGGAACCGGCTACTCAAGTTTGAGTTATCTCCAGCGTTTTCCGATCGACACATTGAAGATCGATCGCGCGTTCGTTCGTTCACTGGAAGACGGCCGACAGAATGGTGAGATAGTCCGCGCGGTGCTTGCCTTGGCCGACGCAATGAAATTATCGGTGGTTGCTGAGGGTATCGACAGCATCCATCAGCTTCATCAGCTGATGGTACTTTCGTGCGAATACGGACAAGGATATCTGTTCTCTCATCCGCTGCCGGCTCACGAATTTAGGACGTTGCTTGACGATCCGTCGCGATGGGAAACGCTCATGGCGGGAAACAGTTTTTCAATTCTGAGCCCAACTACAAATAACGTATACGCCGATGTGCGATAGGCCGTCGGGATCTATTCCGCAAAGATCTTCGGGCGTGCGTTCAAGGGAAATGACGTCTCGTAGACATTCCCAAAATTAAGCAGCGTTGCTTCGGACCAAAAATTACCAATGAGCTGGGTTCCGATGGGCAGCCCATTATCCGAAAGGCCGCACGGAATGCTGATGGCTGGAACTCCGGCAAGATTCGCGCTTACTGTATAAATATCGCTAAGGTACATCGCAAGCGGATCACTGGTACGTTCTCCGATCTTGAACGCGACCGTCGGTGACGTCGGCGTAAGGATCACGTCGCACTTTTCAAAAGCATCCGCATAGTCTTTCTTCACGAGAGCCCGAACCTTTTGTGCTTTCGAATAATAAGCATCGTAATAGCCGCTTGAGAGCACATAGGTGCCGAGCATGATTCGACGCTTGACCTCTTCACCGAATCCTTCCTCGCGCGTTTTGAAATACATCTCTCGAAGCTTGTGAGTGTCCTCGGCACGAAGGCCGTATCGCACGCCGTCGTAGCGGGCGAGGTTCGACGACGCCTCGGCAGTCGCGATGATGTAATAGACCGCGATCCCGTATTTCGCATGCGGAAGCTCGACGTCCACGATATTGCAGCCCAGCGATCGGAAATTCTCGATCGAGCTTTCCACCGAATCCCTCACGTCGTCCTCAATACCTTCACCGAACAGAGCGCGAGGCACGCCGATCGTTTTTCCTTCGATATCGTCGTTCAGCGTTTCCGTGTAATTGGGAACCGGCACATCTGCCGAGGTCGCGTCGCGCTTGTCGCGCCCGGCGATCACGCCCAAAATATCGGCGGCATCGCGAGCTGTTCTTCCGAAAACTCCGATATTATCCAGCGACGATGCAAAAGCAACGAGCCCATAACGCGAAATCCGGCCGTACGTCGGCTTTAATCCAACAATGCCGCACAACGAAGCTGGCTGACGGACAGAACCGCCGGTTTCCGACCCCAACGCAGCACGCACGACGCCCGATGCGACGGCGACTGCCGAACCGCCTGAGCTGCCGCCCGGAACGCGAGAAGCATCCCACGGATTCTTAACGCTTCCGAACGCAGAATTCTCATTTGACGAGCCCATCGCAAACTCGTCCATATTCGTTTTGCCGATGATGATCGCACCGGCGGCGTTTAGTCTTTCGATCGCGGTGGCGTCGTATTGAGCTTTGTAATTGTGAAGGATCCGCGATCCGCACGAAGTGCGCATTCCCTTTGTGCAGATATTGTCCTTGACCGCCACGGCGACGCCGTGCAATTTTCGGTCGGGCGGAATTGCATCCAAATAGTCTGCTTTTTCCAGCGATGATTCGCGCTCGATCGAAAGAAAACTATTCAGCTCGGGGTTGAGCTTTTCCGCTGCGTCCAGCGTTTTTGTGATTTCAGAAAGTATGGACATTTGTTCAAGCCTAACGTTCTCGAGCTAATGACACGTCAATCCTTTACCCACGCGATAAGCCATTTATCGCCGATATTCTCAGCGAGAACGTTTATCGACTTCTGCTCGGTTCGGGTGTCTGTTTTCCAGAACAACAATACGTTGAAGCTGACGCCGCTCTCGACGACGCGACATTCTCCCACTCGAAAGGCCTTCGGCAGATCGGACGTTCGCGTAAACGGATCGCCTTTTTGCTCTTCGCTTTTTAAGCGTTCGTAAAGGTCTGTCGTAAGAAACCGTCTTCGCCTTTCCAAATTTTCTGCCGAAAAGTTCATATCGTTCCCGAAGTGGAAAGAATAAAACTCGCGAACGATATCTCGTGCTTGAATGCAGTCGGTTGGCTCGAGATTCGGAATGCTGCAACCAATACAAAATGCAAAATGCAAAATGCAAAATCTTGCGAGCCAATTGCGCATTGTGAATTTTGCATTGTGCATTGTTAGAGAACTTTCGGAACTTGAAAATGTCCCTCGATGGCCGACGGCGCCTGGCCGAGCGCGGCCTTCTGCCCGAGCGACGGCGTAGCGACATCGTCTCGAACTGTCACGGTTGCTTCACCTTCGGCGGTCAAACCGCCAAGCATTGGCACAACGTTCTCTGTATCCAATTCGTTAAGCTGCTCG
>QHXS01000018.1 GCA_003223975.1 Acidobacteriota bacterium
TTCAAGCGCGGGAACGTTCGAATTTCTCCTGGACGAAGACGGAAGTTTTTATTTCATGGAGATGAACACCCGCATTCAGGTCGAGCACCCGGTGACTGAAATGGTAACGCTCGCCGATATCGTGCGAAATCAGATCCGAATTGCGACCGGCGAAGATCTTCAGTATCAGCAATCGGACGTGCAGATCGTCGGGCACTCGATCGAATGCCGGATCAACGCCGAAGATCCGGTGAAATTTACACCGAGCCCGGGCAAGATAACGGCGTTCAATATTCCCGGTGGTCCGGGGGTTCGCGTCGATACTGCGGTTTATCCGGGTTACACGGTGCCGCCGTATTACGATTCGATGATCGCGAAATTGATCGTCCACGCCCGTACGCGTGACCTGGCGATCGCTCGGATGCAGCGTGCCTTAGATATGATGGTCGTTGAGGGGATCAAGACAACGATACCGTTGCATAAGCAAATAATGGCGGACGAGCGGTTTCAGAAGGGCGATTTCTCGACCAAGTTCATGGAAGAGTTTAAGTACAAAGTTGATAACTAGAAATGGATAAACGATAATTATTGCTAGATTTACTGTTCATTTGTAGTTATCAGTTATTCAATATTTTTCGCGGTTACCGGATGCAGTTGATGCGGAGTTACTGCGAGCAAGGAGAGGCTATTTAGAGCCGGTTTTTTTATGGCGACAGCAAAAGAAGTTAAAGAAAAGATAGTTGGCGATTACAAAACACACGGGTCGGACACGGGTTCGTCGCAGGTGCAGGTGGCGTTGCTTACGCAGCGGATCAATGAGCTTACGGAACATTTCCGAACTCATAAAAAAGACAATAATTCCCGTAGAGGCTTGCTTAAAATGGTCTCGCGGCGACGCAAGCTTTTGGATTATCTCAAACGAAGCGACATCAATGAATATCACGAGATAATCAATAAACTCGGATTGCGCAGATAGGATAGTTCAAGGTTCAAAGTTCAAGGTTCAAAGTTTTGCCTTGAACTTTGAAAATGGAACTTCGAACTTTCAAAGTTTGGCCGCTTCGGGCCTTTAAACATAGTCGTTCTCTCGGAGAATTTGTTATTGGATGCTGAACGTGACAGCGAAAACATTCCACCAACAGATAGAACGTACGCATATTTTGGAAACTCCAAAAGCGGCGAGGCTTCACGATTGGCCTCTGCCGCTTTCTTTTTGAGGGAAGTCAGATGACAAGGAAAAAATACTTAAACGAATCGATAAAGCTCGGTGATAAAGAGCTAACAGTTGAGACCGGAAAGGTCGCCAAGCAGGCCGATGGTTCGGTCGTAATTTCATATGGCGAGACAATGGTTCTCGTTACGGCAGTCAGCATGAGAACAGCGAAGGAGGGATTGGACTTCTTTCCGCTGACCGTTGAATACCGCGAATCAAGTTATTCGGCCGGACGCATCCCGGGGAATTACTTTCGCCGAGAAGGCCGCCCGTCAGAAAAAGAAGTGCTCACCTGCCGTTTGATCGACAGGCCGATCCGGCCCTTGTTCGCCGATGGTTATCGGTTCGAAACCCAGATCGTGGGGACGGTAATTTCGTCAGACTCTGAAAACGATCCGGATGTGGTCGCGATCACAGGCGCGTCATTAGCTCTTTATCTTTCGGATATTCCGTTCAATAGCCCGATCGCGGGAATTCGAATCGGCTTGATCGATGGAAAATACATCATCAACCCGACGTTCGATCAGCGACGCGATTCGCAATTGAATCTCATCGTTGCGGGAACCGAAGAGGCGATCTGCATGGTCGAGGCCGAGGCTCAGGAAGTCGAGGAAAAGATCATGCTCGAGGCTTTGATGCTCGCGCACAAGGAGATCAAACGGCTTTGCTTATGGCAGAAAGAGCTGGGCAAGGCGCTCGAGATCACGAAGCGTGTTTTTGATGTACCTGCTTTAGATAAGCACATCGTTGCAGATGTCGAGAAGACATGGACCGACAAACTGCGTACGGCGCTGGATTCGACGGGACGTGACAAGCTTGAGGTTTATGCGGGTCTTGACGCGCTCAAGAAAGAAGTCGTCGAAAGTTATCCCGAGGACGATCCAGGTGCTCGAGCGACGGCCGGTAAGGCATTCGGAGAGCTTAAGGAAAAAATATTCCGCGAAGACATGCTAGGCAATCGCCGTCGTCCGGATGGGCGCAAGTTTTCGGAGATCCGCCCGATATCGTGCGAGGTAGGTTGGCTGCCGCGGGTTCACGGTTCGTCGCTTTTCACCCGAGGTGAAACACAGGCTATTGTCACCACCACGCTCGGAACGAAAATGGACGAGCAGTACATGGACGACATCGAAAAGGGTGAAGTTAAGCGGCGATTCATGCTCCACTATAATTTCCCACCTTATTCGGTCGGCGAAGCGGGCCGCTTTGGTGGAACGTCGCGACGCGAAACGGGCCACGGTAATCTCGCACGCCGTGCGATCGAAGCCGTTCTTCCGGACGAAGCTGATTTTCCGTACACGCTTCGAATCGTTTCCGATATCACGGAATCGAACGGGTCGTCGTCGATGGCATCGGTTTGCGGCGGCATCCTAAGCTTGATGGACGCCGGCGTGCCGATCAAACGGCCGGTTGCAGGTGTTGCGATGGGTTTGGTGATGGAAGGCAATCGATACGCGATACTTTCCGACATCGCAGGCGCCGAAGATCACTACGGGGATATGGATTTCAAAGTGACGGGCTCAAGCGAGGGCATAACCGCACTTCAGATGGATATAAAGGTCGCCGGAATCAATGCGATGATCTTGCAGGAAGCGCTTGAACAAGCGCGTAAGGGCCGAATGCACATCCTCGGCATAATGGAACAGGCGATCGCTGAGCCGCGCGAGGACATTTCGAAACATGCACCTCGTATTATCACCCTCAAGATCAATCCGGAAAAGATCCGCGACGTTATTGGAAAGGGCGGTTCCGTGATCCGCGCACTGACCGAAGAAACCGGAGCGAAGATCGATGTTTCCGATGACGGAACGATCCTGATCGCGACGGCCGACGGCGCTGCGGGGGCGGAAGCTGTTGCCCGCATCAGGGCACTTACGGCAGAGGCGGAGATCGGTGAAACATATATGGGGACCGTTTCCCGGATCGTAGATTTCGGCGCATTTGTCGAGATCATGCCCGGCCTCGACGGACTGCTGCATATCTCCGAGATCTCGGATCGCCGTGTCAAAGACGTACGCGACGAGCTTAAGGAAGGCCAACAGATCCTCGTGAAATGCATCGGCCGCGAGGGCAATAAGATCAAGCTTTCACGCAAGGCGATCTTGTTGGAAGAAAAAGCCAAAGCCCAGGGCGGTGGTGAAGAATAAGACATTAAAACTTCGACCCTGCTCGAAAATTAAGGCTTCGTCTCTTGGACGAGGCCTTTTTTTCTCAATTTTTGGCTTTTTATTGACCGAAAGAGGAATGTTCAATATTTTGGACAAATATTCACTTTTCTTTTTACTCCTATTGATACATAATTGCGGAAATCATCCTTCACGGCACTTTGGTAAAACGATGTTAAGGCACGGCCATTTATTGCAGGGACGTTACCGCGTCTTACGTGAGCTTGGGCAGGGCGGAATGGGAGCAGTCTATGAAGCCACGGACGAGAAGTTCGGAACACCCGTTGCGTTGAAGGAGATCATTTTCGAACCCGCCGATTCCCAACAGAGAAGTTATCTCGCCGCGGCATTTGAACGAGAAGCCAAGTCGCTCGCTACAGCTCGCCACGAGTGCATTCCTTTCGTGCGTGATTATTTCCAGGAAAAAGACCACGAATACCTGGTGATGGAGCTTGTGGAAGGTGAGGACCTCGGGCACCTTTTAGACCAGAATCGAAAGCCGTTTTCGATAGCACAAGGAATCGATTGGATGCGGCAATTGCTGGATGCACTTGATTATCTTCATAATCTGGAACCCCAGATCATCCATCGCGATATCAAGCCCCAAAATCTGAAAGTCTCCGGTCGTGGGCGTCTAAAGCTTTTAGACTTCGGCATCGCCAAAAGCGGCGATCGAACGATGGTTACGACACGCAAGCAAACCTTTATCGGGGCAACGCTTGATTACTCGCCGATCGAGCAGATAATGCGGGTGATCGACGCAACATTTCGTGAATTCATTCTTCTAAAGCACGAAGAAAAGGCCAATGCCATACTCGCGCAAATGACGGACTCGCGAGTTGATATTTTCTCGCTCGGCGGCACGTTCTATCACCTTTTAACATATCACGTTCCGGAGGATGCGACCCGGCGAACGCTCGCGGTTTGGGAGGGCAATGCGGATCCGCTCCCGCATCCGACAGATATCCGTCCCGAGATACCTCGGCTGTTGGGTGATTTTCTGCTGAAAGCGATGTCCATCGACCGAGACGACCGTTTCGAGACGGCCGACGAGATGCTTGACGAACTGAATCGGATCGAGAAGGTGATCTCTGCACCGGTTGTAACCGAAGGCGATATCGCCGTTTCGTCCACACAGGCAAAAACTTACAGGCTTCTTGACGAGCAAATGTTTCATCATGAGCCTTCGAATTCCTTCGATAACGTAAGACCGAACACGATCGAACCGGTGCTTCCTGAAACAGATTGGGCCCTGGTCAACAATACCGACCCGGAACCTATTGAGATCGAAGCAGCGTCACCACTAAATTGGGATTTGAACGATGCGACAGGCTCCGAGCAATCGGTCAGAACTGATTCAATCACTGACTGGACTCCGGTCAATAATGTCGTGGTGGACGAATCCGATCTTTCCACTGTTTACGATACGAAATGGGTTCCTCCCAATCTCACGCAACCAGCAATGCCGGGCGAGGCATTTGACGAAGCGATCGACGGTCGAGAGCGAACAGATGACAAAAAAACAGTTTTCGAGGCGCGTTCTTCGTTCGAAACCTCAGATGAACCGGTCTTTGCATCTTCAGTGTCGTCCGACAACAGCGGGATCTATCGGATGATCATTCCTGTTGCTGCGGGTGTTGGCCTCATGGCAATTGTGGTTATTGGGTTCGCTATTTGGATCGGTGCATCTTCCGGCGGCGGAGCTAGCACGATCTCAAACGAGCCGATCCGGCAATCAGTGCCTCCTGCAAATGTGGCACCTCCGGCCGATACGACATCGGCGCCGGTCGTTGAGCCAACTCCAGATGTTTTCCGGTTTCCGGATCAGAATTCTCCAAAGAAAGTTGAAGACACACGCGCAGAAACACAGCGAACTTCGAAACCGATTCCGAAGGAGCCGACTGCTAAACCAAAGCCAAAATCAAGCCGGGACCTTAATTGCATTTATACGAATAGCTGCAAGTAACCAAAGTTTTCCGGACCGCCCACTATGAACAGTAGATTCGCGATCAGCATTATTGTCGTAATAATGGCCCTTCAGTCCTATGGCCTTCGTTATGCCTCAGCTCAAAACGGGCCGCTTACCTATCCGATGATAATAACCGGTCTTAGATCGGACCTCAGGAAAGGTATGACGAGGGAAATGGTGATTCAGAGGCTAATTAGCGATGTAGGATCAAGAAAGGTAGACAAACCGTTAACTCAGGATCGCGAAGCCGATCTTAGGCAGGCTGGCGCGACCGAAGAGCTTATTGACGCGATAAAGAAGAATTCACCGCCGCTGAAAGTGGAGGCGAAACCGGTTGTGCCGGACCTGGGCGGCCGTGATCAAGAGGCTTGGGATCTTGTGAAAAACTCGAAAGATTCCGCTGATTTCAAGTTCTTTCTGCAAGAATTTCCCACGGGCGCAAATGCGGAAAAAGCAAAGGTCCGGATCGAGGAAATAATGTGGGCAAACGCCAAGGTGGCTACCGATAAAGCGCCTGTTCAGGCCTATCTCGCCGAATTTCCAAATGGGTCCAATGCCGCGGCGGCGAGGATCAAACTTCGTCAACTGGAAGCGGCAGGCGGAGGTGCAAGCACAAGCACAAGCACAAACAAACCTGCCCCTACCGACAACGGAGGACAGACAACGAGCCGGCCTTCGTCTCCACCTGTAAATTCGCCGGCTCCGGGCAGTCTTCGTAAGAATGCGAATGGATTGGAGTTCGTCTATGTACCCGCTGGCGATTTTTTGATGGGTTCCAGTGACGCCGAGATCGATGAAGCCCTTGCCGAATGCAACAAGTTTTCGACCGGGTGCGAACGCGCATGGTATTCCGCGGAATCCCCGAAGCGAAAAGTGAGCTTTCGGACGGGATTTTGGATAACGCGATACGAGATCACCCAAGCACAATGGAAATCGATAATGGGCAATAATCCAAGCAAGTTCAAAGATTGTGGCGAGCTATGTCCTATCGAAAATGTAAGTTTCGACGACGCACAGGAGTTCATTCGAAGGTTGAATTTAGGCAATGACGGTTTCGAATATTCGCTACCGAGCGAAGCGCAGTGGGAATATGCGGCGCGCGCCGGCACGGCGACTCCGTTTGCTTATGGAAACAGCCTCAGCTCGCTCCAGGCTAATTTTAACGGTAACTACCCTTATTCCTCGACCAAGAACAAATTCATTCAGAAAACCGTCCCCGTCGGCAGCTACCAGCCTAACGCATGGGGGATTTATGACATGCACGGGAATGTATGGGAGTGGACCTTAGATACATACAGTTCGTATGTCGGAGCGCCGACCGATGGCTCGCCCAATATTGTTGCTGCAGATTCCAATTTGCGAGTGCTCCGCGGCGGTTCCTGGTATTACTTCGGCGGGAATGCACGTTCGGCGGGTAGGAGCGCGCAAGCAAATAATGCTAAGGACAACGGGGTAGGCGTTCGAGTTGTAGCAAGACAAAAGTAGATCCTTGGGCGTTTGCAAAATTGAAAAGGACGGCTTCGGTCGTCCTTTTTTTCAGTTCGTTGTAAGATTTATCCTTTATGTCCGCACCGAATATCGAAACGATCGTCTCTCTTTCAAAACGCCGCGGGTTCGTTTTTCCTGCGTCGGAAATTTATGGAGGGCTGGGCTCGTCGTGGGATTACGGCCCGCTTGGCGTCGAACTCGCGAACAACATCAAAAAAAGCTGGTGGAACTGGCTGGTTTACGAGCGCGACGACATTGAGGGCTTGGATTCTTCAATCATCCAGAATCGATCGGTATGGAAATATTCGGGCCACGAGCAAACCTTTCATGATCCGCTCGTCGATTGCCGGACGTGCAAAGAGCGATTTCGGCTCGACAAGCTTCAGGACGTGCAGTGCGGAAATCATCCTTCGGTTCGTCCAGGCGAAGATAAGGAATGCAGCCTCACGGAAGCCCGCGAGTTCAACCTGATGTTTCGCACAACTATGGGTGCTGTTTCAAGTGATGACGATCCGTCGGCATTGGCGTACCTACGGCCCGAAACAGCACAGGGGATTTTCATCAATTTCGCGAACGTATTGAATACGTCACGGCGAAAGCTGCCGTTCGGCGTTGCTCAGATCGGGAAAGCATTTCGTAACGAAGTTACGCCCGGCAATTTCATCTTTCGAACGCGTGAGTTCGAGCAGATGGAGATGGAATATTTTTGCAGAGCAGAAGACGCTCCAAAACTACATCAGGAATGGATAGACTGTTTTCAAAATTGGATCGGGTCACTCGGGGTGTCGTCCGGGAATTTGAAACTTTACGAACAAGGCCCCGATGAATTAGCTCATTACGCCCAGCGTACCGTCGATATCCTCTATCGTTATTTTCCAGAACGCGAAGACGAAGATAAGCAGTGGGACGAGTTGATGGGTATCGCGAACCGGACGGATTACGACCTGCGGGTGCATTCGAAAAAACCCGAAGACGCGGAAGGGAAGCGGATCAATCCCGATTCGACCGATGATCTTTCTTACTTCGACACCGCGACAAACGAGCGATTTTATCCGTACGTTATCGAGCCGGCTATCGGTGTGAATCGCATGCTGCTCGCGGTGATGATGGACGCATACAGCGAACGCACGAACGAAAAGGGCGAGACGCGAGTCATATTAAAACTTACGCCCGAAATGGCGCCGATAAAGGTCGCAGTCCTGCCGTTGGCGAAGAACAAGCCTGAGATCGTTGAATTGGCGAGGAAGATCAAAAAAGTGCTGCAGCCTTCAATGCGAACTGTCTATGACGACACCGGCGGCATCGGAAAGCTGTACGCTCGGCAGGACGAAATCGGAACGCCGTTCTGCGTGACTGTCGATCACGAATCGCTGGAGGATAATGCGGTTACGGTTCGCGACCGTGACACGTGGGAGCAGGAACGGGTTGGAATTGCCAAATTGTCGGAATACTTGAGTAAGAAACTCATGAAGTAGCTCCTATCGTGCTCCATTAGCCTTAAGAATAGCGACCGCGTCTTTGTTCGAGCCTGCGAACTCAAGTGCAGTTTTGCCCTTTGCTTTTACGCTTGTGTCTGCGCCACTTCGAAGCAGTGTTTTGAGCGTTGCCGCGTCGAACGACTGGTTTTTCTTCGTCTGTAGTGCAGCCCACCAGACCGGTATTCCTTTCTTCGACATCTGATTTACGTTGGCTCCCGCATGAACAAGCAGTGCGACGCCTTTGCTGTGGCCGCCTGCTATTGCAATTTCCAAAGGCATTTTTCCGCCGATCGCCGCAACCGGATCGAAACCGAGAGCTAATGACCTTATCAAAACAGCATCATTTTTCGACGTGATCGCATCGAAAAAAGCCTCATTCGTGATCGTATTTTCGCGTTGACGATAGATCGGACGAAGAACCTTTAATGCGGTAGATTTCTTGTTAAGGAAAGCAAATTCAAGCGGATCATAACCTCGCTGATCTTTCGCATTGAGGTCGGCCCCGCCCTTTATCAGCGCGCTTATTATTAACGAGTTATCACTCGCTGCCGCGTATGTGAGTGCAGACGGAAGCCCGGAACCGCGCAGGTTAGGATCGGCTCCATTTGCGAGCAGTGACGTTACGGTTTCGACGTGCTCGCCGTTGATAGCCAACAGCAACGCGGTGACGCCATTTGCGGCGACCACGTTTGGATCAGCATCTGCCTGCAACAAGGTGCGCAAGGCATTTATCTTTCCCGCTCGAGCGGCCTGCATCAAAAGAGTGCCACCGCTTGAATCGACAACGTCGGCTGGAAATCCGGTAGCAAGGGCCTCCAGCAAAAGAGCCCGGTCGTCTTTGTCGATCGCGGCGATGAGCTGATCAAGGACGATATCTTCAGGCCTTTTCGCGGATTTTTCCGTTGACTGGGCACGCCCTGTCTGATGGGCGAAAAAGATCGTTAGCAATATGAACGCGTAGCAAGAGTAACGCTTCAAAGTGAATCCAAGCATGGCTCTACTCTCCTCGTGGATGCTTTTTAGTTTTTTGCGATGAACAGAAAACGCGTTCGAAACTTTATTGCGGTTCTCGACGAAGGCGATTCCGAAGAACTGCAAATTACATTTCGTCCGCCGGTTCCCGATGTTATTACAATTCTGCCGAAATAGCGAGAAGAAGTTATCGGCTCATACACGATAAATCGAAACTAGGCCTATTTAATCGCATTGCAGATTTTGATTGGATTTGGAAACTATTCAAAATATATCTATGGAGCCACCTCTCCAAAAAGTGATCGAGCTGTCGAAACGCGTCAAAGAACTCGGCGGCCGGGCAATGCTAGTGGGCGGTTGTGTGCGCGATGAGTTAATGGGTACGGAGCCAAAAGACCGCGACCTTGAGGTTTACGGTATTGAGCCAAGCAAACTGCGTGAAGTACTGGAAGGCTTTGGCAGCATCGACCTCGTCGGCGACGCGTTCGCGGTATATAAACTCGGCAGCGATCTCGATGTTTCGATACCCCGTCGCGAACGAAGGAGCGGCGCCGGCCATCGCGGTTTCGTCATCGAGGGCGATCCTTCGATGTCGTTCTTACAGGCTTGCTCACGGCGCGATTTCACGATCAATGCGATCCTGAAAGATCCGCTTAGTGGAGAGATCGTCGATCCCTTTGACGGCCGCGGCGATATCGAAAGGAAACTTTTGCGAATGGTTTCGAGCGAAACATTTGCAGAAGATTCACTTCGGGTTCTGCGGGCGGCTCAGTTCGCGGCAAGGTTCGGATTCGAGATCGAGCCGGCTACGGCGGAGATTTGTAAATCAATCGACGTAACTGACCTGCCGAAGGAACGCATATGGGGAGAATTTGAAAAGCTGCTTCTGAATGCTCGGAAACCGTCTATCGGCCTGAAATGGCTGTACGAGCTTGCTGTCGTTGATCAGATATTTCCCGAGCTTGTATCGCTTGTTGGAGTTCGGCAGGAGCCGGAATGGCATCCTGAAGGCGATGTTGATGTGCACACAATGATGGTCGCAGATGAAGCGCGAAAGTTGGTCGAAGATCTTGATCATCCACGAAGGGTCGCCGTAATGCTCGGCGCTGTGGCTCACGATTTCGGCAAGCCGTCTACAACAGAATTCGTCGATGGACGCGTTCGCTCGCGCGGGCACGACGAGGCGGGCGTCGAACCGACGATCAACTTTTTGGAACGCTTGGGGATCTTTACAATGAATGGTTTCGATGTTCGCAACCAGGTCGTTCAGCTTGTTCGGTATCATCTGGTTCCAGGCGAATGGTTTAAAGCCAAAACGCCGGTCGGCGACGGGGCTTTTCGGCGGCTTGCGCGCAAAGTGGAACCCGATCTTTTATATCGGGTCGCCAAAGCAGATTCGTTGGGGCGGAATCCCGGTTGGCTGCCGAAAGAGAAGTGGTTCGACTCGACAGCACAGGAATGGTTCATCGAAAAGGTGCGCGCACTGCAGGTCGAGAAAAAAGCTCCTGAGCCGATATTGATGGGGAGACATCTGATCGAACTTGGGTTCGAGCCTGGACCTCAAATCAAAAAGATCCTCGATGAAGCGTACGAACTGCAGCTCGACAACAAGCTTTCTAATGTCGAGGACGCAAAAAAATTTGCGAACGAACGGCGATAGGAATCCCACACGCCGTTCGCCGCTAAATGTTGCGGTAAAGCCTTCCGTTTTCTTTTCAGCAACTAAATTGCATTGCCTACTCAGAGCAGGCCGGAGTTAGCTTGCCGTTATTGTA
>QHXS01000019.1:0-19134 GCA_003223975.1 Acidobacteriota bacterium
GCTCATCACGATCGCTTCGGGCTCGAAATCGCGCACGGCTTGTGCGAGCTCGGAAACATGAACGGTCATCGTTTTGTGATTCTGCACAAGTCGATTGACGTTTTGCGCGATGTTGTTACATGCAAGCGAAGAGACCTTATTTTCGAATCGCAGTTTCGACTCGAGATTAGAAGCCCATTCGTCACGGGCGAGATCTGAGAGATCCGACTCGTAGCGAAGCAGGCTGTTCACTATCAAAACTTTCGCGTGCGGGATCGATCGCGCCACCGGCTCAAACTTACAAAAAGCCTGTTTATTGTACGGGAACGGCAGCTCCTCGTCGGTCAATGTTTTCGCCGCGGCGTCGAACATAAATGCAAATAATAGCCTAACAATTCATGAACCCGAAACACGCAGTTCACATTGCTTTGATGATTATATCAATTCTCTCTTTGCTTGGTCGATGTATCGAAAAGAGGCATTGCGTCGCCCGCGCCGCTCTTTGCGATCTCGCTTCTCATCAGACGTAGCAGTGCTGAACGGATCTTGGCCTGGGAATGAACGGTCGAACTCTTTGTATCCTTTTCTATGATCAGCAACATTCGATGCCAGCACGTTTCGAGTTCATCGGCGATGGCCGGCAAGATCGATATATCGTAAGGAACGGCCACCTTTCGGCAGCCAATACGCGCAAAAACCGACAAATAACGCGCTGTCGCAAGGTCAGGGCACGAAAACCGCGAGCGGCCGATCTTTAATTCGATACCCAAAAGCGTATGTAGAATTTCCGGCTGGTTCTCGCGTTCGGGTATCGCGAACTCGAATGAGCGTGTCCGCATCGGCCGTATTTGAACGTCGTAAACGTGCGGGATCCATTTCTCGCCCAGCTCATTTCGTATCGCCGTTTCAAGCTTCATTTTTTCGGATCAATGCCGATGTTACGTTACGCAATCTGTATCACGAATTCAAAGCGAGTCGACCGCTGCCTGAAACCCTTCAAAGAATCGCCCCACGTGAATGCCGTCCATCATCGCATGATGTGCCTCGACCGAAAGCGGCATCAGTTCTCGATCTTGATCGTTAAAGACCTTTCCGAAGACTATACGAGGAACCGTTTGGCAGTTGTCACCAGGGCTAGCGTGCTTGAAGCTCGTAAATGAGATCCACGGGATCACGGAATAATAGATCAGGTCGAGACGTTCGGTCTCGACATCGAAGGATTTCAATTTTAGATACTTATTTCTCGCGGCGCGTCCGGCCTCTACATACTCGAACACGTCCGGACGCCCTTCGAAGTAACAGAATGAAAATGTTTCGTCGTCGTTCAGTATCGTCTGTGTCGCTTCGATGCTCTCGAACTCGACCACCGTTTCGCCGACCATACGTAACCGAAATTCGCGTATCGAATTCGCTGTTTGCTGTGTGTAAAACAACGCGGCGATGGAAAACGAAAGGTTGTTCTCACGGCAGAACCGGCGCAGTTTAGTGACATCGACATTTGCCGCGATATTGAAGTATGGATCTTGATACTCTTTGAAAAACTCGAACGTCGTTCTGCGAGCCCAGGTGGAAATATCGACTTCGGTGTACGGGCTGGTCAATGCAATTGTGCTCCGACACGGACAGCCGGCTGCGAAAATCTTTGGATAACGCGGTCACCAAAAATACCGAGATAGAAGACACCGAGTACCGCGATCAATAATACTGCTGCGAATGGTGTCGATAGTCTTGGTTCGGCCCATGCTGTGGTTCGTTCACGGAAGAACATCACAACGATGAGCCGCAGGTAGTAGTAAGCAGAGATCGCCGTGTTAACAACAGCAGCGACAACAACGATCGTCAGCAGCCTGTCGCCGGCCTCCAGTGCAGGCCGGAACACCAATACTTTCCCGATGAAGCCGGCGGTTAACGGCAGCCCGAGGAGGCTAAGCATGAAAAGCGACAACGTGAACGAAAGCGCCGGCGACTTAAATCCGATGCCGTTGAAATCCTCGAAATCGGTCCGTCGATCGTTCTTTTGGCCAAGCAGCGTTATGATCGCGAAAGCTCCCAGGTTCGTGATCGCGTATGTCAGCATATAAAACGCCACCGAGGCGATCGCTTCGTCTCGAGCGGTGGGTGTTTGCGCCATCCCGGCGCCGACAAATCCGACGAGTGCGTAGCCTGCATGTGCGATCGACGAATACGCAAGCATGCGCTTTACGTTGTTCTGCATGATCGCGCCGACGTTGCCGAGCGTCATCGTTGCGATCGCGATCAGCGAAAGAGCGGTGACCCACGTATCGTGCAAATACCCTGCGGCCTGCACGCCGGCAAGCACCGGAAACCCGAGCAGAAAAACGCGGAGGAATGAAGCGAACGCCGCTGCTTTCGGGCCGGCGGCCATAAAGCCCGTGATCGGTGACGGAGCTCCTTCGTAAACATCGGGTGTCCAGACATGGAATGGTACCGCGGCGATCTTGAATCCGAATCCGACTATAAGCATCGCACCGCCCACAAGCAGCAGTGCGGGAAAGTTTGGCTGAGCGATCTTCGAAGCGATCTCGGGAATATTCGTCGCCCCGGTCGCGCCGTAGATCAGAGCCATGCCGTAGAGCAAGAATGCCGAAGCAAGCGAGCCAAGGATGAAGTACTTCATTGCCGACTCATTCGATTTCAGGTCGGTTCGCCTCAGGCCAGCCATGACGTACGTCGCGATCGAGAGTGTTTCAAGTCCTAGGAAAATGATCACCAGGTCGTTCCCGGCGGCCATGAACATCATGCCGAATGTCGCGAAAAGCAAGAGCGCGTGATACTCCCCGGACGGCACGTCTTCGCGTTCGACCCAGATCGTCGAGATCAGGATCGTCATCGCGGAAACGATCAGAAAAACAAAAGAGAACGAAAGGCGGAGGTTGTCGTGCGCGATCATCCCGTTCCAGGAATAGGTCGGGATCCCCGAGCCGTCCATCCACATCATGCCGAGAAAAAATGCTGCGGCGGCCAGTCCGATAAGGGATATCGCACCTGTTACGTTTCGCTGGCGCGGGGCAAAGCAATCGTAAAGCATCACGATGACGCCGGTTACGGCGACCATCGTCTCGGGCAAGATCGCCCGGAGGTTCACGTTCGGACTAACAAGTTCTGCTAAAACAATGTTCATTTCGATCCCAAGTTCAGTGAGTCGAGTGTTCGAATTTCCTTTCGCCCGCTCGTATCGCGGCGGTCAGTTCGTTTTCCTTCGGCGGTATAGGGCACGAATATTTATCACCGCCATAAGCGCAATTTGGATTGTAAGAAAGATTGAAATCCAAGATCACGCGATCGCTTTTCGGCGTCTTGATGTCAATATACCTTCCGCCGCCGTACGTCTCGCTTCCGTTCGTGTTATCACGAAACGGAATGAACAACAGATCCGCGTACTCAGGAAACCTTTTCAAAACCTCTGGGTCGGCCTGATAAACGCCCAGAGTCAAATGCCGTCCTGCGAGCTTAAATGTCAAAATGCCAAATTTCCGAAACTTCTTCGGTTTTCCCGACGAGGTCGGCATCAGGAAATATTTCGCCTCGTCGGTTCGCTTTAACGACGCCGGGACTCGATAAGCCTTATCCGTGGGGAAGTAGTTCAACCCGGCGAACTTTTCAAAATCGGCATCGAGCAGCGGCGATTCCGTCCTATTCCGAAACTCCTTGTCACGTCCCTCGCGAAAGGTCTTTATATCGGTTGTCCCGTAAAACGTCTGGCCGTGAGCGAACGAAACAAATAGAAACATCAAAAATCCTGTAAACACGGTCCGCGTCGGCTCTCGGCTACTTGACCACTTCTGCATGCTCGACCTCGCCGCCCGCCTGATGCATAACCCGCGTTTGAATTTGGGTAACCGCGTCTTTCGCCCGATCGAGAAACGGCCGGGGGTAAACGCCCATGAACACCATCAGGAACATCAGCGGAACGATGAGCCCGATCTCGCGCCAGCTCAGGTCCGAAAGCGACTTATTTTTATCGTTCGTCACCTCGCCGAAAAAGACTCGCTGGATCATCCAGAGCAGATAGACCGCGGCAAAGATCACGCCGGTTCCGGCAAGCATTGTCGCGATGTAATTCCAGTTGGTCGTCGTCGTAACGGAAAGTATCGACGACTTCCACATTCCGAGCATGATCAGAAACTCGCCGACGAATCCGTTTAGGAACGGCAACCCAACCGACGACATCGCGGTAATAACAAAGATCGTTGCGTAGATCGGCATAACGTTTGCCAATCCGCCGAATTCTGAGATCTGTCGTGTGTGCCGGCGTTCGTAAATAAACCCGACCAGCAGGAATAGTGCGCCGGTCGAAACACCGTGATTGAGCATCTGGTACACAGCGCCCTGCATTCCCCATTCGGTGAACGAGAACATCCCGAGGATCACGAAACCCATGTGCGCGACCGACGAGTATGCGACCAGGCGTTTTACATCAGGCTGTACCATCGCAACGAGAGCGCCGTAGATGATGCCGATGATCGCGAGTACGATAAAGAACGGAGCAAATTCGCGTGATTGGTCAGGAAACAGCGTGAAGCAAAAACGCATCAGGCCGTACGTGCCCATCTTGAGCAAAACCGCCGCAAGGATTACGGAGCCTGCGGTCGGCGCTTCGGTATGCGCATCAGGCAACCATGTGTGGAATGGGAACAGCGGAACCTTGATCGAAAATGCCAATGCGAATGCGAGGAACATAAGCGTTCCGGTCGCGGCAAGCGGCCCGCTGAAACTCAAATGCCCGAGCTCCATCGTCTTCATGATCGCGACATAGTCGAATGTACCGCCGACGCTCGAGACACTCGCGTGCACGTAATAGAGCGAGATGATCGCCGCCAGCATCAACAAACTGCCGAGCGCCGTGAAAATGAAGAATTTGACCGCCGCGTAAATGCGGTTTTCGCCGCCCCAAATGCCGATGAGGAAAAACATCGGGACCAGCGATGCTTCGAAAAACAAATAGAAGACAAGCAGATCGAGCGAGACGAAAACACCGATCATTGCCGACTCGAGCAGAAGAAGAAAAATATAAAACGCCGTCGGTTTCTTTTCTACCGCGTGCCACGTCGAGATGACCGAGATCGGCATTATGAACGTCGTGAGGATCACGAGCCAGAGACTGAGGCCGTCAACACCTACATGGTAATTGGAATTGATCGCCGTGATCCACGGCACTGATTTTTCGAACTGAAAACCGCTCGATGACGCAGCTTTTTCACCGATCAATAAGAGTGAGATCAAAAAATTGACCAGCGTAATTCCGAACGTGATCCATTTGAGGTTATCCTCGCGGCCGGCGAACATTTGATATGCAAGCACACCGAGCGCCCCAAATACGGGAAGCAAGATCAGGATCGTCAAAAGATTTTCGTTTATGAAATCCATTAATAAGTTCACAGTTCAAAGTTCCATGTTCAAGGCCGACTTTGAACATTGAACTTTGAACATTTAGCCCACGAGCTTCATTCCGTAATAAATAAAATACCCAAGCACTGCAAGTGCCCCAAGAATGATCACGGCAGCGTAGCTTCGCACAAATCCGACCTGCAGATAACGCGAAAAATTACCGACCTGCGAAACGAAATGGCCGATGCCGTTTACGATGCCATCAATGAACCCAAGATCGAAGCCCTTCCACAAACCTTCGGTCGAAAGTTTTGTGATCGGATCGACTATGTAGCCGTTGTAAAACTCATCCAGCCGCCATTTGTCGGCAAGTATCTGAGGCATTTTCCTGAGCGGCGTTTTCCAGAATAAAAAGAAGCCGATCCCGATACCCATCACGGCAAGCAGCGTCGAAAGCCCAGCTAGGCCACGCTCTTTTGCAACAACTTCGGGGGAGTGTTCTTCTGACGAAGCCCCGGGCGAGGACCTAGCTGTTTCTGCAGATGGTTCGTGAGACGCCGCTTTCGATTCTGCGGCTGGAGCGCCGTGTCCGCTTTCTCCAGCTTCTTTGGCGACGACTGGCTCCAGGACGTGCTCGAAAACATTTACTTCGCCCGTGCTTAATATCGAGCTCATTGCGTAAGGCACACCGACCAGACCGCCGAAGGCCGAAAGAATTCCCAGGACGATCAGCGGCACGGTCATCGACCATGGGGACTCGTGCGGTTTGAAATCGTGCGGCAACCCATGATGCTCCTCCTGGCCGTGCGAGGTATCATCGTGGGCCGCTCCGGTCGCAAAGGCCGTTTCTTCGGCGCTTGCCGGGTCGCCTGCATTATCCGCCTCAGGCAGAGCGTCGTGGAAACGCTCCTTGCCCCAGAACGTCATGATCATCATCCGCGTCATGTAGACCGCGGTAAGGACAGCAGTTATGGTCGCTATCGTCCAAAGAATCTCTTCGCCCGGAAACGGTTTCTGCGGGAAGTAATTATCGGCCGCAAACGTCCGGTACAGGATCTCGTCTTTGGAAAAGAAACCGGCAAAGAACGGGATGCCGCATATTGCCAGCCAACCCGCGGCCATCGTGAAGAACGTAATGGGCATGTATTTCTTTAGATTGCCCATCTTGCGCATGTCCTGCTCGTGGTGCATTCCGTGAATCACGGAACCCGATCCAAGGAACAGCAATGCCTTGAAAAAAGCGTGCGTCATCACGTGAAAGATCGCCACGACAAATGCTCCGACGCCTGCAGCGAGGAACATGAACCCAAGCTGCGAGACGGTCGAATACGCGAGAACCTTCTTAATGTCGTTCTGTGCGATCGCGATGGTCGCTGCAAAAATTGCTGTTGCTGCGCCGATCACCGCAATTATCCACATCGCGGTCGGTGCGAATTGATAGATCGCGTTCGCACGAACGACCAGATAAACGCCCGCCGTGACCATGGTCGCGGCGTGGATCAAGGCAGATACGGGCGTCGGGCCAGCCATCGCGTCCGGCAGCCACGTGAGGAGCGGAATTTGTGCCGATTTGCCTGTTGCTCCAATAAAGAGAAGAACGCCGACCGATGTTAGCCCTCCTGCGAAGATCGCGCCCCAAGTGAACGGATCAGCGTGCAGATGCGTCGATACAAATGTAAAGACACTTTGAACTTGCTGGCCGTCTACGACCTTGTCGTAGAAAGATATCGAACCCGTGAGCGTGAAGATCAGGAATATTCCCATCAGCACGCCCCAATCGCCGATCCGGTTCATTACGAACGCTTTCTTGGCCGCTCGGCGAGCTTCATCGAGCTGAATGTAATAACCGATGAGCAAATATGAGCAAAGGCCGACGCCTTCCCAACCGACGAACATCAAAAGAAAGTTGTCCGCCAACACCAACGTCAGCATCGAGAACATGAACAGGTTCAGGTAAGCGAAAAAGCGATAGAAGCCTTTATCACCTGCCATGTAGCCCGTTGCGAAGATGTGGATCAGGAGGCCGACGAAAGTTACGAACAGTGCGTAAATGCCCGACAACCGGTCCATCCCGAGCGCGAAATCAGCACGGAAATTGCCCACCTGCACCCAAGTCCAAATGTGATCGAGGATCGGTTTGTCGATGAACAACGCCCCGCCGTT
This sequence comes from Acidobacteriota bacterium, assembly GCA_003223975.1. Lineage (GTDB taxonomy): Bacteria > Acidobacteriota > Blastocatellia > Pyrinomonadales > Pyrinomonadaceae > OLB17. Next base: position 7,492 of record QHXS01000019.1, read on the forward strand.
CGCTGCGAACGCCAGATAAAACGCAACAACCGTCGAGACCGCGATCGAGCCGCAGCCGACAATGCCGCTGAACGTCTCGCCGTACGGCTTGTCCTTCAACCGCCCGCCGATCAGCCAGTTGATAAGGGCACCCAGCAGCGGAGCGAAAATTATTATGCTTAAAAGGTTGTTTTCAACCATTATTCCTTTTCGATCGCGACCATCATCTCGTGCATTGTTGTCCGAAATCCGTTGTGCTCGAAAAATTCCTGGCCGTTCTTATTCATTACCGAAACTGAAAGCAAAACTTTATTGGCACCCTGCCGATTCGCTTCATGTTTTACGGCTTCGATCAGTTCCTTGCCTGCGCCCGAACCTTGAGCATGGGGCTCAACATAAATGTCATGCAGCCATCCGACCTTTGTAGCAAGCTCGGCGTATACGACCGGCTCGTATTCCATGTACGCGAACCCGATAACTCGATCGTCGATCTCCGCAACCAACAACGCCGCACATTCCGCATCGGCCCGGCCGCCGTAAAATGCTTCAGCGCCATCCTTCGTGATCAGCCGCGTGAAACGAATCGGATCGTAGCCGTAATGCTGGTCGGCAAGGGCAACGGAAAACTCCGCGATCTTCACAGCATCGGCTTTCGTGGCTCGGCGAACAAAAACTGCCATCGCACCTAGTTTTTCAAAATACTCGCATCATCGACGTCGATAGACTGCCGGTTGCGGAAGAATGAGATTATTATCCCGAGGCCGACCGCAGCTTCGGCCGCCGCGACGCTCATCACCATGAATACAAAAAGCTGTCCGGTCACGTCGGCGTAATATCGGGAGAACGCGACGAATGTCAGGTTTACAGCATTGAGCATCAGCTCGATGCACATGAACACGCCGAGCGCGTTGCGCTTATAAACGACGCCGACCGCGCCGATCGCGAATAATGTTCCTGATAGTGCCAGATAGCTTGCTAAACTTGGTTCCATCTTCGTCCGTCGTCCTCGATCATTCGTCCTTCGAAAAAACAAAGGACCAATGACGAAGGACTAAAAACTAACCCGAAAATCGTCCTTTTCTTCTTTCTCGTTTCGAATATCCAATTCCTCATCGACAACCAGTTCAAGCTGCGGCTGGCTCAAACGCCGAGCGAGCACGACACCGCCGATGATTGCCATTAGCAGCATCACGCCGACGATCTCAACCGGCAAAAGATATTCCGTGTACATCGATTGCCCGATGCTCAATGTTCGGCCGACGGTTTCGTCCGTATTCACCTCGTGATTAGGAACCCGCGAAACGGCATAGTACACAAAGAACGCATTGGCCAGCAGCGCCAATCCGAGCCCGCCGCCGATGCCGTAAAGGTACGTAAGGCTTTTGCGCGGGCGGTCGTCGTCGAGATTCAAAAGCATGATCACGAAAACGACTAGCACCATGATCGCACCGGCATAAATAAGCACCTGCACGGCTGCAATGAACGGCGCGGCCAGCGTGATGTAAATGCACGAAAGCGACAGGAACACACCGACCAGCGAAATAGCGCTGTAAAGCGGATTGCGATGATAAACAAGCGAAATGCCGCACGCTATCGCGAAACCCGCAAATATGAAAAATAGGACCGTCGAAACCATAATTCGTACGACAGACTGTTAGTCTGTCGATGGACAGGCTAGAGCCTGTCCTACTAACTGTTCAAAAAATACACAATAACCACTGTCAGGATCACATTTCCGATCGCGACCGGCAGCAAAAACTTCCAGCCGAAATTCATCAGTTGGTCAAAGCGAAATCGCGGCAGCGTTCCGCGTACCCATATATAAAGGAACAGGAACGCGCAGATCTTGCCGATAAAAACTAAATGACTTATCAGAGCGTAGGGAATCGAGCCAACTTCGAATATTCGGCTCAAGCCCGGCACATACCAGCCGCCCAAGAAAAGCACCGTGCACATCACCGACACAGTGAACATGTTCACGTACTCGGCCATGAAAAACAGTGCGAATTTTAATGCCGAATATTCGGTATGAAATCCGGCGACCAGTTCCGTTTCTGCTTCCGGCAGATCAAACGGTACTCGGTTAGTTTCGGCAAATGCCGAGATCAGGAAAACAAAGAAACCGATGATCTGCGGAATAATGAACCACTTGAACGGCGACTTCGTTTGCGCCTCGATAATGCCGTTCAGATCGAGCGTACCGGCAAGCATTACAACACCGAGTACCGACGCGCCCATCGCAAGTTCGTACGAGATCATCTGCGCCGAAGAACGCAGCCCGCCCATCAGCGAATATTTACTGTTCGACGACCAACCCGCCAAAGCGATGCCGTAAACGCCGACCGATGTGATCCCCAACACGAAAAGTACCCCGACGTCGATATGCGCAACAGTGAGCGGCATGTTCAACGCCTGCAGGGCGACCCAGTTGATCGCAGGCCCTATCGTGGGCCAATTGGCAACATATGGAACAAGCCAACCGAGCGGGTCAGACAGTCTCGGACCGAATGGGTAAACCACGATCGGCATTAATGCGCACGTCAATGCTATTAAAGGAGCCAGAAAATAGACGAACTTCGTCGATTTATCGGGAACCAGATCTTCCTTAAAGATAAATTTTAGAAGATCGGCGAACGGCTGCAAGACTCCCCAAGGGCCGACGCGGTTTGGGCCAATGCGGCCTTGCATCCAGCCGAGCACTTTTCGCTCAGCGAGCACCGTGTACGCAACGATCATCAGCACGCCTTGAAAGGCGAGCAAGATCGCGACCGCGTAGACCACGAACGGAAATGCCGTTTTTAGAACAGATTCCATACAAAGGGCGTTACTACTTCGTAAAAACTACCTAACCTACCTGCCGCCGACATTCGAGCGGTCACCGATACCGATGACGGCGGCTTCGGCCTTTTCCTTCTGGCGTGTCGTGCCATCAAGCTCGAACTGTTCGAGCGGCGAAACCAATAAATTTTCCGGCTTCGGGTTGCCGTTCGCCAGAAGATGAAACTGCGGCGTCTTGCTCGTCATTGTCGTTACGCGATGCAGTTTATGTCCGACCTGCGGCATTTGATAATATTTCTCGCCCGGCTGCATGTTCTCCACGGCCTTACGCACTGTTTCGATATTGCCGGCCACGCCGCGTTCGGCGACGCTATATTTCGCCTGAACCGGCGTCGATTCGTCTTTAAGCATCGGATATCGCATGCCCTCGTATGCCGGAATCGATTCAGCGATCGAACGAAAAACGGTAGAGGCGGAAAATTCCGAATCGATCTCGGCGCCCATCGCACGAGCGATCAGCAATGCGATCATCCAATCCGGTTTCGCGCGATGAACTGGCTCGATCGATTTCCTAACGCGCTGCACCTGCCCCGCATTATTCGTGAAAGTTCCGTCAACTTCGGCAAAGCTCGCAGCGGGCAAAACGACATCGGCATGCTCTGTTGTCTCGGCCTCAAAAAGCTCCTGGACAACGACGAATTCCTTGCCGGCCAGAATGCTCGCGTCCTGCACGCTTCCAGCGATCAGCAATGCCTTCGAATTCTTTGTAACTTCGTTGACGGTTTTGGCTCCCGGCAGCATATCGATCGCACCCACCGAATTGTTATACGGTGCAAGCGGGTGAAGCAGAACGCGCCGCCCTTCGCCATTCAAACTTGAGGCGCCGGCAGCTATGATCGCTTGCGCATCGCTCGACAGCTCGGCGCCGACCATGATTATCACATCGCCCTGCGATTCAAATATCGTTTTGCGAACGGCATCGATCTCGCCGGGATCGATACCCATTTTCGCGGCAATGTCGTTGTCGAATTTCGGATCGACCGCCGCGAGCGCAAATGCATCGATCGAGCCGACATTTACATGAACAAACCGGGAAGCGCGCGTGGTTAACCGAATGGGCGTATCGTTAATGACGATGAACTTCGCCCCGCCGTTTCTTACTGCCTGTCGGATCTGCTTCGCTGTATAGGTTTGCTCTTCGTCCGGCTCGCCGCCGATCAGAACGATCGTACCTGCGTGACGAATTTCATTGTGCGTGCAAAGCGGAACGCTGAGGTTCGCAAGGAACGCGGACATGTCATGCTTGTCCGCGATCGCATAATTTTCCGTCCCGATAACCGCTTTCGCAAAATCGCCGAGCGTAAATATCGATTCGTTCGTCAGGCGCGGGCTGGCTATCACGCCGACCGAATTTCCAAATGCCGAGAGTTTCTCGGCTGTGAATTTGATCGCATCGTCCCAAGTCGCCGGGATCAATTTGCCACCCTTTGAATATCGGATCATCGGCGTCTTGATGCGATCGGCGTGATTGATGAATTCGTGTGCAAATCGCGCTTTCACATCGAGAAACTCGCCATTCAACCCGTTGACATAACGGTCACGCGCGACGATGCGGTGCACTTCACCGCCGCGCGACCCGATGCTCAATTGCATTCCATCGGATGAGTAAACGTCAGTCGTGATAGTTTGATCGAGTTCCCACGGACGCGTCGCGTGACGATAAACTCCGTCTAGCAGAGTGCCGGTCGGACAAACCTCGATACAGTTTCCACACTGGGAACAATTCAGCCAGCCGCCATACGTGCCGATCACCGTATTTGCGCCGCGGTTGCCGGCCTCGATCGCGTCTTCGCCCATCCACTCGCTGCAAACGCGTGTGCAGCGTTTGCACAAGATGCATCGCTGCGGATCGTTTGCGACTATCGGGGAAAGATACTTCTCGGGTTGCCGGTTTTTGGGCTCCTTAAAACGCTCTTCGACATCGCCCCAATCGAAAATAACTTCCTGCAGCTCGCATTCCCCGCCGCGGTCGCATACCGGGCAATCGAGCGGATGGTTGGCGAGCAGGAATTCCCCCATCGAACGCTGTGCCTTTTCGATCTCGGGGCTCTCGGTCGTAACGACCATGCCGTCGGTGCACTTGATCGTGCAGGATGTCTGCAGCTTCGGCATTTTGTCGATGCGAACAAGGCACATCCGACAAGACGCCTGCACTTCGAGGTCCTTGTAATAACAGAACGACGGGATGCTGGTTTCGTTGTCGCGACAGACGTCGATCAAAACGGCGCCCTTCTCCGTTTCGATCTCTTTACCGTTAATGGTTACCTTGATGGGTTCTGACATCCGCTCGATTTAACTATTTGCCTTTTTTCGCGGCCTTCTCTTCGCCTTCTTTCGGCGGAACATTTTTCGTTTGCGGTTTCTGCCGTGTTTTACCGTAGCTGCCGGCAAAGATCTTTCCGCGTTTCGTTCTTTTATCGCCCTTTCCCATTTGTTTTTTGTTCTCCTAAAAATGCAACTAATGTGCGCCGTTCGAGGATGCACCGTTCGCTATCCAATTTTTGAAATCATCCGGAAATTGCCTGATCGCACTCTGTATCGGCCACGCCGCTGCGTCGCCGAGTGGGCAAAAGGATTTGCCTTCGATGTTGTCGCACAGGTCAAGCATCAACTGGATATCTTCTTCCCGACCGCCGCCCGATGTAATTCTCGTAAATATCTTTACGAGCCAATCCGTACCTTCGCGGCAAGGCGTACACCATCCGCACGATTCGTGTTTGTAGAACTCGGTGAGGTTTTTGGTGGTATCGACGACATCTACGGTCTCGTCCATCACCATCATTCCGCCGGTGCCCAGCATCGAACCCGCCTCGACCAAACCTTCATAGTCGAGCGTGACATTTTTGCCGAGGATCTGGCCGGCATTCATGATGTAAACGCTTGAGCCTCCGGGAATTACAGCCTTCAGCTTCTTATCGTCGCGAAGCATTCCGCCGCAGTCTTCCATGATGAACTTTTCCATGTCGGCGTAACCCATCGGAAGCTCGTAAACGCCCGGCCGTTTCACGTGCCCACTGATCGACCAAAGCTTTGTGCCGCCCGATTTTTCCGTTCCCAGGCTTCGCCACGTTTCACCGCCCATCTCGATGATCTGCGGAACGGAGGTGAACGTTTCGACATTGTTCACGATAGTCGGCGACGCATAAAGTCCTTCGACAGCGGGAAATGGCGGCTTCATTCGGGGATGGCCGCGGAATCCTTCGAGCGAACTTAGCAACGCAGTCTCTTCGCCGCAGATGTAAGCGCCGGCGCCGGTGTGCGTGTGGATGTCGATATCAAACCCCGAGCCGAGAACGTTCCTGCCAAGAAAACCGGCCTCGCGGGCCTCTGCCAACGCAACATCCATTATGTCGATCAGGTACTTGTATTCACCGCGAGTGTAAACGTAACCGGTGTTCGATCCCAATGCCCATGCCGCGATGATCATCCCTTCGATCATCGAATGCGGATCGCGTTCCATCAGGTAGCGATCTTTGAACGATCCGGGCTCGGACTCGTCCGCATTGCAAACGACGTATTTCGGCTTTGGATTGTCTTTCGGCACGAACGACCATTTCATTCCTGTCGGGAAGCCAGCACCGCCGCGTCCGCGCAACGCGCTTTTCTTTACTTCTTCAATGATGTCGGCCGGCGACATCTTGAGCGCCTTTTTCAGACTTTCGTAACCGCCGGTCTGTTGATACACCTTCAGCGTGTGCCCGTTTTCCAGGTGCACCCGCTTTAATTGCAATGGTTCACAACCAATTGCTTTGATTTCCATAGAAAACTAACCGAGTGAGCTAAGGATTTGATCCACTTTCTCCGTCGTAAGATCCTCGTGATAATCAAACCCGATCTGCATCATCGGTGCCGTGCCGCAACTTCCCAAACATTCGACAAGTGAGACAGTAAACTTTCCGTCCTCGGTCGTCTCGCCGGGATGAACGCCGAGTTTTGAGCAAATATGTTCTGTGATCTCAGGCTCGCCCATTATCCGGCACGAAAGCGTCTTGCAGATCTGGATGTGATGGCGGCCGACGGGACGCATATTCAGCATCGAATAGAACGTCGCGGTTTCCCAGACGTCGGTCACTTCCAGGTCAAGGAAATGAGCAAGGAAATTTACGCCCGGGTTGTCGATCCAACCGCGCTCACGCTGCACGAGCATCAGCAGCGGGATCAAAGCCGAACGCTTTCGCTCCGGCGGATATTTCGCAAGATGAGACTCCATCTCCGCGATGATTTCGGGCGAAAAATCCGCGATCTCGTCGGTGTAGACGATCTGGTCCGTGTAACTTGTTGCTGTAGCTCCTGCCATTGGTTATCTGTCGATCTCTCCAAGCACAATATCCAAACTGCCGATGATCGCCACGACATCCGCGATCATTTCACCTTCACTCATTACGGGTAGTGCTGAAAGATTGACGAAGCTCGGGCCGCGGAAATGCACACGATCGGGTTTGGGCCCGCCGTTCGATCTCATATAAACGCCGAGTTCGCCTTTGGATCCTTCGATCGGTAAATAAACCTCGCCGGCCGGCACATTGAAACCTTCGGCAACGATCAGGAAATGGTGGATCAGCGAGTCCATATGCTTTCGCATATCGTCGCGATCGGGAAGCACGACCTTGGGTGCGTCGGCCTTGGTCGGACCCGGTTTCAATCGTTCCAACGCCTGCCGCACGATCTTGTGCGACTCGCGAAGTTCGCGCATCCGCACCATAAATCGCGACCAGACGTCGCCGTCCGGTTCGACCGGCACTTCGAAATCGTAAGTCTCGTAGCCTGTGTAGGGATTTGCGCGACGAATATCCAAATTTACGCCGCTGCCGCGGAGGCTCGGGCCGGTCAGTCCCCAATCGATCGCATCCTCTTTAGAGATGATACCGACGCCTTGAGTCCGGCTGTGCCAGATCGTGTTGCCGGTAATGAGCGTGTCGAACGTTTTGAGTGCGTCCGGAAATCCTTCTAAGAATTGCTTCACCCGATTCTCAAATCCAGCCGGCAGATCCATCATCAAACCGCCGATCCTGAAATAGCTCGGTGTCATTCGACCGCCTGAAGCTGATTCGATGATGTTCAGGATCTTCTCCCGTTCCTTAAACGTGAACCAGAACGGCGTCATCGCGCCCATGTCGAGGCACGATGTCCCGAACCAAACCATGTGCGACGCGATACGCTGCAGCTCGCACATTAATACGCGTATAACCTGCGCTCGCTCCGGAATTTCCAATCCCAACAGCTTTTCAGCCGCCATCACATAAGCAAGATTATTGCCGAGGGGATTGAGGTAATCCATCCGGTCGGTGATCACGATACCTTGCTGGTATTTCTTGTACTCGAAAAGCTTCTCCATTCCTGTATGGAGATAGCCGATGTCCGGGATCGCCTTGATGACCATCTCGCCGTCGAGCCGAAGGTCGAGCCGCAGAACGCCATGCGTCGAGGGATGCTGCGGTCCCATCGACAACGTCATCTGCGATTCGAGGGACTGGTCCATCGCCTCGAACTGGCTTGGAATGTCTTTTACTGCGGTGCTCATTTAATTCATGCTGTACGGCTCGTAACCGCGCAGCGGATAATCCTTTCTTAATGCATGCCCGTCGAAATCGCTCGGCAAAAGAATACGGCGAAGGTCGGGATGCCCTTCGAATTTCACACCGAACAGATCGAAAGTTTCACGCTCGTGCCAATCGGCGGTCCGCCATATGTGCGTGACAGTTGAAACTGCTGGCGAATCTTCCGGCAGCAAAACTTTTAGTCGCAACCTATTATGGTGAATCGTCGAAAACAAATGGTAATTGACCTCAAAACGCGGATCTTCTTCCGGCCCGCGGTCGCAGCCACAAAGGTCCGCCAGCAGATCGAATTCCAAATTGTTACGCAAGAATTTGCAGGCGTCAGCGATCGATTCTACAGGAACGACGATCGTCACTTCGCCTAAAGCGTCTTTTACTTCGGACACCCATTCGGCATTCTCTGCTTTTAGCTTTTCCACGTATTCGTGGAGCTTTTCCGTCATATCTTGTAAGACTTAGCCACAGATTTGCACGGACGAACACAGATCGGATTTTCTTGTCGACTTATCCGTGTGGATCCGTGTTTATCTGTGGCTAAAATTCCTTGCACGTTACGACGATCGTCTCCGTTCGTGCCGCGAAGGTATCGAGTACGGCCTGGAAACCTCGTTCTGTGCGACTTCGATCTCTGTTTCGCGTTCGAGTGTCGTGCCTTCGGTCACCGGCAGCGTGCCTGGAACGAGCGACTGACGCGATTCCGGCTCAAACGTGTCGCGTCGATCCTTCGACGATTCCTTCATTATCTTTTCCTGCAGCATCGTGATCGCGTGAACCAGCATTTCCGGACGCGGCGGACAGCCAGGAACATAAATATCGACCGGGACGATCTTATCGACACCCTGAACAATGGCGTAATTATCGAAAACGCCGCCAGAGGTCGCACACGCGCCCATCGAAATAACCCATTTAGGCTCAGGCATTTGATCGTAAATGCGGCGAAGCACCGGGGCCATTTTCCTCGAAACCCGGCCTGAAACGATCATCACGTCGGCCTGTCGCGGCGACGCGCGAAATGTCTCTGCTCCAAACCGCGAAAGGTCGTTGCGCGCGGAAACCGTATTCATCATCTCGATCGCGCAGCACGCAAGCCCAAATGTGGCGGGCCATAAGCTGCTTTTCCGCGCCCAATTTACGACCGCGTCAAGCTTGACCGTAACGACATCAGGTAGCGAGTCGAATAAATTGTTCTCTAATCCCATGATAATTAGATTTGGGATCTTATGATTAAGATCGCCGAAATCCCTCGCCCCGTTTATGCCGCCTTCAAATATTCAGCTTCCCGTTTTGCCCTTGCCATCTGTTTGGCTTCCGCCCGAGCTTCGGCGCGTGCCTGCAGGCCCCAGTCGAACGTGCCCTTTTTCCAAACATAGATGTATCCAACGAGCAAAGTCGCAATGAATATCAGTATTTCAACGAACGCGACCGTACCGTACAGAATTCCGCTGCTTACCTGCTCGGCAAGCAGGCTCTTAAAAGCGACCGCGAACGGCACCATGAACAGGACCTCGATATCGAACAGTAGAAAAATGACGGCGACCGTGTAGAACTTTATGGAAAACCGGTCGCGAGCGCCGCCGATCGGGTCTTTGCCGCATTCGTACGGCATCAGTTTCGTGGCAGTTCGTTTTCGGGGTCCGATGAGCTGGGTCACCAGTATTTGGCTGGCCGCAAAACCCATCGCGACCAAAAACATCAGGCCGATCGGGGCGTAATCCATTAAGCTGAATGTCGTCATCTAGTTCGAGAGGTCGAGCAAAATAAACTTCCGTCCCGCGCTTGCAACGCGCGATACATTACAAACAAATCAAACTGCAAAGCGGCTCAAACTAAATCGTAAGTTAAGCATTTGTTAGTGTCAAGCAAACCACCTGCTTTCAGCCGGTCGGTCAAAATGCCATATTAGGCAGTAAATATCGAGGTTTCGCGGAATTTTTCATTGACCGTTTCCGCAGCCGTATGCTAACTTTTAAATGGTGGAAATCACTTGAACTTCTCACCTCCCGCCCTGGCAGCAGACCGGCCGAAATTTGTGATCACAGGCTTTAATACAGATATTCAATTCGAGGGCAAGACCTTTCATGTCCAAACCGAGGACAAAGGGCTTGAGACCCCGTTGATCCTGACGTTGGTTTACGATAAAGGAACGATCCTTGCGAGCAAGCGGCAACCGTACGAAGACCTTTTCGCGAATGGTTTTGATGAAGTCGCTTTGGCAGAACGACTGCAGCGCCAGCATAGCCTTGTGTGTGCGGCTATAAACGCCGGCCGTCTCGATGACCTGATAAAGCTGACCCGAAAGCAATCCAAACCTACGGCCGAAACCAGATCGGCCAAGCGGTCTGTTTCGAAGAGGGCGAGGACCGAGGAGATCGCCGCACCGATCCCGAAGCCGAGCATTGAAGTCGCGGTCGTTGAAGCCGAAGCTCCGCAGGTGGGCGTGATAAGCGTTATCGAAGACGCGATCGAGGTTCCGCTTGATGCCGTTCAGATCGTGAGCGACCTGGCGGGGAAAGAACGCCCGTCGCACAACCGATTGTGCCTCGAGTTTGTAAACGAGACCACGTTTCGTGGCGGCGAGCAAAAAAGCGTTACGCTCCTGGTTTGCCGCGGCAGTGAACGAAAGGTGATAAATAACGCCGACATTTTGGTAAAGATAATCGGCTCAAATTTCCGGCCCCAGATCTTTCATTCGGTCACGGACCAAAACGGCTTGGCACAATTGGACGTAGAATTGCCTAATTTCGTCGGAGGACGGGCCGCGTTTCTCGTTCGCGCTTCGAATGGCGGAGACGAGATCGAGTTGAGGCGATCCATACTGCAGGCCTGACAGACTGGAGCGCGGGCGCCCCGTTCTTCTGCGCGCCGGGCGAATTTACACACCTGTCGCAATAAGCGAAAATTAGTTCAGTGGAAATTACGCTGAACGGAGAATCGAAAAAGATCGAAAGCGAGGTCACGCTTGATCGGCTGCTCGATCTTTTTTCATTGCCGCGGCAGCGCGTCGCGATCGAGTTAAACCGAACCGTCGTTCGCCGAAACGACTGGCCCGAAACAACCGTCAACGAAGGCGATAGGATCGAGATCGTTCATTTCGTCGGCGGTGGATGATCCGGAGCGCGGACACTCTTGTCCGCATGAGGCCGTTTCGGCCGAACCTTTTCGCCGTTGATCGAGCGCCTGATATTATCGAAGATCGAAGAAGATGTCTGACAAATTTGTTCTAGCGGGAAAGGAATTCAATTCACGCCTGATCATCGGCACGGGTAAG
>QHXS01000019.1:19186-26297 GCA_003223975.1 Acidobacteriota bacterium
TGCGGTGAATCGAGTACCCCTTGACCGAAAGACCGAATCGTTTCTTGATCATCTCGACCCGAGAATGCAGATTCTGCCAAATACGGCCGGATGTTACGACGCCGACCATGCGATCCGCACTGCACGGCTTGCGAGGGAAGCGCTTGAAACCGATTGGATAAAGCTCGAGGTCATCGGGGATCAGACGACGCTGCTGCCCGACAACGAACAGACGCTCGAAACCGCAAAAGTTCTCGTAAAAGAAGGCTTTATCGTTCTGCCATATTTCACCGATGACCTGATAATGGCGAAAAAGCTGCTCGATGTCGGCTGTCCCGCTGTGATGCCGCTCGCGGCGCCGATCGGTTCCGGAATGGGTGTTCAAAACCCGTCCAATCTGCGGATAATGCGCGAGCAACTTCCGGACGCAACGATCATCGTCGACGCCGGTGTAGGCGTGCCATCAGACGCCGCGATCGCGATGGAACTCGGCGCCGACGCGATCCTCATGAACACTGCCATCGCCGAAGCAAACGACGCCGCCCAAATGGCCACCGCTATGAAACTAGCCGTCCAAGCCGGCCGCCTCGGCTACCTCGCCGGCCGCATGCCGAAACGCCTTTACGCCTCGGCATCAAGTCCGATCCAAGGTGCGATCAAATAGTAGCCGTTAAAGTTTCAGTTTCAACACGATCGGCTCACGAAGTTTATCCGTGGCGAATACACCTTTTTCATCGATCAGCGGCCATTGACTGTTCGCGACGAAAAAAAGATCACCTTTGACGATCACGCCTAATGTGGGTTCGAGAAAGTCTGGGTGATTTGCCTCAAGAGTTCGAAACGCCGTTATCTCGGTCTTCGTCGGGTTTAAGCTAAAACGAACAACACGCTGCGGACTCACGCCGTTTTGCGTCGCGATCAGGTCGCCTCGAAAGAAATACAATCCGTCAATTCCGATGAGCGTGACGTTTTTGGAGGGTTTGATCTGCACGAATTTCTTCGAGAGAACGTCGATCCTGTAGACGCCGTTCGTGTAATCGGAAACGTACAGCGTCTTTCCGGATGTGTCGAACGTGATCCCGTTTAGTGAGCTAAAAGTTTCGTCGCGAATGAAAGTCTCAAGTACCTTGCCGTTCGGAGCGATCGTGTAGATCACCGGCGATATGCTGTCCGTTATGTAAACACGTCCGGAGCGGCCAAGAGTAAGATCGCCAAGCGCGTGTTCACCATCGCCGGCAGGCGCGAAGAACTTGTCCAATAATTTGCCCGTGTTTAGATCGTACTTGAATATGCCCGCCCGGCCTTTTTCGGATGGCTTGTAACCCGCAAACTGTGGAAAAGAGCTCGTCGTCGCCCATAGTATTCGTCGATCCGCATCGACCGCCATTCCCGAAACGCTCCAGAGGCCGTCGTTTGGAGCAGAGAAGTCCACCGATCTCCCGTTTTGATCGACCGACACGATCCGGCCCTGATGAATGCTGCCGACAAAGAATCGGCGGCTGACCGGATCATAGGCGATGCCCTCGGGAATCATTTCTCGATCCGGCAGGGTGAATGCGCGCGTGCTCGAGTTGGTCGCGACGTTGTTCGCTCGCGCACGCTTGCCGATCTCCATAAGTCGTGAAGCGCCCAAGGAAGCAAAATCGTCATCCCTTTCAAAATCGAAAAACACGCCCATCGCTATCAGCCGGTCTATCAGCGCTACAGATTCGTCCGGGTTTCCGTTGAGCGCATATGCACCGGCGAGGTTATAGATGAGACGCGGGAGATCGGGCCTGAGGTCCGCGGCCTGCTTGATATCCCGCAGGAATGCCGCGTAGTCTTTCGCACGATAACTCGCAAGTGCAGATCGCTCGAGGGCGCGACTCCTGGAAAGGTCTGCCGGCGACTGCCCATCAATGCATGTATAGAGTGCGAATAGGCAGTATGCGATAATGAAAAATCTGACGATCTTCATATGTTAGATTGCTGATTTGATTGAAAGCGTTTCGACGAGACTATGATGCGTTCACCGCGAAAGCGGTTTCACAAGGCAATAGATTTCGGCAGAAAAACACTGGCTTCCCGTCCAAATACTTGATCGTTTATGCCCGCATCAACCGCAAAAGAAAACATTGAGATCGACTTGTTGTTTTTCGGAGCGACGGCTGATATATCAGGCGTGCGAAGAGTAAAAAGAAGAGTATCGCCCGAAATAAAAGTTTCGAAAATGTTGGAGCAGGTCCTCGGGGAATATCCAAAATTATCGACGCTGAAATTGCTTGTCTCTTTGAATCGGGAATACTCGACGGGCCACGAGATCATCCATGACAATGACGAACTCGCAATATTTACCGCGGTTTCGGGTGGATAAGAATTAGTCAAAATGACAGACAACGAACAGCCTAAACACTTCGGCAACGGCTGGATCAGCGGTGCGCTGTCGGTAACTTTGGGAGCTATCGGCGTCGGGGCGGTGCTGTGCTTTCATTTTCCGTGGATATTGACGATGCCCGAATTGCGCGAGGTTTATCCGATCCCCTACGTTCGCGCGCTGCTCCACCTTATCCTTGTCGGCTCTTTTGTACTTGGTGCAGTCAGCATTATCCTTCGCCGCAGCAAAGCAGCTGGATTGACCGGTATCGGCCTCACTCTGCTCGCGGCTTTAATGGGCGGTTCCCGCGTGCCGATTGATGGCGAGATGCGCGACGGGCCGTTTCTCGGACTGGATTGGTTTCTCCTAAATTTGATCGCGTTTTCGGTTCTGTTCATTCCTCTTGAACAGCTGTTCCCAAAACGAGCCGAGCAGCCGATATTGAGAAATAGCTGGCGCACGGACCTGACATATTTCTTCATCAGCGCGGTTTTGATCCAGCTTACTACGATACTGACCCTAAAGCCGGCGATGATATTTTTCTCATGGGCGGTCAACGCTCAGGTACAAAGTTGGGTTGCAAGCCTTCCGTACCTTATCCAGTTCCTCGGCATTCTCGTCGTCGCCGACCTTTGCCAGTATTGGGTCCATCGACTATTTCATACCGTCCCGTTTCTGTGGCGATTTCACGCGGTGCATCATTCTGCCGAATCGATGGACTGGCTTGCAGGCGCGCGAATTCATTTTGTCGATATCGCCGTTACGCGCGGCATTTCATATATACCGATCTATCTTCTCGGGTTTGCCGAAGCGCCGTTCTTCGCGTACATCGTTTTTGTCAGCGTGCAGGCGACATTCATACATTCGAACCTGCGTTTTGAATTTGGCCCGCTACGATGGCTTCTGGCAACGCCTCAGTTTCATCACTGGCATCATTGCGACGATCTGGATCATCTCGACAAGAACTTTGCAGTTCATTTGCCGCTGTTGGATCGCCTTTTCGGGACTTATTATCTCCCCGATGGTGTTTGGCCAAGCGCGTATGGTGTGGCAGGCAGCGAAAGCACGACAAAAGGTTACTTTGGACAAATGATCGAGCCGTTCGTCCCGACAAATAAGCCTTAAAACTCTTTCGAAAATCTGAAAACGATGGACTTTTGGGAGCTAACCGACAAGCCGATATCGATCGAATCCGTTTCCCGGAGAGTAGTTTCGCCTGAATGCGGTGCGACCGTGACGCTCGACGGCTATGTTCGCAAATTCACGAAAGGCCGCGAGACGCTGCATCTTTTCTACGAGGCTTACGAGCCAATGGCTTTAAAGGAAATGCAGAAGCTGATCGAGCAGGCGAAGCTGGATTTCGAGATCTCAAATGTCGGTATCGTCCATCGGATCGGGAAGCTCGAGATCGGCGAGACAAGCGTAGTGATCTCGGTCGCGGCACCACATCGCAAGGCCGCATTCGCAGCGTGCGAATGGCTGATCCGCGAACTGAAACGAACTGTTCCGATTTGGAAAAAGGAAGTATACGCGGACGGCGAAGAATGGATCGAGGGTGGAACACCGGAGTCTTCGTTTTCCGAATAGTACCCTTTCAACTATTTGGTCGAAACTCGAATAGTACTCCCGCATAAGGATCCCATACCTACGTTTAACATGTTAAATTCCTCAAGAATTTCTCAACGTAATGAAGATACGCTGCAAATATTACTTGAGCGATATTCTCGCACTGCCCACATAGAAAACCCCGCGAGAATTTCATTCCGTAGCCTCCGCTGACGACCTCAGTACGGAATTGTCCCCGGCTTCAGCTGATTTCCCCATCCATATCCCGGTCGGGATCAGGATACGGCTGTCCGGCATAGGTCGTATCCCGGGAATTGTAAGCCGTTCAATTTCAAGGAGGTAAACATGAAAAGATTTTTTTTGCTTTCGATCCTTTTTTCGAGCTTGATATTTTTTGCTGCAGGTATGCCCGCATCAGCTCAACTTCTGCGCAGTAATCCGGACTGGGTCGGCAATCTACTGTCCGCGAATGCCGATTTTGCCGCGATGAGCAACACTGCAAGCGCAAATGAGGAACTTCCAGGCCTCGGGCACAAATTCGAATTATACTATGCAATGAATGACGACCACGATCCGCAGAATCTTACGAACGACGTGATATCGGTGCTCACGACGACGGCGTATCCTGCCGGTATCGGTGTTGCTTTTCGGAACACGCCGCCGGGATTTCGCATTTCAGCGCTTACAAACCAGCTACAGCTAAAATATTACTTTCCGGCTCGAAGTTGTGGTGGCGGTTCTCCGCGGATCCAGATCGCGATAGATACTGACGGAGACGGCGTTTCGAATGGAAATGCGTTCGGTTACGTCGGGCATACCGGATTTGGCGGCGGTTGTGTGACCGGCGTGTGGGACTTTGTCGACATGACCGATGCCGTACCGTCAAGATGGGACCTCACGCAATTTGGCCTCGGCTACCATAACTGGCAGACCGCTGTGACCGCGATAACAACTGCGTTCCCGAATCACAAGGTCCTTAGCGGTTCACTGGTAGACGATTCGTGCAGTTTTTTTGCGCCGTCCTGTGGCCAGGCATACTACGATTTGTTTACATTTGAGAATCGAACACTCGAGCAGGACCAGGATACGGTGAAGAACGGTAATTAATAAGCTGCGTACTAGACCGAGACAAGAAAAAAGGGTCAATGGGAGAGCGTACCCATTGACCCTTGCTTAAATGCAAGATCGAGCTATTTGATAACTTCAAATGTCAAGGTCTGCTCGCCCGAGATCACGAACTTTGCCGGCGGAACCTCGCTTACCTTTATAACGCTTTGGACCGATGGTTTTAGTCCACCGGTAACACGATCGTTATTCATTGTGGCCAGAACAGACGGCGGCAGGTTGGGCATTTCGCTGGTTCCGATCACCATTCCCGAAGTTGTGCGAAACATTTTTGCGTACAGCCGATCCGGCAAGCGGATCGTATTGATCGTGGCGACCAATTCCGAAAGGTCTTTCGGAACGAACTGCTGCACAGCTTCGTTCTTCTGGATAGCGGCGCCGTCGCCGACGGTCACCGAATACGTTCCCGGTGAAATGTCCGAATCGATCTTTAAGGGAATTCGCTCGACAAAAACGCTGCCGGAGGTTGTTCTCGCGAACGCTTGAAGTTCGACAGTCTCGCCTGCACGGATTTGATTCTTGTCGACAGTTAGCCGCTCCAGCGTCGCGGTGTCGCTTCCGTCGTCGATCTTAAGGTCAAGCGAGATCCCTTCGAAATCGAGATCATCAAACTGCCCACGCAGCAACGCATTCACCGGAACGGCGACCGCACCGGCCGCAAGCTGCAAAGCCTGGCTGCCGCCGAAACGGCGTTGAAGTATTATCGGCGATTGGTTTTTCAGCTTAATGCTGCCGTCGATAGTGATGGTCGAATCGCCGATCGAGCGTTCTTGT
Source organism: Acidobacteriota bacterium (assembly GCA_003223975.1). GTDB lineage: Bacteria > Acidobacteriota > Blastocatellia > Pyrinomonadales > Pyrinomonadaceae > OLB17. Next base: position 24,984 of record QHXS01000019.1, read on the forward strand.
GCGATCAACGAATTATAGAGTGTGATATTCAGCAGCAGCGGCGTGAGGGTTTCGTCGCGCGCGATCTCATAATTCAGTTCCTGGCTTTGGCCGCGGCTGGTCGTCAGCGTTAGATGAACCGGGATCATTTTCGGCGTGGTTCCGAGTTTACCGAAGACACCGGTCGCGCGGTCCTGCGTCATCGCACCAACAAGCGAATCGGCGACGGCGAGCTTGAAGGAATTGTTGATACTTGGAACTACTGTGACGACATGCGATTCGCTCATCGCGAGATCAGAGGTGCCAAGGCCGAGAAACGGGTGGCCGAAAGCATAAACCTTATCGCCGTCGCGCAGTGTAACGGTGCCGGCGGCTGCAAGTCCGTAATCACCTCGTGCGAGATGCATCGAGACGGAACGGCCGCCAAGCAAGGTATTTGGTTCGGCTTTCCTCATCGGACTGATCGCCGAAGTACCGCCCGCAGCATTCACCGACAGTAGGCCGGCCTGAAGCAATTGAGGCGAATATCGGTCGAGGGTCGATTGCGAAAAACCGCTGAAGGTTATCGGCGTTGCTATCGGTCTAAATGCCTGCCCTGCAACCGCCATTAGCATCGAATTCGGCGACATGCCGGACACAAGGCCGCTGTCCGCGGAAAGCGAATCGGGCAAACCGCCTTGGTAACTACTTGAAACAAGCTCGCCGAAAGAATATTTCCTGGGCTCATTCGAAGCGGTTCTTGCAGCGTTTTTCTTTTCGAAGATCGCCACCATTTGCTCGATAGGGGTGATGCCGCAGATCGGCTCTTTGGAAAAAGGAAAGCTATATGAGATGGCTCCGACGAGTTTGCCGCCGATATAGACAGGCGACCCGGACATACCGGCAAAAACGCCGGTTCGGTCTGCGGGTCCGCCACTGATCCGGCCGACGATGAGGTCCTGTTTCGGGCCGACGCCGCCGGGAATAATACCGAGGATCTCGACGTTGAATTCCTCTGGCGTCGTGCCTTTAAAGACCGTCCTCGCGGTACCTTTCATGCCCTCGCGGACTTCGCTTAAGGGCAAGAAGCCGGAACTCGTGGAACTCGAGGCGCTTACAGCAGCTTGCTGGCCAAAAACAGTGCAAAAACCGGCAAGGACCACCAAGGCGGAAATGTGTAAAAAAATGTATTTCATTGTTAAAAATATCAGCCGTTCAGCGTGATTTATGGTAGCATCTTAGATGGCATTCCCGAAGGTTTTTCTGCCAAGGATTCTCTGCCGCTTTATCCCTCACGCTTACAACAGATAGATTTCAACGCAAATGGCTAGAACTACGCGTCTGATCAAGAGCTTA
>QHXS01000020.1 GCA_003223975.1 Acidobacteriota bacterium
TCAACCAGGTCAAGATCAAAAAGCCGAGGCCCTCTATATCGACGCACTTCTTGCGGCAGGATCTGAGGGTTCAGAAGCTGAAGCGCTCGCAAAATTCGACGAGGCCGCTAAGCTATTTCGCAATGTCGGCAATATTAAGAGGGTTGCCGCGGTTGAACTGGAACATGGCAAATATCTTAAAAGGCTCGGCATTCGCGAACTTAATGCCGACAGGATCTCGGAGGCTCTGGCGTATTTTGAGAAAGCTGCCGAAAAACTGCGCCCGCACGGGTATCACCTTGAACTGGCCTACGTTTATCACAATATTGCATTTATCGCCGCGAAACAGGATCGGACGGCCATCGCTCGGACGATGTATGTGAAAGCCCGTGTCGAATACGCGCTTGCAGGTGATCGTGACGGCCAGGCAAAGGTCTTGAGGAATCTCGGGCTGCTCAGTTATAACGAAAAGAAGTTCAACGAAGCGATAGTGTTTTTCACTTCCGCCTTGCGCCTTCGCGAGTTGTTGAAACAGTCCAGCGAACAGGCGCTGCTTCAGACGGACATTGGCGATTCTCATCGCGAAAGCAAACGAATCGTCCAAGCTGCAGCCAATTACAATTCGGCCGTCGGTCTTTATCAGAATGCAAAGGATCCCGCAGGCGAGGCTACTGCATTCTTAAGGCTGGGCGGTCTTTACGAGGCAAAATTCAAGTATCCCGATGCGCTGAAAAACTACTCATCCGCCCTCAAGATCTTCGAAAATACGAAAGACTACAATTCCGAAGCCTCGACGGCCGAGACCATTGGTGGCCTGCATCTGGCCTTTGGCAAATATCCCGAGGCCGAGCGGAGCCTTTCATATGCGGTCGGGTTGTTCATGATCCTCAAGGACAAGAACAGCGAAGGAACGACTGCATTGGACCTTGCGATCGCTTACAGGAGCCTAAATCGCATTTCGGATGCGAGGGCTACCATTCAAAGGGCGATCGCTTGCTTTCGTGAAGGCCAAAGTGTTTTTGGCGAAGCGTATGCCCTTTTGATCGACGCTGAATTCTTGTCGTATCTAAATCAACACGACGAGGCACTTGCAAAGATAAAGGCCGCTCAGCAGATCTTTGCAGAGAACAAGGGGGCGGGCAGTTCTCAAATAAGGATCGCGAGTGCGCTTTCCGACCACTACTATTATCTAAGTAATTATGGCGAAGCGATTCGATACGGCGAAACCGCATTAGCACTGGTCGAGAAAGAAAAAGACGATCTGCGGATAGCCAGACTATTGCTCGACCTCGCAAACATCTATTCGAATCTTAGTCAAAACGATCGATCGATAAGTTTGGTGAAAAGGGCGCTTGCTCTAGCGCGAAAGACCGAAAGCCCTTATTTGGAATGTATAGCGCTAAGCAATATCGGATACAGCTATTTTCTTCTCAAGAACTATCCGGTGGCCGAACAATTCTTCAAACGTTCGCTCGCGATAATGCGTGCCAACGGATATGAGCGCGAGGAGGGATATGCAGTTAATAACCTGGGGCTTGTTTATTTTGAACAACATAAATATCCTCTTGCCCTCGCCAGTTATGAGCGGGCACTAACTCTCTATCTCAAGACCGGCGACAGGCGGCCAGAAGCGTTTGTTTACGATAGTTTCGGTCAGCTCTATGCAGAACAGGGGCAGTATGAAAAAGCTGCCGAGAACCTGCAGCGAGCGATCATTCTTTCCCGCGAGATCAAATACAGCGAAGTTGAAGCTAATGCTCTCGGCCACATGATGGAGCTTTGGAACAAACAAGATCAAAAGCGGCTGGCGGTACTTTACGGCAAGGAGGCGATCAACGTTTATCAGAGTATTCGTGGCGGCAACCGTATGCTTGACAAAGCGTCGCAGAAAAGTTTTGTTGAGTCACACGAGGAGACCTATCGGCGATTGGCAAATCTTTTGATCGACGAGGGCCGACTCGGCGAAGCTCAACAAGTGTTCGACCTCCTCAAAGAGGAAGAATTCATGGAGTTCGTCCGTCGTGACGCCGCTGAGGCGGTCGATCAGGCAAAGCTCGCACTGACCGATCCCGAGCGAAAGGCCCTGGACGAGTACTCGAAGATCTCGACTCAGCTGACCGCGTTTGGAGCGCGTTTTCAAACGCTTCAGGATGCAAAGAACAAATCCGGCGGAACGCTTCCCACGGCAGAAGAAGCCGAATTCCAAAGCCTGAAGACGCAGATCGAGGAAGCCGCGGTAGGCATTCGCACTTTCCTCGCAAAGCTTGCCAGCGAATTCAGTAAGAAGGTTGAGGATCAGGCCGTCATTACGCCGGAGAGTATCGAGAGTTTACGCGCCGATCTTAGACGCGCCGGACCTGATGTTGTTTTGGTTTCGACCTATTTGTTGCCGGAACGATATCGCGCAATTGTCACGACCGGCCGCACGATGGTCGACCGTAAGGTCGGATATAAGGATCGTAATCTGACGTCTGCAGACATAAATCGCAAGATCAGCGAATTTCAGCGTGCGCTGCAGAATCCAAAGGTCGACCCGCGTCCGCTGGGAAAGGAACTTTACGATATTTTTGTAAAACCGCTCGAGGGTGATTTGCAAGGTGCAGGTGCGAAAACGATCCTTTGGTCGCTGGACGGCACATTGCGTTACATTCCGATGGCCGCACTTTCGCCTGACGGTAAAACCTATCTCGCCGAAAAGTACCAGAACGTTATCGTTACCCTCGCTCGTCAGACAAATCTATTTTCAAAGCCTTCCACTGATGAATGGCGTGCTCTCGGTGCTGGTGTTTCCAAACCGCACGAAGGATTTGCTGCCCTGCCCTCGGTCATCAACGAGTTGAATTCGATCGTGAAGGAAAACAGCACCACCGGCGTTCTGGACGGGAAAAAACTGATCGACGAAAAATTCGATCTGAATGCCCTTCGCGACATGCTGCCGCAGCAAACTGAAGACGGGAAATCCTTTAATGTCGTCCACCTTGCGACTCACTTTAAGCTTGGTGCGAACGACCAGGATTCCGCGCTGCTGCTTGGTGATGGAAAGCGGCTCTCGCTTTTTGAGATCAACAAGGACGAAGGATTGGATTTTAAGGATATCGAGCTGCTGGCCCTGTCTGCATGTGAGACTGGTGTAGCCGCAGGCGACGGCAGCGGCCGCGAGGTTGAAAGCCTCGGTATGCTCGCTCAGAAGAAGGGAGCTAAAGCCGTGCTAGCTACTTTATGGAAAGTAGCGGACGAAGGAACGTCGATGTTCATGAGTGAATTTTATCGGCTCAAAAAAGCGAATCCGCAGATGAGTAAGGCCGAAGCAATTCGCTTAACGCAAAAGGAAATGATCGACGGCAAGATCAAGGCAACAGGTCAAAACGGCGGCTGCCGGTCTGATAATTTTGTTACACCGGGAAAACAGAACGATTTCAAATGCGACCCGAATGCTCCGTTTTCGCATCCTTACTTTTGGTCACCATTTATACTTATCGGAAATTGGCGTTGACCGCGAGGCTGTAAGAAGCGTGCGGAAAAGAATTTATGCGACGAACACGGATCGGGTTTGGCATCCACAATTGTTGTTTTTTCTTGACGATTTTGGCACTTTGGCTGGTTGTTCCGGCTTTCGGCCAAGCACCCTCACAGCCCGGCTTGCTCCCCGACTACATCGCCGCGGAAACGCTTTTTAAAAGGGCGCAGTCGCTTGCTCACGATGGTTCGCCTCAGGCGAAGCGCGAAGCGATCAATGCTTTCAAAAGCGCCGCTGATATCTATCGGCGACTGCAAAGTAAAAGCGACGAGACTTTTGCTTTGATCGGAGAGGGCTTAAATCACCGCGATCTCGGCGAGAATGAGTCCGCTCTTGAATGCTTTGAACAGGCGTCGATAGCTGCGACGGCGAGTGGCGATGCAAGGACGGAAGGGCGTGCTCTGTACTTCCTTGGCGATTTTCTTACAAATCGCGGGAACAACCGAAAAGCTATTGGATATTTGGAAAAAGCGATCGCCGTCCTCCGCCAATCAGGTTACTCCGGCCAGGAAGCGGATGCCCTTGAATCCTTGGGGTGGACGTATATACGGATCGGGAACTACGATACGGCGAAGAAATGCATCGAGCGTTCGTTGGAAATTCGTCGCAAGGCCGACGATAAGGGTGGGATCGCGACTTCGACGAACTTTCTAGGCCAGGTGTACGACGGACTGGGCGAGTATCAAAAGGCTCTCGAATATTATCAGCAGGCACTCGCCGGTTTTGAACAGGTCAAAGATAAATACGGCGAATCGGCGGCCCTGAACAGTATCGGGGAGTCTTACTCCCAATTTGGTCGATACGAGTCGGCTTTGGAGTACTTCAAACGGTCCCTCGCGATCGCTCGGTCGTTAGATGACGCCAATGCGCAAGCGGCGGCCTTTAACAATATCGGGAGGCTCTACAAGGACATCGGCCAGCTGAAAGAGGCGTTGGAGTCTCAATCGCAGGCGCTCGCACTACGTCGTCAGGTCGGCGACAGATCCGGCGAAGCCGTTGCGCTGTTGAATCTGGGGACAATCCATCACGATTCCGGGGAGCTAAAACAGGCCCGCGAATACTACCTCGCCGCAATGCCTTTACTACGGCAGGTGGACGATCGCGATAACGAAGCGATCGCGTTGAACAACCTCGGCAAACTCTTCATCGATCTGAACGACTGCGAAGCCGCCACCACCTACCTCAACCAGGCGATCAATGAATACCGGAAACTTCCGACACGCGGCGCGGACGCCTACGCACTCAAGAACCTTGGCATCTGCCAATCTGTTGCGGGGAAATTCGACCTCGCCATCGAGACTATATTCCAATCACTCGTCAGCATGCGTTTGTCGAAGGACGCAAAGGGCGAGGTTATGGCGCTCGATCAGCTTCGTTCCGTCGCCGCCCAAAAGCAGAACCGCAGGCTCGCTATCCTATTCGGGAAACAGGCAGTTAACAAGTATCAGGAGATCCGATCTTCGGTGAACAGGTTGGGCAAGCCCGCCCGCGACGCCTACCTGAACAAGATCCGCGCATCGTATACGGCCCTTGCCGAACTCCTGATCGCCGATGGCAGATTGCCCGAAGCGCGGGCGGTCATCGCGATGCTTAAAGAGGAAGAAGTTTTCGATTACGTGAGCAGGGATGCGACGGAGGTTGACGCGCTCAGCCGGCGTTCGGACCTACGCGACGATGAAAAACAAGCCCTCGCTAAATACGATGACCTGGTGTTAAAAATCGCCGCTCTCGGTGGTGAATTCGCGAAGCTTCAGCAAACGAAAAACGCTCTCCCCGACGGCCAGGAACTCCCCGAGAACGATCGAAAACGATTTGAGGAATTGGCGGATCAACTGGCAAAGGCCAACACGGTATTTCAAGTGTTTCTGCGAAACCTGTCGGAAGAGTACGCCAGGAAGCCGACCATTGTAGCGGAAATTCAAGAGAACATAGGCCTGCAAACCGATCTTAGTTCATGGGGGACCGGGGTCGTTGCACTTTACACGGTCGCGAGCGAAGAAAGGTACAGGGTTATCTTGACGACGCCTGAAGTACAGGTGGATGGAAAGTCGGAAATTAAGGCCGCCGAGCTCAATAAAAAGATCGCAGCGTTTCGGGCGGCGGTTCAAGATCCGCATGTCGATCCGCGTCCGCTCGGTAAAGAGCTTTATGACATTCTCGTGAAGCCGATAGAAAAACATCTGGAAGATTCGCATGCGAAGACGCTCCTGTGGTCGTTAGACGGTTCGCTGCGGTATCTGCCCCTTGCGGCACTTTGGGACGGGAAAGAGTATTTCGGGCAAAAGTATCAGAACGTATTGATCACCCTCGCAAGTCGCACTCGTCTTTCGGAGGAGCCGAATCGCGATTGGCGGATACTGGGGCTCGGCGTAACAGCCGCAAAGCAATTAGCCGAACCCGATGGCACCCGGATGATGTCATTTTCGGCCCTTCCGTCCGTTCGCAAGGAGCTCTCCTCGATCGTAAATGACGAGCGATCGGTCGGTGGCGTCATCTCTGGTAAAACACTGATCGATCAGGAATTTAATGAGCGCTCACTAAAGGACCGTCTCGCCCAGCGATTCAAGGTCGTTCATATCGCATCTCATTTTTCATTTCGCCCCGGTGATATGACAAAGTCGTTTCTCCTGCTAGGGGACGGAACGGCGTTAACGATGGACAAATTCAAGACCTCGCCGCAGTTAAAATTTTCAGGTGTGGAACTACTGACGTTGTCCGCCTGCGATACCGCCTCCGGCGAAACTGACGCAAACGGAAAGGAAGTTGAAAGCTTCGCAGTGATCGCTCAGCAAAACGGAGCGAAAGCGGTGCTTGCCACGCTGTGGCCCGTTGCAGACGAGAGCACGGCGGCCTTTATGGCGGAATTTTACCGGATCAAGACCAAAAGCCCTGAGATGACCAAAGCAGAGGCAATTCGCTTAACGCAAAAGGAAATGATCGACGGCAAGATCAAGGCAACAGGTCAAAACGGCAGCTGCCGGTCTGATAATTTTGTTACACCGGGAAAACAGAACGATTTCAAATGCGACCCGAATGCCCCGTTTTCGCATCCTTACTTTTGGTCACCATTTGTATTGATCGGAAATTGGCGATAAAAAAGAAACGCCCGGGTTGAGGACGGTTCTCGTTACTAATCGATCGGGCGAACTACTTGTTTTCGCCGTGCAGCACGGCCAAGATCTTGTCCTTTCGATAAAGATATAGTTTTTTGTTTTTGATCTCGAAGCGGTTTGCATTTTGCAATGCATCCATGAATTTCCTTTCGATCTCCATTCGATCGTCTTCGATGCACGCCCTCATACTCGAGACGGTGTCAAAGATCCGTATCGTGTCGCCCGAGACTGCATAGCTGCCTCCAAAGAGATTGCAGCCTGTATTGCCGCCCGCGCTTTGATTTGCCGCATCAAATGAAATGAACGGCTTGGTTCCTTCTATTTCGACCGACTTTCCGTTAAGTATTTCGACGACCCACTTCTTATCCTCCAAACGGGTTTGACCGATCGTCGTTCCACCAAAGGCGATGGCCGAAAAGAGAAGTCCGACCAGCATTGAACCCCATCTTATTTTAGGTAGCCTATTTGTCATTTTTTATTGCATTTAGCGCCGAATTATCGTCACGCGTTCCCTATGTCTAGAACGAAACTTTTCGGCTAAACTTGCATTTTTACGCCGAGGGTTGAATTGAGTTGTATAATCAAGGTTTGAGGGCCCGAAAAACTGCAACGGAATCTGTAACTTTTGCATCTTTATCGACGTCCGGAAATGAATCTTTTTCTCTCCGTTTTGTTCACTATATAGGCGGTTGAAATGAAAATCAGTACGTTTTTTGCTCGATGTTTGTCGGCTCTGGTTGTGGTTGTTCTTTGCTCGGTCCTGGTGTTTGCCGATACCATTCGTCTCAAAGACGGCAGCATCATCAAAGGGCGGATTACTGGTTTCAACGGTGGTAGATTCACGATCACCGTCGGCGAAGGCACGCGAAAAAAGGAGTTTACTTTTTACGCCGATGAGATCGAATCGATCGTTTTCGATCGCACGGATGCGATTCCACGCCCGGCAGATAACGTGGCATCAAACGTAAGGGTCAACGACGAACCGGTAGATAAAAAGCCTGCCGTAATTATTGACGACACACCATCCAAACCTGAACCAAAGAAAAACATTCCTGTCTCTACAGCACCCGCGGGGCCGATGATCAAACCGGTAGTTTTGAATGTAAACGTGCGGGCTGATAATACGGCAAACGGCTGGACGAATACGGGGTGGGTCGTAAAACGCGGCCAGAAGATCCGTATATCGGGCGAGGGCGAAGTCTCGCTGGGCAAGGGCCAGAAGACCGGACCGGCGGGCCAATACACCCTTGAAGACAACAACAAGCTTCTCAAAAGCGTTCCGACCGGCGCGCTTATCGCCGTAATTGGCGATGACAACAACGATTTCATTTATATCGGATCAGATCGTGAGTTTGTCGCAACGCGTGACGGCACCCTTTTCCTCGGCCTTAATGAGGGCAATCTTGATGATAATTCGGGTTCCTTTAAGGTAAAGATCGAGGTTTCGCCAGAATCCTAAATCCCTGCTCGCTTTGACCTTGCCAGCTTCGAAAGTTAATCTTTTGAGAGCCTTCAGGTATCCTTGTACGCATCTGTTGTATGGATGAACTCTCGCAAATCATTGCGCAATACGGTATTTATGCGGTTTTTGCCCTCTGTACTATCGAGGGCGACATTACACTTCTGATTTCCGGCGCAATGGCTCACAGCGGCTACTTCGGCAATTACAGTTGGCTGAAAGTGCTCTTCTTCGGAACGGTCGGCGGGATGGCAGGCGACTGCGTCGCGTATGGCGTCGGCCGCGGCTTTCATGAGAACGCAAAAGACTATCGGTTTTATCACATGGCGCAGCCGCGGATCGAGAGGCTGATCGATAAATTCGGTACTTTTGCGATCGTGTTCTCGAAATACATTTACGGCATTCGGGCCGCCATGTGCGTATTTTACGGCATTGGAAAAATGCCCTTCGGACGGTTTTTGATCCTCGATGCCATTAGTTGCGGACTTTGGGTTTTTTTCCTTTCAGGCGCGGGATATTTCTTCAGCGGAGCGATCACGTCCATGATCGGCGACTTCAAACAGATCGGGATCACGCTCTTCTTCATTGTTCTTGGCGGTGTCATTCTGTTTTATGTGCTCGAGCGATTCTGGATCTCCGAAAAGGTCGAAGAGGCGAATCCTGAAACGATCCACAGGATCGAAGAAAAACTTCTTGCCGTCGAAGAAGTCGCGCATGTTAAGTTACATGACCTCTCAGAACGCCTGCATTTGAGTCGCGAGCCGGCTAGAGAAGAAAAGCATCCGGAAAAGAACAAACCCAAAAACAAAGCCACGACGACCGCAGCGAAAAATTAGACTTCGCATTACCGCAATTCATTTTCGTTGGGTTAATATTTAGTCCGGCCTGGCCAGTTTTCCCCTAAGAATGATCATCGAATCCTCAGCTCCGACACGTGTCGATCTCGCAGGCGGTACTATTGATATACCCCCGATATTCCTTTTTCACGAAGGCGCATCAACGGTCAACTTCGCGGTCGATCTACTTGCTCATTGCCGGATCGAGACCCGCGACGATGAAATTATTTCTATCGAATCGGTCGATCGCGGCGAGAAATTTGAGATCGGGCTTGATCAGATCGCATCGCTTAAGACCGAAACGCGGCTCGAACTTCTTTCGAAATTAATTTATTTTTTTCGTCCTGAGACCGGCTTCAATATGACAACCCGTTCCGAGGCGCCGGCCGGAGCCGGGTTGGCAGGCTCGTCCACATTAAATATCGCGTGTATCGGCGCGCTCAACGAGCTTGTCGGAAAGCGCTACCAACCTGACCAATTCATTCAGATAGCCGCGAACGTCGAGACGCAGGTGATCAAAGTTCCGGCCGGCTTTCAGGATTACTACTCGGCGCAATATGGTGGCGTCGCATGTATCCATTTTGCGGAAGACGGAATACGTCGCGAGGCGTTGGAGATCGACCTAGCTGCATTACAGGATCGCATCGTTGTAATTTATACCGGCGAGCCCCGAAACTCGGGAACTAACAATTGGGAGATCACAAAACGCCACATCGATGGCGACGCCGAGCTCTTTGAATTGTTCGACGGCATTCGCGACACATCGATCAATCTTCGACAGGCATTGCTGAATTCCGAATGGGACCTGGTCGGAGATATTCTTCGAAAAGCACACCCCCAACGAAAACGGCTTTCGCCAAATATGACAACGCCACATATGGACCGCATCATCGACATCGCACTCGCGAACGGAGCGGTCGCTCCCAAGGTTTGCGGTGCAGGCGGCGGCGGCTGCATTGCTTTTTATTGCGAAAACGGCCGCCGAAACGATGTAAAAAACTCCCTTTCATCGTCTGAAAATGTAGAGATCCTCGAATTCTCGATCCAAAGATCTGGCCTGTCGATCACCTGTACAGAATAATTTGTCACAAACCGCAATCGTTCGGTGTTTTGTTTCCAGAAAAGCGATTTTCACGACCAAAACCCCGGAGGAATTTTTGCGATGCGTTTACGACTTATCGGCTATTTTGCGTCTATAGCACTCACGCTAACGGCATTTGTAGTGATACCTGGCACGATGAGTGCGCAGGACGAAGTTATCTCAAAGGAAACCAAAGAAAAGATCAAAGAAGTTGAAAAGATCCACAAGGAAATTTCAAAAGATAAATTCAAAGAAGAAAAATATAAAGAATTTTGTTCGAACAACAATTGGAATGGCGGCGACAAGGTGTCAACCAGCGAGCTTCGTGAAATGACCGTAGCTGCGACAAGCCGCCTGGAGGTTGACGGAGCAAGGAACGGAGGTATCAGTGTGAGGGGCGAGAACCGCTCCGATATTCTGGTGCGTGCGTGCGTTCAGGCCTGGGGATCGTCTGAAGAGGCTGCTAAGTCCCTTGCTTCGTCAGTCCGTGTGAACACCGGCGGCGTGATCAAGGCCGATGGCCCCGGTGAGAACGGCTGGTCGGTCTCGTACGAGATCCTTGCCCCGCGCAATTCAAACTTAAATCTTCGTGCCCAAAACGGCGGCCTGTCGGTCAAGGGCATTGACGGAAACATGGAGCTTGCGACCACGAATGGCGGCGTCAATATTGCCGACGTCGCGGGTGATGTCAAGGGCCGCACAATGAACGGCGGCATCAACGTCGCCCTTGTTGGTGCGGGATGGAAGGGGTCCGGCCTCGATCTTCAGACGACGAACGGCGGTGTAAATCTTGCGATCCCGTCGAATTTTGCGGCGAACGTCGAAGCGGGAACCGTTAATGGCGGCTTCAGCAGCGATTTTCCCGGACTGCAGGTCGAAAGATCAGACGACAACAGGTATGGGCCTCAGCCTAAAAAGGTTAACGCCAGCATAAACGGCGGCGGCGCCAATATTCGAGTTGTCACGACGAACGGCGGCATTCGCATCAGCTCAAACGATCGATCAAGGTCATACTAAACTCCTTTGGAAACAAAGGGTTTTGCACGCGAACTGCAAAGTTCGCGTGCTTTTTTATTGCAGGATAGACTCTCGCGAGATCGAAGCCGCCAGCGAGCTGAACATCCCGCGGCCGTCATTCGAGCCAAGTGCGGCATCATCCCTAGAACATTTCGGTCCTGATTGCAGATTCCGGCAATGCTGGACCTCGCGCCATTGGGATTCGCTTCGTCCGTTATCTCGCCATTTTCATCGGAATAGCGAAATACGATCTGGCCGTTTTCTTCCAATGAGTTGAAGGTCGCGTCGTCGCACGCGTAATTCCCTTCCGCATGCGCGATGGGAATTGAAAGAACACGTCCGTTGTCATAAGAACTTGTAAATGGCGTGTTCTCATTCTCTACGCGTAGGTTTACATGTTTGCAAACGAAATGGAGGCCCGCGTTTCGCATCAGAGCACCGGGCAGCAAACCGGCTTCGCAAAGGATCTGAAAACCATTACAGATGCCGAAAACGTATTTTCCT
>QHXS01000021.1 GCA_003223975.1 Acidobacteriota bacterium
AGTCCGCTCCATAGCAATTGCGGATGCTGAAAACCCCATCTTGTTCCAAAACTCTTCACTACCTCGACCGGCTCGCAAGACCCAGGTGATACTCGGATCGTCGCCCATTAGGTGGTCGACCATTTTTCGGCCGATGCCTCGTCCGCGTTTCGATTCTGCAACAACTACGGTACCGATATAGCCGTTTGAAACTTCGTCGCAAAGTGCCCGTGCGAATCCGACGATCTCCGCGTTTTCAACTGCTACAATCGTGCGGCCTGCATTCTTGATCATCTTTTGAAAACGCTCTGGATCGGCGACGCGCTTTTCCCAACCGTTCGCCGCGAGAAGCTGCCGGAGTTCTTCGAGATCGCGAGGCTCCGCTTTACGATATTCGATCACAGTTTCAACTCTTTTATGACTGCCTTCAATTTCACTATTGCCGCCTCAGTTACCGGCACGAGCGGCAGCCGAAGATTCTCGTCGAGCAATCCCATTTCCTTCATCACGAGTTTGCACGGTGCGGGCGACGATTCGATAAAGTTGGCCTCCATCAGCGGCAGTATCTTGTAATGAATTTTTCGGGCGAAACGGAAAGAACCGTCGAGTGCGTAGTCGACCATTTTCGAAGTTTCTTTGGGTATCTCATTAGAGCAAACCGAAACAAGGCCGTCAGCTCCGAGTGCGATCAACGGCAATGCCGAGGAATCATCACCCGAAAATACCTTGAAATTCTTCGGACGCTTATCGAGTATTTCCATCACCTGTGAATAATTTCCTGACGCTTCTTTTGTCGCGACGATGTTTTCGTGTTTTTCTGCAAGTTTCAAAGTAGTTTCGGCACTGATATTCGACGAAGTGCGCGACGGCACATTGTAAAGCATGATGGAAAACCCTTTCACGCTTCGTGCGATCTCCGAAAAATGAGCGAGCATTCCTTCCTGCGTCGGCTTGTTGTAATAAGGTGCGACGACGAGTGCCGCGTCCGCCCCGGCCTCGCGTGCTTTACGTGTGAAATCGATCGTCGCAGCCGTGTTGTTGCTGCCGGTTCCGGCAATTACTTTCGCGTTATGTTTTTGCGCGACCTCGACCGTCATGCGGATCACGAGCAGTCGTTCGCTCTCGCTCATCGTCACGCTTTCGCCGGTCGTTCCGCATGGCACAAGCAGCTTCACGCCGCCTTTTATCTGACGCTTAACAAGCTTTCGAAAACATTCGTCGTCGATTGAACCGTCCTTTCGAAACGGCGTTACCAAAGCGGTCGCGCACCCGCGCATCCAATCTACTTTTGTGGTCATCTTAAATTTATTGCCCAGAAAATCGAGTTAAGTATATTCTTATCGGGGTTTTACTTACAAAAGTCCCCCGTCACTGAATGCTTCGATATATTGTTTTTACGATCCTGTTCTCGTTCATCTGCGTGGGTTGCACTTCGACCGCAGTTGAATCCAGTTCACCCGCCGAACCGCTTCCTACGCCCATAAAGGTGGCCGACAGCTTTGCATATCCAATCGGCAACACCAAAGGCGTAACTGCAGCTAAGGACAAAGATGCTTGGTACAACGCGCAAGATTTTGGCGAAAATAACCATCTTGGCGAAGACTGGAACAAAAACACGGGCGGAAATAGTGATTGCGGCGAGCCGGTTTACGCAACCGCAAATGGCAAGGTTGTTTTTGCTCAAGACGCTGGGCCGGGTTGGGGGAACGTCATAATAGTTGATCACCGATTGCCGTCTGGCGAAACGGTCCAATCGCTTTACGGACATTTGCGTGAAATTAACAAATCGGAAGGCGAAGTGACAAAACGCGACCTGATCGGAACGATCGGCGACGCGAACGGCAGGTATCCTTGCCACCTGCATTTCGAGATCCGTACTAATGATTGCCCAATATGGGATAGTGCAGGCCCTGGTTATTCATCCGAGAGAAAAGGATGGGTTGAACCGTCGAACTTCATCGATGCACGGCGTTAAAAAAACTTTCGAGTTTCCTTACGTCCAACTTCCCCTCCGTCCGCACTCCCGAACAAAGATCCAAGCCGAATGGCTGAACCGAATCCATCGCTTCGCGAACATTTTCGGCATTCAATCCGCCGGCTAAAAACACAGGCCTGCCGCAGGTCTCGACGATCTTTCGACTCAACCGCCAATCATGCCGCCGCCCGGTTCCGCCGAGTTCCTTGACCGCCAATTTAGGATTGCCGCTGTCGAGCAAAATCGCATCCACGTGTTCGGCAAGCTCATATGCCTCATCAACCGACTCATCGCCGACCACATGAATAACCTGCACGAGTTTCACATTCGGAAGTGCTTCTCGAATCTCGGCGTACGCGCGGTCATTCAGTCCATCTACTATCTGAATGGTATTTGTCCTGGTTCGATGGTGGTGGTCGATTATCCCTTGAGCGGTTTGTTCGCTCGTTAATAGAAAAGTCGCGATCGGCGGAGGAACGGTTCGAGCAATGCGAAATATCTCCTCGTCGGAGATCGGCCCCGGTCCGGACGGCATTTTACCGACAAGCCCGATGGCCGAAGCACCGAACGAAATCGCATCAGCGGCCTCTTTCTCGTTTGCAATGCAGCAGACCTTTATTCTCGGATGAATTGAAACCACAGATAAATACAGATAAACACAGTAGGTTAATCAACAACAACACGTCTTACTTCGACTTTTGGGTTGCCAAAGTTGATCAAGAGGCAAACACGCGCACTTGTCGCTCGAAGATAATTCATGCATTGTGCCAAGTGAATGTCATTCAACGCCTTCAAGGCTTTTAGTTCGACGACGACCAATCCGTTGACGACAAGGTCGGCTTCGTAAATTCCGACTGTAACGCCGTCATAGAGTACAGAAATGCCATGCTGCTGGATCACGTCAAGCCCCGCTTTTCTCAATTCATAGGCGAGCGCATTTTCGTAAACCTTTTCGAGAAACCCGCATCCCAGCTTGTTTGAAATTGTATACGCACAACCGATAATTGCTTCGGTTATTGGGTTGATCTCAGCAAAACTCGCGGATCGCAACCCTCCGCACCCACATTCAATTGTCCTATCTGTGTCCATCGGTACTTATCTGTGGTTTCATCTCTTTACGATCTCGTCAACAACGTCGGTGAATTCGTAGAATCCTTTTTTTCCAACGATCCACTCCGCAGCCATCAATGAGCCGAACGCGAATCCTTCGCGTGACCGAGCCAGATGTTCGAGCAAGATCTGATCCGCGGGCCCATCAAAGCCGACGCGGTGTGTGCCGGGAATATTGCCCGCACGTGTCGCGGCTACGTCGCCCACTTCAACATGTTCGGAAACCACTTCCTTTATCTTCAATGCGGTCCCGCTCGGGGCGTCCTTCTTTCGCGAATGATGCTGCTCTTCGATGAAGGCTCCGTATTCAGGAAATTTCGCGAAGAGCTCGGCGGCAAAATCGGCAATTCGATAGAACAAATTCACACCGACCGAGAAATTTGCCCCAAAAACCACTGCACCATCACCATCGAGAACGATCTTTTCGACCTCGTTTCGTTGACGGGTCCATCCGGTCGTGCCCTCGATCAACGGAACACCCGCGGCGACACATGCTTCGACGTTTCGTCGAACCGCTTCTGCGGTGGTGAAGTCGATCGCAACCTCGGAACCAGAAAGCTTGCCGGCAAGCTCCGTCGCGGAAAGATCAGCGTCGTTTCCGTCTAACAATACAAGGATTTCATGTGCCTTTTCCACGGCTAGACGCTCAATTAACTGCCCCATTGCACCGTGTCCGATCAACGCAATTTTCATATTTCGATATTTCGGAAAAATTGATGTCTAAATTCAAAAAGGATAAATGATGCAAGGATTACTGTTAATCATCTTAATCTTAATATGAAGTTAAATTGAAGATAAATCCATAGAAATTCTCCAGCTCTCGCGTTCAAATAATCCGCAGCAGACCACAATCAGAAGTGATGTACCGACCACAATGGGGTTCGTCCGCTCAGATGCATGTCGCACATTTATGAAGTCATTTTAGGAGATGAATATGGGATCGTATAAAAAACTGCTGCTCAATACTATTGGAATCCTTACACTTGCTGTGACTGTCGCGACAATGGGGTCCGACGGCCGTGTCGCTCAAGCCGAGAATATTTTTGATCCGGTGAGACCCGGCGGCTTTCCTGCCTCAGCCCCTTTCGGGCCGGGTATCGAGACCTCGACTGCATTTCATTTCCTGCAGCCAATAGCTGTGCCATCCGGCGACCCTTCAAAATTCGATCCTGATCTGCTGAATTACCTAACCGTAGACATTTGCGCGCTAACCACGAATGGATGTGATCCAGTCGCCAAGTTCACTTCCCCACAGATCCGGATAACTTCCACGGGTGGTTACGGCAGCTTTTACATCGTTAACTGGGACACGAGCAAGGCGAGTTTCAATTCCAAAAGGACTTACCGAGTGAGCGTATTACTCATTGACACGGTGTTAGGATCGGTCGACCTTACACCGACTATGTATTCCAGCTTCGGACGTACCTGGCCGATTAAATTCATGATCGAAAAGGACCCGAAACTCAGAATCCTGGCGTCCGCCTCCGCGGGAAAGAACCTTTGGCAGGTCGCCGATGACCTACGCACGGAACTCGGGATTTGCGGTGACCCTCTTAAGCAACTCTTGCTGGACAATTATCCAAATGCGGATCTTGAACAGGTTACGGAGGTTGTGAACGGCGTTTGTCAGGAAGTCGAACTGTTCCCCACCACAAAAATTGCTGACAAGGCGACCCGGGACGCCCTCGCGTTTTATGACACGTCGACGGGTCAAATGGTATTCGCAGGGGATACTAATCTTCTTAAAAACCTCAAGGTCAATGACGTGCTCGTTAGCCGAGAGGGTCCGTCCGCGCCCTACGGCTATCTCAGAAAGGTGACCTCAATACGTAAAAGCAGGGGCTTTTATACACTCCAGACCGTCCAGGCGAAGTTCACGGAGGCAATTAAACGGGCCACTCTTCAGACCTCTGGGCCGCTCGAACCCGCGGACGCAGATCAAAGCCATGGGTTTGCTTCTGAAGGAAGGTCGGCAGAGTTCGACGTAGGAAAAAGTATCCCTTTCAGCCGTCATATCGATGTGACCATCGATCTCAATGGCGGCGACGACGAGCTCGGCGGTTCGGGCACGATCAATGTTGTGGGCGATGTCGAGATCCAGGCGGGTTACAACATCGGGGCGGGTATCGAATTATGCAAAACCCCACCCTTCGCCTGCGCCGACCGCGTTGAGGCGTGGATGGGTTTCATTCAGAAAAGCAGTCTGCATGTTACCGGTAAGTTCGACGGGCATCTGCATAAGGAATTTAAGTATCCGATCGAAATGTCGCCCATCTTTTTCATGATCGGCCCAATTCCGGTATGGCTGGTTCCCGAGGTAAACGTGATCGTAGGTCTCGACGGTACGGCACATGTCGATTTCGAATTCAATGCCGCTGCGCAATCTACCGTTAAACCCTACATCAAGTGGACCGAGGATGACGGCTGGAAAGATCTTACGGCTTTTGCACCGCTTTCGAACAGCTTCTTAAATGCAAAATTTGCGGGTAACGCCGAACTGGAGGGATATGCCAAGCTCGATGCCGCTCTCTTGCTTTACGGCGTGATCGGCCCATCGATGGATGGCAGCCTTGGTATCGTCGGCGAGGCAAAGACAAACGAAAGTCCATTTTGGAAAATATCGGGACACGTCAAAGCCGGAATTGGACTTAGGTCGGTCTTCAGCGAACTCTTTGACATCGACGCGCACGAAGACTTCTTAGATGAGACGTTTCTGATCAAGGCGGCGGATAAGCTTCCGCCCGAATTTTCCAATGTGCGGTCGGGAGCGATCCCCGTAGATGTGGGTAAGCCGGTGTATTTGGGACCACGTACATCGCCGACAAGCCTTCAAGGATATTACGAGGTAAGGGATCCGGACGGACCTTCGATACCGAACGTTGTAGCCACGTCGGCAGACGGGCAAAACATCGGTTTGAACCCAACGTTCAGCACGCCTGGACTTAGGAACATAAAGATTACTGCAACCGATAGCGACAATCTTTCATCGTCGATCTCACTGGCGATCGACGTAAGAAACTCGGCACCGATCTTAACGGTGACGCCTAGCGCTCTCGAAGTTGCCGCGGGCGAACAATTGTTCATAACGGCCCGGGCCTACGATCCGGAGGATGGATTCCTTCCCTGTAGCCGATTGACATGGACTGTCACGAGCCCGGACACAAAAACAGTAAAGAGTAGCAACTTGTCTTGCGCGGCGGCCATCGTCTTTAACGTCCAAGGACCGCGGAATGTCGAAGTAAGCGCCAAAGACTCGTTCGGGACGACGTTTACCCGTAGCGTTACGATCAACGTGGGCCCGCCGCCGTCCAATCGTAAACCGGTGATCGATTTAGATTCATTCAAGATCTTCGCCGCGACCGGACATAGAAGCTCAAATTGTGTAACTGGTATCTCGTGTGAAGTTCCAGATGATTCGCTTCTCTATAACGGCGCAAATGACGTCATCGGAGATTATCATGCACCGCTGACCATGCAAATGGATGTCAGCGACCCGGAAGGCGATCCCTTCATCGTACATTGGTTCTGCCAGACGGGCGATCAATTCGCTCCTATAATTTACGACGGCGAAGGATTCCCGACCTGCGAACCACTTTACTCGGCGACTCAGCCGATATATGTGTATGCCTCTATCTCGCTTCCAGGAGGCCTTGGCTCAGACGGGGAAATTGTATTGGGCTATTCGCCGATTTATCAATTCTCGATGCTTCAGATCGTGAGGTAACAATAACCTCTGAGATTTGAATTAGTAACGCCCGGCGGTTTCTAAAGAGCCGCCGGGCATTTTGATACGGAAACTCAGCTTGTTTATTGAATCAATGGGTCCCCCGATCCGAGCAGCCGCTTTACAAGGTTCCCGTAAAGCTTTACGACTTTTTCAAGATCCTTCTTTAGCACAAACTCATCTTTTGTATGAGCAACTAGGATCGATCCGGGCCCGAGCAGCAGCGGGGTGCCCCAGTTAGTCAGATAAGGAATATCGGTAGTAAATCGAACGTTCTTTTGTTTGAATCCATCAACTTCCAACATTCGGACCGGCTCGCTGCAAGACAGAACCTCGATCTCGCCGCGGCCGCGGATCACACTTTGCAAAGCTTCTTCGATCGGCGCACGCGGTGTCGTCAGTCTGATCAAAAGGCTCGCTTCGGCCTTTGGCGGAACGACGTTCAACGCGACTCCGCCTTCGATAACGCCAATATTTACAGTGGTCTCGCCAAAAAACTCGTCACTCGGAAATTTCGTATGGCGAACGTCTTCGAGAATGTCCAAAAGCGTTTCGATCGCCGAATCACCCATTTCCGGATACGCCGAATGCGCCGCCTTTCCGGTCGTTTTGATCTTCAATCGAAACGAACCTTTCGAAGCTATTGCAAGCTCGTTGTCGGTCGGTTCGCCGTTGATCATGTATTCACATTTCGCAGCCAAGGGGTGATCATTTGCCGCCCTCGCTCCGGTCGATGAACGCTCCTCCTCGACGGTATAGAGCAAACCGATGTCTTCGATTTCCTGCTTTCTCAATTCCTCAGCCGCAGTTATTTGCGCTGCGATAATTCCCTTGGCATCGCACGAACCACGGCCATAGATCTTTTCCTCATCTTCCGTCGGCGGAATGAAGGGCGGCACCGTGTCGAGATGCGTCGAAAACCATACACGTGGCGTCTCGTTCAGCCATGCGATCACGTTGTTCTGGTTTTCCGAGACCTTTTGCAGTTCGACGTTCCAACCGAGCGATTCTAAATAGTCGCGCAGCCAAAATCCGACCGCTTCCTCTTCGCCGGAAACAGACGGAACGTTCATCAACGCTGTTGTAAGTTTGAAGACGTCCATAATTCTCTCGATAGACCGTTCTACGGCTTGCGCTGCGCAGCCAGCCATTCTAAAAATCCCGACTCGGCAATCGCCCGGCCGAAAATCTGATGTCCTCCATCGGGGTACTCGGTGTACTTTACATCTGTCCTGCCGGCGGCGCGCAACGAGTCGACGATCTTTCGCGCGAATTCGACCGAAACCGAATCGTCCTGGGCACCGTGGAAGGCCCATACCGGAGTTTGCCCGATCGCTCGTGCGACCTGTTCGTACGGCTCGGCGGACCCAAGCATGTCACCGACCGTTGGAATGATCGCCCTTCGTGCGGCCGGGTTAATGGGGTATGTTCCGACAACGCCGCCCGCGACCGGAACAAGCGCAGCGAACTTTCCAGGATGCCCAGCCGCAATTTGCCATACGCCGTACCCGCCGAGCGAGAACCCGACAAGGTACAACCGTGCCGGATCGCCGTTGAATTCTTTTACAGTTTGATCCAGAGCCGCAAGCGCGTACTCGGTCATGTTTTGTGACGCCCAGAAGTTGTCGCCCTCGCACTGCGGTAGGACGGTAATGAAGTTGAATCTCTCCTTCAAGGGTTCGACCGACCAGCGAAAGCCATCTAACTGCGCAATATTGTCGTCACCTCTTGCGCCCGAACCGTGAAGGTAGAGAATCACCGGCAACTTTTCGTTAGGGTCGCGGCCAGCAGGTATATACACACGAAAACCGCGGCTCACATCATCGAGCGTTACTCTGCGCTCGTGATAATTCTCGACCCAAGAATCACGGAAGGAACAGCCGTTAAAAAGAACGATGAGCAAGAAGATGATTGGTACGGTCGTTGCCGCTTTCATTTAGAAAAACTCTTTATGTAGTTTTCGGATCACATTCGGCGCATCTGTTTCTTTGACCACAAACGTCAAATTAACCGCCGAAGCTCCGTGCGAAACAAGGGCGACGTTCACATCGTCGATCGTGGAAAATATCTTCGCCGCGAGGCCCGTCGACGCCCGCAGGCCTTCGCCGACGACACATATGACGGCATAACCCTTTTCAACTTCGACATCCCCCAGCCGTGAAAGATCTGTCACGATCTTTTCGACCGATCCCGGATCATCGAGCGTCAAAGCAACCGAAACTTCGGATGTCGAGATCACGTCGATGACGGTTCTATGCCGATCGAACACCTGGAAAACCGCACTCATGAAACCATATGCACCGAGCATTCGCGCAGACGTGATGCGCAATATTGTTATGTTCTTTTTACTTGCGATCGACTTTATTTTGTTCGGCGCTTCACCGGAATGGGCAAGAACCATGGTGCCGATCTCATTCGGCCTAAACGTGTTGCAGACTCTGACAGGAATCGAACTATCGATCGCAGGCTTGATCGTTTTGGGATGCAGGACCTTTGCACCAAAGTAAGCAAGTTCTGCCGCTTCTTCATAGCTCAAAACGGGAATCGTCCGCGCGTCGCTGCAGATGCGCGGGTCGCAAGTCATCACGCCCGTTACATCGGTCCAAATTTGCAACTCGTTTGCTTCCAACGCCGCAGCAACTAATGCGGCCGAATAATCAGATCCTCCGCGACCCAGCGTTGTGGTCTCGCCGGCGCGATTCCCAGCGATAAACCCGCCCATGATCGGCACTTCCTCAGCATTCAGTAAGGGTTGTAATTCAAGCCGTACGATCTCATTCGTTTCGTCTACGATCGGCTGGGCAGCGCCGTATTCGTCATCGGTCACGATCAGCCGCCGTGAATCGACGTGTCGCGACTTGACGCCTTTTGCCTTTAAAACTTCGCTGAGCAGCCGCGACGAAAGCTGTTCTCCGTACGAGACAATAGCGTCTTTCAGCATCGCCAGCGGCAGCGAGCGTCGCGATGCGCGCATCAGTAGATCGGAAAGCTCGTCGCGGGCAAATTCCAATTCGGCGTCAAAGAGATTTGGCGAATCCGCGGGTATGAAATGCTTTGCCACCTCGACGTGACGCTCGAAATGAGGTTCGAGCAAAGCTACGGCGGCATCAAAATCACCTTTCTTTGCAGTATCGAATGCTGTAAGCAAAGCGTCGGTTACCTTCGTCATCGCGGAAACGACAAGGACCGGATGTTTTTCAATTTGCGATGAAACGATGTGAAAAACGCGCTCGAATGCTGCGACATCGCCGACGGACGTGCCGCCGAATTTCATTACGGTTGGCTGCGCGTTGCTCACTACAGCTAAGAAAGTAAATTACATTGGCAAGCGACGCAATGGGAGGCTCGAATTTAGTAAACAAAAAACCGGCAGTTTTGCTACTGCCGGCTTTTGCTGGTCAATTCAAATACAAAAAAGCGGCCTATTCGTAATCTCGGTCGCCTTCGTTCTGCTGCGAGCCAAACTGGCCGCTGCTCGGGTCGCCTTTACCCGGCGGGTTCTTATGTGGGTCATTCATTCCGCTTTGCGAACCGCCCTGACTGGTACCGCCTTGCTTGCCGCTCTGCGAACCGCCCTGGCTGCCGCCCTGCATTCCGCCCTGCGAACTGCCTTGACCTCCGCCTTGCATTCCGCCCTGCGAGCCGCTTTGACTACCGCCCTGCTGGCTGCTCTGACCACTCTTATTTCCCTGTGTTTGATTATTCGGCATGATTACAACCTCCTTGAATTTTTGCATTCCGTGGGAATACATCGGAGTGTAGTTGCAATCACAATGCCAATTTTGAAGAAAGTAATGATGCCTTGCAGCTTGCTAACCGCATAAAACGCTGCCACCATTGATGTTAAGTATTTCGCCGGTGATGTGGCGCGACCAATCCGAAAGCAGGAAACAGATCGCGAGAGCGACGTCGTCTGTCGTAGCCATTCGATTCAAAGGGATCGAATTCAAAACACTTCGTTTGTACGTATCGTCTTCGAACACCGGCCGCACCATCGCGGTCTCTATCCAACCAGGTGCGACCGCATTAACGCGTATTTTCGGAGCTAATTCCGTCGCCAACGCCTTTGTAAATGAGATCTGCCCGCCTTTCGAAGCGGAGTAATTCGAATAGCCGGCTTCCCCGCGTTGGCCTGAGGTCGACGAAACCATAACGATCGCACCGCTCGATCGTTTTTTGATCGCGGGCACACACGCCTTCGTCATCGCCCATGCAGATTTCAGG
>QHXS01000260.1:0-2926 GCA_003223975.1 Acidobacteriota bacterium
TCGCATTGAAACATATCGCCAGCAACCGGCAAATACTTATCGCGGAGATCCACAGGAGCAAGATCGTCGACCAGCGACTGAAGCGTGACCGTGCCGTCTCCCTTTGAAGTTAGTTTCGCTTTCACTTCCTCTTCGGTAACGCGAGTGCCATCGGTCCGAGTGAACGAACGCGGACGGATCATCGTCTCCCATCGCTTGTGCTTCTCGTCCCACAAGACGACCGCGGCGGTAGCCGTTTCCTTGCAATCTCCGCCGATCAAATAGAACCCAATGGGCGGCTTTCCGGGACGAACTGCCCTGATCGCTTCCTGAAACCTTCTTGCCCGTGCAAGGGCGGCTAGAAAGTATGGCCGGGCATTCTTGCGTTCTTCGTCGGAGAATCGCTCCTTGTATTCCGGATCGTCCCAAATGCTCCAGTCGTATTCATCCCAGGCGTTAGGGTCGTATACATCGATCTTCAGAGGGGTAAAATTCTCGTCATAAACCGTCATGCCTCCGTCGGTAGGAAGCATCTGAAATATTGACGGGATCGTAAAGGCATCAAATCGCGTAAAGGTCTGCAAGATCGGTATCGGCAGAGTGTTGCTGATCGTTTGGCCCTGCAGGAGCGCCCGCAATGCCAGTATCGAACCGTCGTTTGGTGTTCCTAAAAGGAATATCTTGTCAAGATCCTTTGCACCTGCCCAACTTGGCTGGATCACGCCCGAGGGAATGTCCGCGTCGCCGTACATCGCAGCATACCGTGCAATAAGCCCGCCCATCGAGTGGGCTATTACATTGAACTTCAGATTCGGTTTTTTCAGCTTAGCCTTCAGGGTCTCGATCCGCCTGATCAGAAGGCGGGCGTTTTCAACATTGTCGCGACGCCAATCGTACGGAAAAACAAAGAATGAATCCTGTGAGGCACTTTTGCCGGAATCGTCCCACTTCGCTTCGTGATAACCGCCTCGGGTTTCCAGGGCGTAGATCAGCCGTTCGTAGATCTCGATCTCGGGTAGGAAGCTTGCGATCTTGACGCTGCGAATAATGTCGCGCGACTCGAGCAGGTCACGATTTTGGTCAAGGTTCGCGGACATCGGCAGCCGAATGTCATCGTCTTTTGCTCGCGTGAGCTTGAACCAAACCTCTTTGTTCGTTTTCTTATTCCAAAGATTTGAACCTGTGATCCCGGGGATAATAATTACGGGGTTTTTGGGGCCCGACGCTGTTGTACGCTGCCCGAAGGCGCCCGCGGTTACAACAACGATAAAAAAAAGTGCGAACAGCTTCGAAGTATTTCGCATAAGGAGAGTTGATGTTTTTCGCGGGAAACTAAATGTTGAATATAGCATTTTCCCGTATTTGATGCGTAACGACGACTTAGCGTTCATCGCTATTCGCGATGATCCCCGTTTCTTTGGCCGACACCAGTTCATACGTTATTCCTCGCCACGCCACCCGTCGGGAAACAAGTGGGGCGAACGAATTGATCAGGAAGACAAATGGCGATACGAACCAAAGCGTCAATTGCGGAAGCATCTGCTTTCTAAGTTCGGTCGTGTGATCTTGAAGAACCAAACGAACTGCTTTCGATCGAAGATACGATTTACCGGCACTTAATGCAGATACAAGAGCTAACGTCACGACCGCTATCCAGACGGAAACATCGTTATGCCGACTAAACATCGTGATCAACAGCGACCAGGTCATGACCACACAGAATAAACCTGAGCCGAGGAACGACATTATCCAGAGCTTTGGCATATAGACCCGTGTGATCTTCATCTGCCGTGTCGTGAATTCGAGCATTTCCCGAAACGAGCAATCATCGATCGAGGCTGTAAGTGCCTGCGGAACAAAAACGATCGGCAATTTGGCTGCATTCATTGCACGCGTTAGGGTGAAATCGTCCGAAAGCGTTCCTCGCCATTTCTCGCGGATGTCGAATTTTTCAAACGTCTCGCGGCGAATCGCCATCGAACCGCCCCAACAAAAATTCTTCCTCGTGTTCGAGCCCAGTGCCGACGCGATCGATGCATTCCAAATGTTGAGTAACTCCGACGCAAACTTCAGTTCTTTCGAGATGAACCATCTGTAACCCGTCGAGGCTCCGACATTTGAATCTTCCAGCGGTGCGACAAGACCTCGAAGCCAATCCGTTGAGGTCCGAGCATCAGAATCGACGAATACGAATACTTCGGCTCTTTCATCCGCATGCAAAACTGCTTCGCGAAGGTTCTCGACCTTCTGGCTCGATTCGGCCGCTTTCGGTGCAACAACGAGTTTCGATACCTTTAAGTCGTTGCGTGACGCGTCTTTGATAACACTTACCGCCGTATCATTTTCATCGTCCACCACAAAAATGACTTCGCAGGCCGGGTAATCCTGTTCAAAGAGCCTCGCAAGGTTTTCTGCAAGGCCGGCGTCAAGGCCTTTGCACGGACAGATGATCGTCGCGAACGGGGTGTATTCCGAATGCGACTTGTCCAATTCCTTTCGGAAATAGCCGAGGTAATCCAACCCGCCGCGAAATGAGCGATAACTAAGCAAAATAAGCAGCGTAGCGAGGGTATAAAAGACAAATTCCATCGGGGGCGGCAATGATCTTATTTGAACAAGAGCTGCAACTGAGCGACCGTTTTGTCGGTGGCGCCGCGATTTGCCGCCATCACGTCTAGGGCGTTTTCGCCTAGGGTTTGCCTGCGGGTTGCGTCTGAAAGCAGTACGTGAAACGCATCTTTCAGGCTTTTAGGGATCTGAGAATCTTGCGGGACCTCGCGCACCTGAACGAGTGCATGGCGCTCCGCGAACTCGTTTACAACGGAATCGAAATTGTGCGTGTATGGGCCAGTTACGATCGCTTTTCCGGCCGCAGCAGGTTCCAATATGCTCTGGCCGCCATGCGGAATCAGACTGCCCCCTACGAAGACGATCTCCGCAAGTGGGT
>QHXS01000260.1:2976-9237 GCA_003223975.1 Acidobacteriota bacterium
TTATCGGTTTCCGATTCCGGATCGCTTCGCTTAACAAACGAGTAAGGAGAACTTTTAAGAAGCGATTCGACGTATTCGAACCGCTCGGGGTGCCGTGGAGCTATCAGCACACGACAAGAATGGCCGAGTTCGCCTTCGAGAGATTCGAGCACGTATTGTTCTTCAGGTTCGTGCGTACTCGCGGCGACGATTAAAGGTCTGTCAGTTTCGATTCCGAAGCGGCGACGAAACATTTCCGTCAGCCCGCTCTCGCTCTCGGCCGGCGTTTGATCGAATTTTAGATTTCCAGTCACCGCGACCTTTTTCGGATCGATCCCAGATTTCAAAATTCTTTCCGCATCGTTTTCGCTTTGCATCAGCGCTAGATCAACACCGGCGAGAATGCGTGAAATGAAACCGGGAAACGTCGAATATCGTCGCGACGACCTCTCGGATAAACGGCCGTTTACGATCGCGGCCTTTGCGCCCGATCTTTTGGCTTCGCGGATAAAGCGAGGCCAGATCTCGGTCTCCATCAGCAGTACGAGTGAGGGTTTGTAATTCTCCAGTGCGTTTCGAACGCTGAATTTCCAGTCGAAAGGGAAGTAGAAGACCGCATCGGCAGAATCGGCGAAGACCTTCTTTGCGAGTTCCTGTCCTGTTTTCGTTGTTGTTGAAATAATGAGGCGATGATCGGTAAAAGCTTCGCGGAGTTTTTCGACCAGCGGCCGTGCGGCATTTGTCTCGCCGACCGAAACGCAGTGCAGCCAAATGACCTTTCGGCCGTCATGCTTGAATACGGGATAATTACCAAGACGTTGACGAAAGCCTGAGGCATACTTCCGACGATTCAGCAAAAATGCAGGCAGCATCAAGATGAAGCCGAGCGTGTATGCGATGGAGTAGAGAAAATACATTGTCCGAAGTCTAAAATCCAAAGTCCAAAGTCGAGGCTAAAACTTTGGACCTTAGACTTTGGACCTTGGACAGACGATTCTATTTGACGCGTTCCATATATTTGGCTTCCGCAGGATTAACACGGATCTTTTCGCCTTCCGCGATGAACGGCGGGACGGAAACAGTCACCCCGTTCTCAAGCGTGGCGGGCTTGTTCGAATTCGACGCCGTCGCTCCCTTAAGCTGCGGATCGGTTCGGGTAACGGTCAGGTCCATAAAAGCAGGCAGCGTAACGCCGATCGGCGTGCCGTCATAAAATTCGACCTCGATCTTCAGGCCAGGCATCAGCCATTCAGCGGCGTCGCCAAGTTCCAATTCGGTGAGCGCGACCTGTTCATAATTTTCCTGGTTCATGAAATGGTGATGTGATCCGTCGGAATAGAGATATTCCATTTTATGCTGCTCGAGTACAACTCGTTCGAGCGTATCGTTTGATCGGAAGCGAAACTCGAACGAGTTTCCCGTGAGCAGGTTGCGAAGCCTTGCCTGCACCATCGCGCGCAGGTTGCCCGGCGTGTGATGATGAAACTCCATCACCTTTACCGGCGAGCCGTCGTGCAAAATAACCATTCCTTTCCTGATATCGTTAGCCGAGATCGCCATACTAAATAATTAACTCCAAATAGATACGAAATTGTCCGTTTTTCGAAACGATTAGTTTAGAATTTCGTGGGTTGGATGTCTAGGCACGAGGTTTCGAATGCGTCTGTCGATAATCATTCCCGCGTATAACGAAGAAAAGCTGCTGCCGGAGACATTGCAGCGGATAAATACTGCCTTGGAGCCGCTGAAAGGCGAATCTGAATTGATCGTCGTCGATAATGAAAGCATTGATAAGACAAGAGAGATCGCTGAATCCTTGGGCGCGGTCGTGCTTACCGAGATAGTGAAAAATATCGGAGCCATACGAAATACTGGTGCCCGATCCGCGCACGGCGAAGTGCTCGTTTTCTTTGACGCGGATACGTTTGTACCGCCGCCGTTGTTAACAGTGATCGATGAAAGGATGCAAGATCCGAAATGCCTCGGTGGAGCGGTTGATGTCGATTACGGGAAATTTGAACGCTGGTGGCTGAGGTTCATGAAAACCGCATGGAAATTTTGGGGCCCGATATTCAACATGAAACAGGGCGCGGCTCAATTTTGCCGCAAAGACGTATTTGAGGCGATCGGCGGTTACGACGAGCGCATTTATCTCGGTGAGGATATCGACATCTATTGGCGGCTGACGAAATACGCGAAGCAGAATGGCGGCTTTTTGAGTTTCATCGAGGATCCGAAAGTCATCACCTCACCACGGCGTTTCGACAAGATGAGTCTCTGGGACACGATGGTCCTTACACATCCTGTTTATATTCTTTTGAATTGGAAACGAAGCAAGCCGTGGCGACAGTGGTATGACGGAAGCGTGCGCTGATCTTACCTTGCAAGCTCTTACTGGCGTGCGGGCTTCTGATACGGCAACGGCGGCGGTTCCTCGCCTTCTTTTGGTGGGTCTTTTTTCAACATCTGATAGATGCTGATGATCTGGGCCTCCCATTGCTTGGCTTCGGCGTGACTTGGGTCGAGATTGAGAGTGCGGCGGTAATCGCCGAGCGCTGATGCGTACTGGCGCGACTCGGTCAAGGCAAATCCCCGGGCGTAATATGCCTGCGCCAAAGCCGTTTTTGCTGCAGCGTCTGCCGGCTTCGCTTTCTGAGTTTTTTCAGCGTCGGCGATTGCCTTGTCGAACTTAAAGGTGTCGATCGGGTCACCGCTCTGGGACCACTTGCCGCTGGAATTTGAATTCGAATTCAACGGCATTTGCTCGACAGGGCCGTGCGCGATGGTGTTTTGCGCGCGTTCATCACGCACTGGTGTATTGGAAGTGTTAACTGCGACCGGCGCCGCGGACGAGCAGCCAAAGATCAGAGATGCGGCGAGCGAAATAAAAATAATTTCAAGTTTCATTACTGACTCAAATACGGTCGTGACTGCACGATATAGATCTTGCCCGCCAGGATTCCCCATTCGATGTCCTGCGGCTTTTTGCCGAAAACGCTCTGGATCCGCTCGGCGGTGCTTGCAAGCGAGCGTGCCTGCGCGTCGTTCAAAACTCTGCCGCTGGCGTCCGCACACTTGTCGGTTGTTTCACGCAGATCACCCGCTGCGTCGAAGGCGAGCGCATTTTTCTGATCGGAAAGCGTCATCAGGACGACGGAATTCGAACGCTGGTTGAACAGAAGCTGTTCCGGCACGCCATTGTTGTTGACGACATTCGAATTGTGGCCGCACACTGCCGAAATATATACAGCATTATTGCTATCCGCGTTATCATCACGCCGCCTTTCTGCATGTCGATACCGACCTGGATCAATGCCGACATATACACGTCGCGCTGGCTGACGTAATTGCGAACCCGAGCTTCATACGCTTCAAATTTCCACAAAGACGCCCAGACCTTTTTAACGGCTTCGATGAGCTTGTCGGCTTCGCGTACGTTTGCAACGCTCGAATACAATCCCGCCCCGCTGAAATTCGGAAGGTCTTCGGAATTTGAAGAGCTGCGGACGAAAACCGGCCGGCCGCCGAGCTGTGTTCGCCATTTGCTTATGATCTGAGAGCGAAGCCGCGCGTCAAACTTTCCTTTCTGGATCGCGTTTCGAAATTCTTCAAGCTTCTGTTTGCGGACGCGCGGATTATGAACGAAATCATTATCGTCTGTCATCGCTGCGATCGTTTCGTCAAATCGGTTCGCCTTCATGAACCTTTGATACCACGCAAACGGCACGGTAAAACCGTCGGGCACGATCATTCCCGGGATCTTCGCGTGGAGCATCTCACCTAGGTTCGCCGATTTTGCGCCGTAAATGATGCTGTCGCTCTTACGTTGTTCATTTAGTCCGGCAAGCCGAGTGACTGTGAGATTTGACGGCGGGATCTGCTGGTCGGGCGAGCGAAAATCCGTTTTTAGTTTCTCAACGTCCACGGGTGTGAATTTGTAGTTCGACATCGTCGCGTCAAACTCCCAGACGAACGTATCCTTGTCGCGAAACAGCTTGTCTGCATCCTTAATGTAAACGTTCGGAACGTTCCAGCCCTTTGCGAGAATGTTTATGTGCGAAAGTGGGGATGACGGCTTAGCTACAATGATGCCGCGAACCGGCGGAAGTGAGATAGGTAGTTCTTTGAGAACGATGATCTCGTTGTCGCCGATCTCAACCGTGTCGTCGAGCTTGTCGATGATATGGACCCTGCCGACCGCCTTTCCGGGATTGAGCGCAAGATATTCCTGGTTTTTGTTAATGTCGCTCTGCAAAACGCGTTCGATGCCGAGTTCTGCCGAAGCATCTTCCTGCCGGATCGAATTGGGCTTATACGCGACCGGCGTAAAGAACGTCGCATTGATAGCGTCGTTGGCCGACTTGATGATCTCCGGCGTAGCAAGGTCGCCTTCCCAAAGTTCCCATGTGAATTTTTCCACGGTGCGCTGCCACGCGATGGTGCCGACAATAAATCGGCGATCTGTATCGATATAGATAGGTTTGAAGACGTCAGCTCCGCGCGGAACCAGATAAGTGGCGAGCAGAAAATCCTTGTGAAAGCGAAACCGCTGCGAATTAATGAAATAGACCTTATTTTTTGCCCGGCGATCGATAACGAACATCGTGTGCGGAAGCGAATAAGGCGTGTTTGGATGATACGTTCGGGCGATCGAATCGAAATCTTTCTGCGACGCGATCCTGGTCAGCGCGTTTTTATCCGAATCCGGTATCGAAGGCATCGCGCCCGCGGGTTCGCGAGTCGGCGACGGCTTTCGCGCCATCTGCGCCGACGCCACGGCGCAGAATATGAGAAGCAATAAAAAGACCGCGGGGAAATTGCGGAGGCTGACTTTCATAAATTAAGCGGGCACACTCCCAACCGGTCGTGTTTCAGCCTTTGACCGGTACGTTTCTTGTCGCATCTTATCCAGTTCTGTGAGGGAACGAACCGTTATGTTCATGTCGCGATAAATGCCTTCAGCAATTCGATAGATCCAACCATGAACGAATAGCGTTTGTCCGCGTTCCCATGCGTCCTGAATGATCGTGGTCTCGCCGACGCTTATGATCTGTTCGATGATGTTCAGCTCGCACAATTTGTCCAGACGCGTATCGTATTCCGTAAGCTTTTCAAGTTCCGCCTCGTATTTGTGCATCGTGTCCTGGATGGGACGGAGCCAATTGTCGACAAGGCCGTACCGTGCATCGTCGAAGGCGGCTTTCACGCCGCCGCAGCCGTAATGGCCGCAGACGATGACATGCTCGACCTTCAATACCTCAACAGCAAATTGTATGACTGCGAGGCAGTTCATATCACCGTGGTGAACGAGGTTCGCGACGTTGCGATGGACGAACATTTCACCTGGCAGCATACCGACGCTGGACGTCGGCGAAATGCGGCTGTCCGAGCAGCCGATCCAAAGAAACTCCGGCGTCTGTGATTCCGATAGCCGCTCAAAAAACTCCGGGTCGTCGGCTTTTATCTCCTCCGCCCATTGATGATTGCTTTCAAGAAGCTTTTTGATCCTTTCCACGTGACAATTTTACCGTAACCGGGCGCAAATCCGCTATTGCAGCGTTTTCTCGATGGCGTCGCATGCGGCCTCAGCTCCGCGTTCACTTTCGACAATGGCGCGTTTTTCAGATGCGTTTTTTGCATACTTTGGATTCGAGAGAATGTCACCCAGCATGTTCGCGGCACGGTCGGCCTTGTATCTGTCTCGGTTTATTAATGCCCCGACCCCGTTCCGTCGACATCGCATCGCGTTATCCAATTGGTCATGGCCGTACGGCATGATCAAATGGGGAACGCCCGCGCGCAAAACCTGGCCGGTTGTTCCTACGCCGCCCTGATGGACAACACACGCGGCTCGCGGAAACACACGCGAGAACGGGGCATATTCATAGCCGACGACCTCGTCGGTCAGTCCTTTGGGCGGGTCGTTATCGCGGCCGTAAAGCAAAACAGCTCGACGGCCAAGTTTCGCCGCAGCCTTTGCACTTTCGTCGAAAAAGTCACGGGCGTCCATTACTGCGGCCGAGCCCAGAGTAAAGATGATCGGCGCATTATCTCGATCGAGGAATTCCTGTAAACCATCGGGCATTTTCCCTTCGTCTTCCTGACCGTCGTAAAAACAA
The DNA here is from genome assembly GCA_003223975.1 of Acidobacteriota bacterium. Taxonomy (GTDB): domain Bacteria; phylum Acidobacteriota; class Blastocatellia; order Pyrinomonadales; family Pyrinomonadaceae; genus OLB17. The sequence goes on from QHXS01000260.1 coordinate 9,075, forward strand.
AAGCCGGTTTGCACGGTTTGCCCGGGCCAATCGGGCTGCGGGGCGGCAAATGCCCGCGAAAACATTGCCAAGTGGCACTGTTCGGAAAATTTCCCGAAGAAAACGGGATCGTGATCGGGATCAAGGCCAAGCCGTCGTCGAAAATCTTTATATGGCTCGAACC
>QHXS01000022.1 GCA_003223975.1 Acidobacteriota bacterium
GAGGCCCCGGCGTTAACCTGAGCGCCGATAGCCTGCAGGCTATTCGAGATCTGGACCGACGAGCGGTTCTTCGTGCCCTGCGTTAGCATCGCGGCGGTCATCGCAGCTACGCCCGCTTTCTCAGCACTCTCCGACGTTCCCCCGGCATTGATCACGAGATTCATCGACACGATCGGAAGCTCGTGCTGCGGGACGATCCACAGATTCAACCCGTTTGAGAGTGTCGTTTTCTGGATCGCCGGAAGGGCGAACTTGGGATCAGGCCCGCCCTTGGGCAGCATTTCGGTCTGCTTGGCGATCACGGCCGCGTCCTTCTTCTTGCTTTCCGTTGATGTCGGTTTGCCGGTTGCTGCGGCAGGCGGCGGCGTCTTAGAGGGCACATAAGCCATCACGACCCGGTTACCACCGAGATACTGGTTCGCGACCCGCTTAACGTCGTCGGGCGTAACCTTAAGGTACCGGTCGAGATCCTTTTGAAAATAATTCGGATCGTTGAGGTAGGCGGCGTAGTACGCGAGACGCGTGGCTTTGCCGAGAACGGTTTGCAATCCATAGATCGCCTGGGCCTCGCGTCCGGAAACCGCGCGGCTGACCTCGTCCGCGGTGACGCCGTCCTTTTTGATCCGCTCGACCTCTTTATTGATCTCCTGCTCGATCTCGTCGAGCGACTTGCCCGGACGGGCGATAGCGTCGATCTGAAATTCGCCGCCGATCTCTGTGGTGCCATTGCCGGCCGAGATCGTCTGAACAAGCTCCTTGCCATATTGAAGGTTACTTTGCAGCCGCGAACCGCGACCCGTTGCCAGAATGCTGTCAAGGATGTCGAGAGCCGCCTCGTCCGGGTGATACTGGCGAACGCCGGGCCATGTGATGTCCAGACGCGGGAGCTGTGCAAACGGGTCCTCAAACTGCTTCCGAACGACGCTCGAAAGCTGGGGCATCGGCGGATTCGGACGGTCGATGCCGGAACCTGCTTTGATCTTGCTAAAGTATTTGTCGACCCACTGCCTCGCCTGCTTCTCCTGAAAATCGCCAGAGATCACAAGGTAGGTGTTATTCGGAACATAATATTGACGGAAGAAATTCTTTACGTCGTCGAGCGACGCTGCAGACAGGTCCGTCATCGATCCGATCACTGAGTGATGAAGTGGATGGCCCTCGGGGTAAATGATCTCGTCGATCCGCTCGCCCATCGTGCCGTAGGGACGATTGTCATAGCTCTGGCGACGCTCGTTCTTGACGACGTCACGCTGGTTATCGAGCTTGGTCTGGTCCATAGCGTCGAGCAGCCCGCCCATGCGGTCCGCTTCGAGATAGAGGGCTCGCTCGAGAAAATTCGAGGGCACCACCTCATAGTAGAATGTACGGTCCTCGGTCGTATTGCCGTTAACGTTGGCACCGAGTTCCTCTAGCGCGCTTAGGTAATCGTAGGTCCAGTTCTTTGAGCCCTGGAACATCATGTGCTCAAAGAGGTGTGCAAAGCCGGTGCGGCCCGGAGCCTCGTTCTTCGAACCGACATGATAAAGAACGCTGGTCGTTACGATCGGTGTTGAATGGTCCTGATGCATCAGCACTGTCAGGCCGTTTTTTAACTTGTATTCTTTTACATTTATCGGTGGAAGCTTATCGGTCTGCTGGGCAACTGCGGTCATCGCAGTTGAGATCGCCAGCAACGCTAGCATACCGATGAGGATCTTCTTCGTGCGCATTTCTAACTCCTTTATGTCTAGTTTTCCAGCGAAAGACGAAAAATCGCCGCCCGCAGACGAGTCTACGGCCGGATTTCCATCATCTCGCTTCTGTCATTGTTACGCAATTATGCCTGATTCGGTTTCACGGAGCCAAGAGTGACTATCTTCGAACGATCGGAAACCATAACGCCACCCGGTTTTTCCATCGTGATCGCAAATGCCTTTGCGCCGCGTGCATGCAGCTTCGCGGTGATGGGAATAATGATCTCTCCATCCGCGTTCACGTCAAAGATGCCGCCGTCGATCGGGGTTTTCGGGTCCTGATTTTCGTCAAAGATCCAAAGCTGATAGGTATATTGCGACGTATCGTTCTTAGGCAAATTCGTGAAACGCAAATAGCCTTCCTGCATCTTGTCGCTCCAGACGACATCGCCCGAAACGGCGAGGTTTGCCACATTGCCTTGGCCCCATTCGGCCTTGACCATTTCAGATGAGGGAACCGCAGCCATAAACCTATCGCGCATCTGTGCCGGCGACAGTCTTTCGGGAATCGGCGATTGGGTCGCAGTGTTCACCGCGATATCCGCCGGTTTGGAGTTCCAAATATTTACGATGAGAAGGAGAGATGCTGCAGCCGCTGCACCCCAGCCGAGCCATCCCCAGATCGGCATCGACGGCTTCCCAGTTTGGCGAACGGATGTCATCGCCGGCGAATTCGCGTTGTTCTGCGCCGCGAAGTATTCGTCGGCCTGGGCAAGAATTCCCGCTTTTAGATGGTCGGGCAAGGTATCGTTCGCAGGCACCGCTGAGATCGCGATCGCAGCAGCCGTCATCTCGAGCGAAGCAAGATCGACCGAACTTTCGAACGTACCCTCCGTACTACGGAACTCGTTCAGTTCTTCGTTAGTCAGTCCGTGAACTGCCTGTTTACAAAGGAGGTCCAGCAGCCGTTCTTCGGTTTGTTCGTTCATGCGGCCACCTCCTTCATTGAAATATCTTTTCCGTAACCCAAAATTTCTCTTGCCTGCAAAAGGCCGCGACGCGCATGCGTCTTTACGGTGCCAAGCGGCATTCCGGTCGCGTCGGCGATCTCCTGGTGCGTCAATCCGTGAATGATCGAAAGCTGAAGCACCTGTCGCTGTTCGGGCCGCAATTCATTCAGCGCTTTAAAAGCTTCGCGGCCTTCGACGAGCATTTGCATTTCCTTTTCCGAGGTTCCGGCGGGCTCCGCCAAAATATCCTCGAGCGAATCGGCCGAGATGCGACGCTGCGAAAAGCGAATTTTGTCGATCAGTCTGCGACGCGCGATCATCGCGATGAACGTGGTTTCAGAGGCCAGGGCAGGATCGAACCGGGCCGCATTTTTCCAAACTTCGATAAAAATTTCCTGCACCGCGTCCTCAACTTCTTCGTTATTTCGAAGCATTCGGCGCGCAAGCGACCAGACCAAGCCGCCGTATGTCTTGAGACAATCCTGTACGGCATTCTGATCTCCGTCGGCGATGCGTTTTAAGATAGCCTGCGTCACTTAGGATCCGTTGTGTTTTGCCTTTAAGCTAACTTATTTGCATCGCGCTCGCAATGATCCAAATGCCGTTCCGTTTACGCAAAACGCCGTCAAACATCAATGGTGAATTCGATTCCCGGACGCCTTTAGTTTCAGATCTGCGCCCGGGTGACCTTTGAAATTACAAATAACAGCAGCAAAATAAATGTAATTAAAGCGGAAATAAGACAAAACTGGCAGAAGGCGCCGATCACAAAAGCTTGCAAATAGATCAACCAGCAAGTGACCGCAGCCATAACGACGACCTGCACGCCGAAAAGCTTCCACATCGTCCGGTTACCGTAAGCGGCCAATATCGCCAACGAAAACGCGACAAAGTATGCTAGTGCTCCGAACGCCGCCGTCGGAACGCCGGCGAATTCTGCGTACCGGCTGGTAAGAACGGTTTCGCAGCCCTCGATAATGCTGCACGGCACCGGTGTGGCGGTGTAGTGATGAACTGTCAGGTAAACCGCGTCAGCGAGTCCACAAAGCGTGACCAACGCTGCCGTGAACGGCATCCAGCGGCCTCGCGATTGGTCAGCCGTTTCGATGCGTGAATTCATTTGTTGCCCGAGTTTGAATTCGCTTGCGGTGGCGCCTGTTGCGTGGACGTAGACTTCTGCATCTCGGCATCTATGATCCGTTTCATTCCCGCCAATGTTACCTCTGCATATGGAACGATCTTGTTATTCACAATGACGGTCGGCGTTGAGCTAATGGCAAAGGCCTTGCCGCGAGACATATCCCGGTCAACGCGGGTCTTTGCCTGCATTCCGGACATGTCTGCTTTGAACTTGTCTACGTCGAGCCCGATCTTTTGTCCATACTCGACGAAAACATCGCGATAATTTGGGTTGACCGACCAACTCGCCTGGTTGGTAAAAAGCTGATCCTCCATCAGCCAGAATTTTGCGGGGTTTTGCAATCCGGCGGCTTCGGCCGCAACCGCGGCATCGTACGCCTTGTCATGCATCTGCAACGGGAAATTGCGGTAGATGAATCGGAAATTCGGATTGCCCGAATAAGCCTTAATGATGTCTCTTAAAGCCGGATAAGCAGCGCCGCAAGAACCGCACTGGAAATCGGCAAATTCCTCGATAATGACCGAGGCTGTCGTTGGGCCGATCGCATTTGGAGGCGTGGCGCCTGGCGGGGCGTTTTGTGTGCTTATCGTCGCCTGCGGCTGCGGCGAGGCATTTGCCGGCTTTGCAACGTTCGGCGATGGCGTCGCTGACGATCTGTAAAAAAGGAATCCCCCAACCACAACCAGGATCAATACACCGACAATGATTGCAACCGGCACACCGCCGCTTTTCTTTTTCTCTTCTTTCATTCTTCTTATTTAACCGCTCTCAGTGGTTTAGTTGGCCGCTTTTCGCCAATCTCGCCAGCGGCACTTTTTACTTTAAGATAAATGCCGTCGGCGTCCAGGCCATATTTCGCAAGCAACAACTTTGCGTCACCGTGAGTTACGATCCGGTCAGGAACACCCATTCGGACGACCTTTACGCGGTCCTGCAAACCATTCGCCTCGAGCAGCTCCATGACAGCCGACCCGAAGCCGCCGGCAAGATACGCTTCCTCGACCGTAACTATCAATCTGTGATTCTTAGCGACATTAATCACGAGATCCGCATCCAGAGGTTTAACAAAACGTGCGTTAATGACGGTCGCGTCAATGCCTTCTTTTTCAAGGTTCGACGCCGCGGCGATCGAAGGCTGTACCATGTTTCCGTAAGCGATTATCGCAACGTCCTCGCCGTCGCGAACGACCTCGCCCTTGCCGATCTCGAGGGTCTTAGGCATTTCCGAAATGTCGACCCCAAGGCCGTTCCCTCGTGGATAGCGAAGCGCGGCCGGCCCATTATGTTCGATCGCGGTAAGCAGCATGTCGCGCATTTCCGCCTCGTCCTTCGGAGCCATCAGAACCATATTCGGGTAACCGCGGAAGTACGCGATGTCCAACAAGCCGTGATGCGTCGGGCCATCAGCACCAACAATGCCCGCGCGGTCCATCGCGAAAGTAACGTTCAGGTTTTGGAGGCAAACATCATGAATTACCTGATCGAATCCGCGCTGCAAAAATGTCGAGTAAATAGCCGCGACCGGCTTTAATCCCTCGCATGCCATTCCCGCACAAAACGTCACGGCATGCTGCTCTGCGATGCCCACATCAAACGCTCGGTCCGGGAATTTTTCCAGGACGCGGTCAACTCCGGTTCCGTCGGGCATTGCGGCGGTCAGGGCAACGATCTTTTCATCGAGCTCCATCAGTTCGCACATCGTGCTGCCGAAAACTTCGGTGTAAGTCGGCGGCGCCAGCTTGCCCGATTTATGCGGCAATCCGGTTTTGGGATCGAACGGTCCTGTAGCGTGGTACGCGTAGTAATTCTTCTCAGGATTCGGAAAACCCTTTCCTTTTGTGGTCAGCGCATGGACAATGACCGGCCCGTCCTCGACCTTTTTTGCTTCTTCGAGCGCACGGACGAGATTCGCGACGTTATGGCCGTCGACATACCCGATATATTTGAAACCGAGTTCGTTGACAAGAGCACCGGGCAACACCGCCGCGGCAATGGCATCCTTCACAGATTTTGCGGCCGCGCGGAGTTTCCCGCCGATTCCCGGAACACTGCCAAGGGCATCGCCGATCTCCTCTTTCCAATGCTGGTAGCTTTGGGCTTCTTTGATGCGGTTCAGATATCCGCTGAGCGAACCGACCGCAGGAGCGATCGACATACCGTTGTCGTTAAGAATGACGATCAGCCGAGATTTTAGATGCCCTGCCTGATTGATCGCTTCCATCGCCATCCCGCCGGCGAGTGACGAATCACCGATAAGCGCGCAAACGTGGAAATTCTCGTTCTTTTTGTCCCTAGCCACCGCCATTCCAAGCGCTGCGGAGAGCGAGGTCGATGCATGACCGGCGCCGAATGTGTCGTACTCGGATTCGGCGCGTCGAAGAAATCCCGAAAGCCCGCCGTATTGCTTGATAGTGTGAAGCTGATCACGGCGTCCCGTGAGTATCTTGTGTGCATAAGCCTGATGACCCACGTCCCAAACAAGCCGGTCGTTCGGCGTGTCGAAAACGTAATGCATCGCCACTGCTAGCTCGACAGCGCCAAGGCTGGCACCTGTGTGGCCGCCGACACGCGAACAGGTGTCGATGATGAATTGCCGTACTTCATCGGCAACCTCCTGCAGGTCATCGACGCGAAGCTGACGAAGGTCGGACGGCGAATTGATCTCTGAAAGGAATCTCATTCGAAAATGCTCAAAACCAACCTATAAAGATTCGCATTTTAGCCTGCGAAATGGCAAATCATTGTCCTATCGAAATAAGTGCCTAAATTGCATTTCTTTACAATTCATTTCGGCTAAATAAATGCCTAATGCATCAAAGATTACACGAGCCTCACGCTCTATATTTATTAACAGAGGTACAAACATGTCATTAGGTTCAAAGTTATTTACGGGTGCTCTTGCGGTGTCGGCATTTGCATTCGCAGCGTCTGCCCAGGACACGAAGGTTGCTCCGCGGGACGGTGGACAAAGGGGCGCTCAAAAAGAGATGCATCACGGCGGACCGGGTGAAGGCCAGTTCGGCCGGCACGGCGGACCGGGAGCGTTTGGTCTCCGCGGCATCGAACTTACCGATGCTCAAAAAGAACAGATTCGACAGATCCACGAAGCAAATAAGCCGAGCCAGGCTCAAATGGATGAAATGCGTACGCTTTTCGAAGCAAAACGCAACGGGACAATAACCGCCGAGCAGCAAGCACGTCTACAAGCTATTCGTGCAGAGGGAGAGAGCAAAGGGCGATCGGTGCATGACCAGGTCCTTGCGATCTTGACCCCGGAACAAAAGGCTCAGCTTGAGCAGCGAAAACAGGAAATGCGCCAGCAAATGGAGCAACGCCGCCAGCAGCGCGATCTTAACAGGCCAAAGGACACGACAACGAAGGAACCGACGAAAGACAACTAAACCTATTCCTCCAGTCTCTTTCGTTGAAAGGCGGGCTTCGGCCCGTCTTTTCTCGCGCTTCCGGAGTAATTCGACTTAATCCGTCACTGCCGGATATACTATTGATATTCGGAAAATAACGTGTTTATGCCAGAGACTAAGATCGAGAAAAAGGTTGTAATTTTGGGTTCCGGTCCGGCCGGGTTGACCGCGGCAATATACGCCGGACGCGCTCAGCTCGACCCCCTCGTGATCGACGGTCCGCAACCCGGCGGTCAACTGACGATAACCACGGACGTAGAAAATTATCCCGGATTTAAAGGCGGGATCATGGGACCAGTCCTGATGGACGAATTTCGCGAACAGGCGATACGCTTCGGCACCGAGATCGTCAACGTTTGGATCGATCGCGTCGATCTTTCGAAGCGGCCTTTCACGCTTTACGGCAAAGAAAGTGAAGATTCCGGGAAGATAACGACCGAGATCACCGCGCAAACTTTAATAATCGCTACCGGTGCATCCGCAAAATGGCTCGGTATTCCCGGTGAGGCTCCAGTACCTGAAGGACTGGGAGGAAACGGCGTATCGGCTTGTGCCACCTGTGACGGATTCTTTTTCCGGGAAAGATCGATAGTCGTGGTCGGCGGCGGCGATACGGCGATGGAAGAGGCTCTTTTCCTGACCAAGTTCGCCTCGGACGTAACGCTAATACACCGCCGTGACGAATTTCGCGCTTCGAAAATAATGCAGGAACGTGTGCTTGCGCACGATAAGATCAAAGTACTTTGGAACACCGAAGTAAAAGAGATCAACGGTTCGAAAGAGACCGGTGTTGAAAGCGTAACGCTTCATAACGATCAAACCGGCGAGACATACGATTTTCCAACACAGGGCGTGTTCATTGCGATCGGGCACAAGCCAAACACTGACCTTTTCCGCGGCATTCTCGACATGGACGAGGTCGGTTATCTAATAACTGACGCACGAACGACGAAGACCAACGTCGATGGCGTTTTTGCAAGCGGTGATGCACAGGATTCGTACTATCGGCAGGCCGTAACTGCCGCAGGAACCGGCTGCATGGCCGCGATCGACGCAGAACGCTTTCTTGCGGAGCACTCACACGAGGCCGAGAAAAGCGACAAGGTGAAAGCTTAACGATATGCCTATCTACGAGTATTTATGCAAAAAATGCGGCCGGCATTTTGAAAAACGGCAATCGGTCAACGAGGCGCCTCTTGCCGAATGTGAGAAATGCGGTGGGCCGGTGGAAAAGCAGTGGTCGTTGTCCGGATTTCAATTCAAGGGTGAAGGTTGGTACGTTACCGACTACGCTGGGAAGAAGGGCGGCAGCAAAGAGGACAAAGCCGCGTCCGATTCGAAAGAAAAAAGTTCCCCCGTTGAATCAACCGCATCCACCGATACTGCATCCAAGCCTACAAGCGATAGTTCCGCAAAATCGGAAGGCTCGAAAAAGTAAGACAATCCTAATGAAAGGTTTCGCCGCGAAGATCGTTACTGCAGTGGTCGGTGCTTCGCTATTGGCCTGTTCGGCGTTCACGCAATCGCGTTATAGCCAGCGCGGAGCCGATTCTGAGGGCGTAATTCTGAGCGTCACCGCTTGGCGAACCGACAAGAAAACAGACCCCATCCGGCCGGAAAACGTTTTCCTATACGAGAACGGCATCGAACAAAAGGTCAAAAACCTAAGCTACGACCCGTCGCCATCGAGGATAGTTTTGCTTTTCGATAATTCCAAGACCGTTCCGATCGACGTCGAAAAGATGAAAAAGGCGGCGATGGAATTCATGTACGAGATCTTTGACGGCGACCAGGTTTTCGTCCTCGGGTACGACGAAAAGCCTGAGATCGTGCAGGAATGGACCGACGACGCAAAAAAGATGGAGGCCTCGCTCGCTAGTTTGAGGAAGCAAGGTAACCCCAACTTATTTGACGCGCTGACCGGTGCGATGAATGAGGTGCTATTGCCGCTAATGCCTGGAACACGAAAGACCGCCATCGTGGTGATCGGCGACGGGCTCGACCGCGACAGCAAAGTGAAATTCGACGACATTCTCGGCGAATTGCAGAACAACAACATAACCGTTTACGCACTTCAGCTCCCGGACCGAACCGGCGGCGCATTTAAACGCGATAAGCCCAAAGCTACGGCGATCATCCAGCAGTTGACCGAGGGTACTGGCGGCCAGGCATTTCCGTTCGCGGAAGCACAAACAGCCGCAAAGGCGATCTGCGACGAGATGCGACGAAACCGCTATCTGCTTTCCTACATGCCCTTAAATGTTTCAACATTTGATGTCCGGCGTGTTTTTCTTCTGGGAAGCGATGGCATTACCGTCCGAACGAAGAACGCTCAACCGCCCAACGTTAAGTGATTATTTCGGCGATTGTGGTAAACTCGTCGATGCATAACCTGCATGAGGAGCCCCGAGTAGCTTGAGCGATTCCAGTAACAATCCTCCGCCCGACGATTGGGCAAAGACGCGCGCGAATATCAAACTTCCGGACTCTGACGATTCCGGCGGCGGCGATTGGGACAAGACCAACTATAACTATCCGAAACAGCCTGCCGCCGACGAGTGGGGCAAGACCGTGATGAACATCAAGCCGATCAACACGAGCGGCTCGGATTACGGTAGCGCGATCTATGGCAGCGGTACTCCAAAACAACCGGATGGCGACTGGGCCGCAACGCGGGCAAACATAAACGTACCGGATACGGACTTTGGAGCAGGCCCGAGTGAATCGGCCGGAGCGTACGGCAAGACGACGCCGTATTTTCAATTGCCGGAGGCGGAAAAGGCCAAGTATCAAAATCTTCCGCCAACGCCAACCGAGCAGGCTGCGCAAGAAGCTCAAGAAAAAAAAGAGAAAGGCGGTATCCCAGGCTGGGTCTGGGTAGTCGCGGGCGGCTCGGTAATTTTTGTCTTTTTTGTGCTCGTGCTTGCCGTAGTCGGGTTCTTCTTCCTGTGGGGTGGCTCGACTTTCGAAGCGACTGTAAAAAGCGCGCCTCCGGGTAGCGATGTTTACGTTGATGACGTTCAATGGGGCGTCACAAATGAGGACGGTTCGATACGGCTTTTGAATTTACGCGGCGGACGACGAACGGTTAAGATCCTCCATCCGAATTTCACATGTGAACCGCGCGAAGTGACCGGTGGCAACGGCGTCACGCCCGAACCGATCATTGCACGCTGCCAGGCTGCGGCCGTGAAACAGGGAGAAACGTGCGAAACGTTCCAGCCCGGCGAGTTTGATAAAGCCGAGCGTTGCTACAACAAGGCACTCGACGATCTGCCCGATCCATTCACGGACGAAGCCTTGGTCAAGGCCTTGAACATCTTGATCATCAATTTTGAATCAGGTAAGTTCGACGTGCCGCCGGTCCGGCTCGCCGCACTGCAAAAAGGAGCTGCGTTCATTAAAAAGCTTCAGCAGCGCGAGCCAAATATAGTTCTCGAGGTGGGGGGACACACGGACAGCGTCGGGAACGTTGCCTCGAACCAAACACTCTCCGACAACCGCGCAAAAGCCGTCAAAGACATTCTTGTCAAGTTCGGCGTGAATGGTGGTGGTTTACAAACGCGGGGATATGGTGCAACGCAGCCGAAATACGACAACAACACCGAACAAGGAAAATTCCTTAACCGGCGAATTCAATATTCGATCGTTAAGCGTTGATCAGACCGCGACCGGGGCCGCGATCTTGCCCCAGGACTGGTAGTTTTCCAGTTTCAAATTCTCAAACTTGAAATTCAACAAACCGTCGAGCCCTTTCAGGTGCTCGGCGTTTTGTATTTCGAGGGTCGGAAGTTTCATGGGCTCGCGGGACAGAAGTTCGTTGACCTGCTCAAGGTGATTGCTGTAGATGTGCAGGTCGCCGAACGTATGGATGAATTCCCCCACCTCGAGCCCGCAGACCTGAGCGACCAAATAGGTCAAAAGTGCGTAGCTTGAAATATTGAACGGAATGCCCAGAAAAGCATCTGCCGAGCGTTGGTAGAGTTGGCAATGGAGCACGTGTTTTGCACCCTCACTACCGTTCGGGTTTCTGCCTTCGACTTTGAATTGAAAGAGTGTATGGCAGGGCGGCAGCGCGACCTCGTCGCACGTCTCAGGATTCCAGCCCGTCACGATCAGGCGACGTGAATTTGGATTAGTTTCGATCTCATTGATCAGTCGGGCGATCTGATCGACGCCGTTCATTTGCGGATAATCTCCGCCAAACGATCGCCATAAATAACCATAAACAGGGCCGAGATCGCCTTCTTCCCTGCCGAATCGCGCCGTCTGCTCTTCGGTAGCCCACTCCTGCCAGATATCAACTCCGCGGGCCCGAAGATCTGTCTCGTCCGTCGAACCGCTCAGGAACCAGAAAAGTTCCTCGGCAACCCATCGAAACGGAACTTTCTTTGTCGTAACGATCGGAAATCCTTCGCGAAGATCGAATCGCGTTTGATAGCCAAATGCTGAGATCGTCCCGACGCCGGTTCGGTCTTCCTGCTGAATTCCGTTGGCGAGAATATGTTTTAAAAGGTCGTGGTATTGCTTCATCCGTTCGTTAATCGTAAATCGTAAATAGCGAATAGTAAAAGCGGCGGGAGGCCATCTTTGAAGCCCGATTTACTATTCACCATTCACCATTTACTATTTACTACTTATGTTCGAGGTCAGTTTCAACAGTCCGCAATGCGGTTGGATGTCCATTGGATTTAGCGATGGCGTGAACGAGTTTCACACAACGACGGCCCACGCTCCACATGCCCGGGCGTTGCCGGGGCTAATGCAGATACTCGCCTCTCTCGCGGACGCGAATTCGCCCGAGAACGAATACACGCTGAAATGGAACCGCGACCCCGAAGAGTTCGATTTTCACTTCCTGCGTAACGGCCAAAAACTTACCCTGGAGATCTATAAATATCCCGGCGAGAACCGTAAGACCTCGGACCGCGAGCTTGTTTTCGAACACGTCGGGACGGTCGGTGTTGTGGTCGCGGCGTTCGCGGAGACCTTCGAGCAGCTCTACGAAGACCGCACCACGGATGAGTTCGAGTTCAACTGGCGGCAACCATTTCCCTTGAAAGAATACGAGCAGTTTCAAGCCGCTGTAACCAAATGAAAGAACGTTTATTAGACATGCTCGCATGCCCGACCTGCGGCGGTGATATTTTGCTCGCGTACGCATCGCAGTACGAAGGCAGCGAGATCATTGAAGGTGTGCTTTCGTGCAAGAAATGCTCGCGGGAATACAAAGTGATGCGCGGTGTGCCGCGTTTCGCCGACCTCGGCAAGATCGAATCGGATAAGGCCGCAACGGCCGAGAACTTCGGCTGGCAGTGGACGAACTTTACCCAAGAGGACCCGAAATACAACGAACAATTCCTTGGGTGGCTTCAGCCCGTCAAAAAAGAATTTTTTAAGGAAAAGGTCGTACTCGAAGGCGGCTGCGGTAAAGGCCGTCACACGAAGCTCGCAGCGGAATGGGGTGCGAAAGAGGTCGTTGGGATCGATCTCGGCGACGGTGTCGAATCGGCGTTCGCGGCGACTCGAAGTCTACCGAACGCTCATATCGTTCAGTGCGACATCTTTAAATTACCGTTTAAGAAAGTTTTTGATTACGCTTTTTCGATCGGCGTTTTGCATCACACGCCGGATCCGAAAAAGGCCTTTATTTCCCTTGCCGGAAAAGTAAAAAAAGGCGGACATATTTCTGCTTGGGTTTACGGAGCTGAGAACAACGAATGGATAACTAAATACGTAAACCCGATACGTGAAGGTTTTACTTCAAAGATCAGCCAGCCGGTGCTATATCAGCTTTCGAAGCTGCCGACACTTAGTGTTTTCCTATCGACAAAGCTTGTTTACCGCCCCGCAAATATCGTTGCAAAGCCTATCGCGAAACGACTCTTTTATAACGACTACTTAAACCACCTCGGCACGTTCGGCTGGCGCGAGCAGCACAACATCGTATTCGACCATCTCGTCGCGCCAACCGCGTTCTATATCTCGAAGGAAGAATTCGAGGAGTGGTGGGACGAGGTCAAGGCTGAGGATGTTGAGATAATCTGGCATAACCAAAACAGTTGGTGCGGCTTCGGAAAGCTATGAAGTTCGACAAGGGCATTGCAAAGAAATATCGGAAGTCGGTCGAGGATGGTTTTGCGACGATCCTAGGCAAAGGCAACGACCTTCAGAAAGATATCGCGAAACGGATTCTCGAATCCCAAATGCTCGTTCGCGTTCGTCCTGTTAAGGAGATCAACGCCTCGGGCGTGACAGGATTGATCGATGCCGGCGACACGAACGACAGGATCGCAGATGAAAGGCTGAGCATCGGCGAGGCGCTTGGCGAGATCTATATCGCGATCGCCGAAGAGACGATCGACACGGGCGGGCAACGCGGCTGCGAAGGGACTTTTGTTCACGAGGGCCGCCATGCTTACGATTTCGCCCAGACGATCTCGAGCTTTTCGGATTCCGATGTAAATCCTCTTAGCGTTTTCGACCCGACGCTTTACGAACTCGAGCTCGAAGCGCACCGCATTTCAGGCGACTACATGCTTTGTATCGCACTCGACGAATATATCGAAGAAGGGCTTGGCCTAATGATCCTCGGCCGCGATATCGAGAAAGGCTGTTTTCTGAACGAGGCGGGAATTAACCAACGCCTGAGCGAAAGCTACGGTCTCGACGCGATCAACAATCCGGGCCCGCGCGCGAGTGAATTGCTTGGATTGCGGCAGAAATAGCATACTTTATCTATGAGCACGGCATTACCACAGGAAATGCAGCAGCACACCTACGCGATAATGGACCGCGTAGAGGACTCGCATTGGTGGTTCGTCGGGCGGCGAGCGATTCTTGAATCGTTTCTCGAAACGATAGTTCAAAGTGTAAAGTCCCAGGCCCAAAGTCCAAAGATCTTGGACGTGGGGTGTGGAACTGGAGCAAATCTTGAGATGTTAGCTCGCTTCGGATCGGCCGAGGGCGTTGATGTTTCGGATGAGGCACTCGAATTCTGTCGCCGAAAGGGTTTAACAGTTCAGAAAGGATTAGCAGAGACGCTGCCATACGATGACGAATCGTTCGATATCACGACCGCTCTCGATGTGGTCGAACATCTCGACAACGACATTGCGGGTTTGCGCGAGATGCATCGTGTGACAAAGAGTGGCGGATATTCGCTGATATTTGTGCCGGCATTCATGTGGCTGTGGGGCGTGCAGGATGATATTTCGCATCATCGCATTCGGTATACACGAAAGCAGATCGTCGAGCGCATCGAAACGGCAGGTTTCAAGGTCGGACGGGCGACGTATGCAAATTTCACATTTTTCGCACCGGTTCTTGGCGGCCGAACGCTGATGAAACTTACAGGCATCAAACCGGAATCTGAAAACAACATCAACGTCTCTGTGCTCAACGGCCTATTCGGTAAGATCTTTTCCGCCGAAAGACTTTGGCTGAAGAATCTTAATTTT
>QHXS01000048.1:0-34224 GCA_003223975.1 Acidobacteriota bacterium
AAGGTCGACGTATGTCCCCGAGACTCTATAGGCTGGCGAAAAAATTGCGTCGCCTATGGATGGTAAAGGTGTAGGATTTGCCTGAGTCTCAGGAAGTCCTGCCCCCACTAGAATCGTTACGAAAGTTGTCGTGAGCACCAATTTTGCCATCGTAATTGCCCTCCTTGAGCGCCTTGCAGATCTCACACTCAGGATCTTCCCAAGTGATCGGTTTGCCATGCAGAATGCATGTTGGTGTGGGGTGAGGTGGATATTCGAATGTCGGTTCTACAGATTCCCTTTCATACTTTACTAGAGATTCATTGACGGCGTCGAGGGCCCTGAGAATCAGATTCCTGGACATTAAGGGTTCAAGTTGTTGTACGATTCCTTTCAGTTCGATCACGCGGTCTCGGATTTGTTGTACTTCAGCTGCCATTGAGTACCTACTCTCTGAACTGTTCCGTTGATTTCTGCTCGTGCCAACTGGTTATAGACTCCGCCTTGAGTTATCCTAGCTGCATCAGCTAATTCCTTCAGTGTATGCAGACCAGGACCCAGTTCTCTCAGGGCAACAATGGCTTTGCCTTCTCGCTTAGGACCTTTCTCCTTGGCTTGGCGAATTCGTGGTTCTTTGGGTGGTTTCTCAGCTGGAGGTAGAACTACCTGCGGTTGCCACACCGCATTGTTGAGGTTCGTGATGCGGAATCCTCTCGAGGTGCTGCTCTTGGATTCCTGCTCGACATAGAGTTCCCCTCGCTTGCCTCGCTTGAGATATAAACTATCCTCAGCCCATGCATGATTCGCCATCGAGCCCAGCATCATCTGCCCGCCTCGTTGAGGGAACCGAGGGTCATTCTTTCTCAGGTGGTGAACTAGCATGAGAGCTGAGCGATGTTTGCGAGCGAGCTGTTTGAGAGGCTTGAAGATCTTCTCGGTCATCTGTTGTGCCCGAGTCTCCTCGACATCTCCCGCCATCATCATCAGAGGATCGAGAATGCAGAGTTTATACTGACCCTCCTCGAGAACTTCATCTAACCAATACTGCCAGGCCCCATCGCTGATGGTGAAGTGCTTCCCGATGAACGCATCCACCGCCAGATCTTTGGGCATTTCCTGAGCAGGCTCCCAAAATACCACACCCTCGTCAGAGACTACCTTGTCCAGCATCTTCGAGGGAAAGATCTTATCCAGGCGAACCTTTACCAGAGGTAGAGGATCTTCTTCCTGCATCCAGAGTACTCGGCCGGGGTCTATGACCTTGAAGTGATCGAGGAAGGGCACTCCAGTTGCGACTGAGATCGCAAGGTCTAGAGAACAGAAACTCTTATAAGACTTTGGCTCGCCAGCAATAAACCCCACAGCCCCTTGAGTCAGGATATCCTCGACCAACCACCTGGGGGGTTTGATATTTCTCATCAAGTCCAGCAATGGTGTGGGCTTCTGAAGGCGAGTCTCCTCATCCTCGTCATACTTATCTACCTGACGTAAGACATCTTCACTACGCTCAGCTAATGCCTTGGCAGTCTCAGTACTCAGTCGTTTGAACTCATCAGCCCTGCCGGCATATTTATTCCACACTGAATGTTTGACCAGCGCAATGATCTCAGCGAAGGAACACTTGGCATCAGCCAGTTCACGTTCAACTTCCCAGAGAACCTCGCTGCGATCACCCGAAGTATCGGGGGCTTTGAGAAAGTCACGAGCTCGTTTGGAAACACCGAGCCTTACCTTCTTCTTCCACAACTCATGGCGATCTACTCGCTCGACCTCTTGTTCGATGATGTCTGAGACTACAGTGACTGCTGGCACGTCGGGCAACTCATTGAAGTCATCTGGCAGGTATGTTCTGCCTGCTGCCCAGAGCAGTTTGCCTTGCGGTGCCTCGCCATATTGCTGGACGTATTCGGGCTTGTGATTACGCCACCCAGGGATTCTCAGTAACTGTGTGGTATCCCACCCGCCGAGGTCAGCCTCGAGATAGTAGGTCATGCACTGGTTCTCACGACCTGGCCATGATGCGCCCTGGATATCCCCCGATACAATCCACAGCGCCTGGTATCTTCCCGGCGATGTTTCCCATGCGATAGTCGGTGGATAATCCTTGATGTCCTTGGGCTTTACCCCATCTAGGTCAGCCCATAAAGCGTGCTCATCCATAGCATGCTCCAGGCGTCGTCGGGGTACTTCGAAGAGGGAAGGGCACCAGTAAAGATCGTCATCCACATGTGCAGCCATATGTTTGAGTATCTCTGGTCTATCCTTCGGCCACTTGAATGCTTTGCCCTCCTTGTAACTCTGGATTCGTTCGGTCTTATCGACTGCAGTGCCTGAGATATACGGAAAGAAACAATACCCAATTTGCCTCCCCCACGCACGCGAGATTACATTGAGCATTTCGTCATGATTTCCCATCATGCTCCCTTGTCGGTCTTCTCATGTCATTTTATCAGGCTCATTACTGTCGGTCAAATGACCGCTTCCCTCAAGTTCTTTTCGATACCTCCTCATTCTATCGGCAACCAAGTATGACACACCAGCATTGCCGGGCGCGGCCTCCAGGTCTTCGATCATACCGTCGAGGATTTGCTTGAGCCTATTCATCTCCACTGATTCCTTTCATAACACGGAGGGAGGGCAGGGGAAATGGTGAAAACCCCTACCCTCCGTCCTTTCCTCAGGGACCTCCCCCTGAGAAACCTTACCCGATCTCGATCTCGTCGAGTTCGTCGACCTCGAGTGCCTCGTCGTCGAGCAGATCTTCGAAGTCATCGACCTCGGCATCTGCGGGTGCGAGGAGCACCTTCACCTCTGCGGGCTTCGGCTTGTTGAAAGCCTCGAATCCCTTGCGGAGTTCGTCGATCTCCGAAGCGTCGATCGCCCAGCGATTGCCCTGTCCCACCCGACCCTTGATCGAGCGGAGGAACTTGCGGAAGGTGCGCCCGTCAGTCCCGAACATCGTGGCCACCGCCTTGGCGGAGAGCGTCTCCATCACCTCGGCCTCGACTTCGACCTCGTCGAGGTCGTCGATCTCGTCGTCGGGAACTTCCTGTACCTTCTTGCCCTTTGCCATGACCCTGATTCCTTTGTTCGTGGGGGGTTTCCCCTGATTTGATATGATCATCATATAAGATCTCGTCAACCCTGTCAACCACTACTTGTCCCCGCGGACCATCGGGGCCATCGCTCGAGGCGTCGATCACGCGCAACTCGTAGGTCCAGAGTAGCGTTGTTATACTGGCGCTTCTTAACTATACCTAAGTAGGGCCAGATCTTGGGCATAAGATTTCTTAACTGAGCGGCAGAGATAGACCACATATACTTATTACCCGAGATATACGGACCGTTGACATGACCGCACTCAGCAATACGGGCTATCTTGTCAAGGACTTCTCGATGTTTCTGACCAACAGTAAGACGAATTGAACCTACTCCTCGTCCCCCCTTAGCCCACCGGAAACAACCTTCTCCATCTATGAATCCGGCAAGCCATGCGTAATCAGTTTCGGATGGCATCTGGTTCCCATCTTTCTAATGGACGATTTCGAGCAAGGTAAAGGGGGTGCAGGGGATTGCCTCCCTGTGTCATCCCAAAGATCCACAGACGATTCCCAGCTAGCGTGCGCACCTTATCTATCTGCTTATCGGCCAGATTCCCTAGGCGCTCTGCGTTCGATCCCCATGCTGCCACGACTGAGTGATGGGTGGTCATGCACTCACGAAACACGAGGTCGTTGTCCGGTCCCACTGGGTCTACCACCCTCAGGAGATCCTTGGGATCTGGACTACGGTGAGCGAAGAGGTTGACCACGAGGAAACCACCGTAACCCCAGTCCCTACTGTACTCAGTACACCGGCGGATAGTGGGATCGTCCTTGGTCCCATCTGCTCTGCTTGGGTTGAGCATGCACCACGTCAGATTGACTGGTTTGCTAAGGTCCCACAGTCTCCCGAGGGCATAGCGGTACCGCAGGCATGGACTGATCTTCGCAAACCGATGAACCTTAGCAGGAGTCATATCTCAAGTTTCCTCATCTCACAGCAGTTGGTACAGCACCAACCGATCTCGATTAGATCGTCCTCCCAAGCGTATCCGATGGAGTCACCAACGTCAATGGCTCCGCTGCACTTACGACAGCGCCCTTCGTACTGAGCCCTCACCAGATATTTTACCAGGTACTTCCTATGAGGTTGCACCGGAGGAACATAACCATCCAGCATGCAGTCTCCGCAGGAGGCTGGGTTTCCTAGGCCATGTGGGCATTCTAAAGTCACTTCTAGTCACCTTTCCGTTTCCGAGGTCACTTGCTAGTACCTCCAGGGGTTCCCTTAGGCGCCAGCTCCCGATCGTAGTAACTGGCCGGGAGGTTCGACTCGAACTGCTTCTGGAACTTCTTACGTGCACCGCATATGGTGCAGCGAAATGCCATGGGATCAGCGATGTGCGTCAGCGCATGGTGGTGAGAGAACATACTGAATGCGGTTGGCCGCCGGCAATAGCCACACCAATTGTACCCCGGTGGTGTGGGCCAGTAGT
This sequence comes from Acidobacteriota bacterium, assembly GCA_003223975.1. GTDB lineage: Bacteria > Acidobacteriota > Blastocatellia > Pyrinomonadales > Pyrinomonadaceae > OLB17. The sequence continues at coordinate 4,517 of QHXS01000048.1, forward strand.
AGCGCTTCCCACGGTACTTGATGATGGGTGGCTTGAACTCATGGCCTTTGCTGTAGAGCACCAGGTCCTGGTAGTCGTTGATCCTCGGCACGATCCAGTTGTATGCCTCACGGTATGTCTTGAAGTCATGCTTAGGTTTGGTCCAACCCTTCTTGGTCAGCACCCACACCCGCCAGGGGAAAGTACCCACCGAAGTTTCCTGGGGAATCTTGGCGAACCACTTCTTGTAGAGAGGGTCCTGTAGTAGTTTGCGTAGGGTGATGTTCATTACTACCTCTTAGGCTTGAGCCTAAATCTAGCCCCACACTCAAGGCAGGTTATCTTTCGCCGGTCATAAAAAGGACCTATGAGTAACCGCCTCATGTCACACCATGGGCAGGGCATCTTAAGTATCCCGCTCTTCATCTTTCATCTCCTGTTCAGCCTCTTCTTGCTTCACCTCGACCTTCACCGCTTGCCAGCTTGACCAATGGCCTGCGACGTTGGCGTAGATTGATACGAACACCAGGAATGGTATGGAATACTTCCACCATAGCACCCCAGGTATCACGATCACTAGCCACACAATCGTCGCCCATCCATGTATCCTCCGTTGAGTAGTGGCCGCTTGGCACCATTCCCGAAAAGAATTCACTTGGCTTTGACGTGCCCAGCTTCTAGCAAATCTTTGACCAGGGACTTTCCTGATTCTAAGTAGAAGTCACCCAGCCATCGACCGTACTTATCCCTCTTGTCATAACCTGTACACAGCAACTGGAAGGGCCAATCAGCCAGAGTAGCAGTCGCTTTCAGCACCCAGTTCACGACGAAGTCTCGAGCCAGCTTGCCCTCAGGCGTAGATAATTCTGGGCAATCTATACCCAGCAATCTTACCTTGGACTGTACATGGACACGAAACCCAGCGTCGATGGTGGCGAGCAAGGTATCTCCATCAGTTACCGCATCAACGCGGCAAGGGTATTTACGTTCGGTCATTTTTTCTTCTTCTTTGGGTAGATTCGAGCTCCGTATTTCTTAACCCATCTGCGGGCTATCTTTGGGTGGCGGGCAAACATAAACCGCCTTTGCTTCGCTGAGCGAAATGGCATAGCTCACCTAGCTTTTTTTTCTCGGGGTTCGGATGATGTCATCCGTGCTGAGGGTCACTCATCATCCCCCGTGTCGTCGTCATCATCGTCCTCGATGAAGTCGTCGTCGTCGAGATCCTTGAGCGAGCCGGTGTCCTCATCCAACTTCTCGATGTGAACGAGAGGGATGACATACTTTCGGCTTTGCTTGCCCTTGGAGGGGCGCCCTGCGTGCGCAGAGGGGAGCTCGTCGACCATGACGATGGCGGAATCGCCCTGCAACTTGACGATGTGTCCGGTGATCCCGTCGAGGTACTTCGGCTTGATGCCGTTCGTCAGGATGACCTTGTCCATCGCCTCGAGATTGACTGCCAGGCGGCGTGCCTTGCGTCGGATCACGACCTCGCGTCTCATGTTGATCGTCTTCACGATCTCGTTGAGCCCCTCATCGTAGGTTCCATCGTCGATCTCATCGCAGAGAATGATCCAGTCGCGTTCCTTTGTGGTTGTCATTTTCTTCCCTTCATTTGATTGATTAATTCTATTGTATCAGAACTAATCAACCAAGTCAATTTGCTAGAGGTCCAAGTATTCTCTGCGCTCCTCTGAGTAATCGGTCAACTCAGTGCAAAGATGCACCAAGCCAGCCTTCATATATAGTTGCTCGAGAGGTACCACTTCGACATCATCCCCTTCATCCCAATCAATTCCCCACTGCTCAAGGTCACGCCGCATACTATCCTGCGGATACTTGACAATGGTGATCAGTACTGGAGCATCTGGGGGCAGACACTCGAGCTCCGCAATCAACCCTGCGACTGTAAATACATCATCCATATTCACCTCCCCTCATCATCTCAGTCATCATCAATAGCATCATCATATCAGAACTTGATCATTTCTGGCAACGCTTTGGATACTTTGGTTCTTCTTGGTTTGATCTCCTCATATTGATCACTTCGATTGATCAACTTGAAGCGATTTGAGTCATTCCCTATGCTTCCCTGGGATGACGGAATACCCTCATTGATATGATCACTCATGATCGTTTTTCCAGTGCCCTAAGGATATTTAACGCTTCCTCAGGCGATGAGACTACCTGTGCGATACCCCCAGCACGCCTGATGAGATCTATTACATAGTCCTGCTTGACTGATGTGTTTTTACGTTTGTCGGGCATCTTGGTCTCGAAGGCAAAGAACCTGCCAGCGTAGCACCCTATCAGGTCCGGCAGCCCCACCATCATGTGCGCTGAGCCCCACACCTTGAACACGAAAGCACCCTCCAGGCGGAGGGCGTTCATGATTCTCCTACTCAGACGGGATTCTGGCTGGGCCATTCAACTTCTCCCATGCGTGTGATGGTAGTGGATATCCTGGCAGGATCGTAGGCAACTGTGCGCAGTTGTCGTCGTGTCGATCACTCCTCCAACATTGGATGCACCTTCTTATCTCCATTCCTTCTCACCCCATGTCTGTAGTGGGTTATGTAAACTCTCCATGCCTCACGGCATTTGTCGCAGTGGCAGGGGTCCTTGACAGTGCTGCCCGCATACGAAGAGATCGTGCCATGCTTTCTAGGTTTGGTTGGTGGCGCCATGTTGCCTCCGGGGTTGAGGGGTGGTCGGATACCCCTACCTCATCCGAACCACCCCTCGATCTTGGCCTAGAGCTCCTCGATCTCGATCTCTTCGAGGTCATCATCGTCGTCATCTTCCACGACGGGTGCTGCCTTGGCCTTGGCCTTTGGTGCTGCCTTTTTGGCAACGGGAGCTTCTTCTTCGACATCGTCCTCGGTGTCAGCCTCGTCGTCGACGTCGTCGTCATCCCCATCGGTACCGATGTCGTCGAGTTCAGCGAGGGGCACAATGGCTTGGATGTTCGACTGAACCTTGCCGTCGTACTCATCGTCTTCGAGGATGACCCCAATCTTCTTACCCACTACCAGGTTGGGATCGACCTTCACCCTCTTCTTCGGGATGGTGATGCCTGCGGCAACGAAGATGTTGCGAACCTTCCAGAGTTGGTTCTCGACGTGCTTGCAGTAGTACGGATACTGTCCCGCCCCCACCTTGATGGTGAAGAGCCACTGCATCACATCGTCCTTCTTCGAAGGAGCGTCCTGCACCTTGACCACCACTGCGGGATAGCCACCCGCACGCTGATGTAGTTTGTTGAACTGACCGCCGCCCTCTTTGACGTTGGTGAAGTCCATTACTGCTTTGGTTACTGACTCAGCCATTAGCTGTTTCTCCAGTCAACATTAGGTTAATCAACTTTGGTACTGTCGGTCGCCGGATCATGTCTGGCAGCTGGAAATCAGATCGAAAGCCAGTGTCATACTTCTCATGGATACCGATCCATAGTCTTCGTTCGGTCTTCTCTACTCCTTTGATCGGGACCTTTACTGTGTACAATCTACCAATCACTTCGACCAGTGAGTTGGTGGTTCCTCGTGCTGCTGCCTGCATATCAGGTACATAATATATGCCAGTTTGATCCGCGTCATCATCCGCATCATCCGATGATCCAGAAGTTATAACTCGTTCCTGCGCAGTAAAGATGACGTGCATCTTCAGTGTGTGGAAGTTGTGTAGCATCTGCTTCATCAGTTCTGAGGATTTGCCGTAGTCCTTTAGCTGTACCATGCCCGGCTGAGCATCTAGATCTTTCTCCTCCCGAACCTTCATGGCAAATCGCAGGGCCATGTTGTTCATTCTCGTCAACCCATCGACTGAGACATAGGTGAAGGGGTCATGAGATGTACCCCCTACGTCAGCAGGGCAGAGTCTACCCGTGCGCAGTGCGCCATAGGCATCTTGCATATCCTGCCACTTGTCGATGGGCCAGCGGTAAGGATTCCTAGCCTTCATCGTGTCAGTGCCATTCTCAGGATCGAGCAGCAAGGTATTCTCCACACCGCCAGACAGAGAGAAGGTGGTCTTGCCTTTCTTATTGCGGGCATAGACCAGGATCTTGCGGAATGAATCCACATCTCGAGGCCGCGTGACCCTCTTCTTGGCAATCTCGATGTAGTTCTTTTCCGCCACTAGTACTCATCCTTATCTAGCTCAAGGACTACAGTGTGGCCATCAGTATCTATCTTGATCTCTTTGACCACGAAGTCATTGACCCAGTCCTCCAGAGCTATGACGTAGTCTTCATCGGGGTCGTAGTCTGAGAGCATGTCAATCAACCGACCTATCTTCATGTCGGAATCTTCCTTTCGTCACTGTCCTGGTCGTAATAATAATCGAGAGGATCGCCTTGGGTATACTTCTTTCTTCTCAAATGATCCGCTGACCCCGTGAATAGTTCGACAGTACAGATGTCGTTGTATGAGCATCCGAAGCCGCAGCTACGATCAGGGACTCGTTCGATCTTCTGAGGGATATCCCAAGGATAGTTGTGCATTCGTTGATGGGTGTGGTATGCCTCTTGGACCACCTGCTTGATCATCCGAGTGTCCTTCTCGAGGACATCGCGTCGGAAGAAGGGCGAGGTCTGCAGTTCACCATGTCGATACTGCATGTGCTTCAGTCTGAGTATCTGACGACGGTAGTCTTCGAGGTTGAGCTTGTACTTTTTGAGGGCGTTGACATAGGTGAGATAGTCCGTATCGACTGACTTCGTTGATATCCTTTGCCCAGACTTAAGAAGGTATGGGATCGTGGGTGCTTTCGTACGAATGTAATTCCAGATGTGACCTTGAACTGGAATCTTATTCTTCCATGCCGCCCAAATATACAATGCAGATTGAGCGTCGAGGAGGCGGAACCCAATGTTGGGTAGGACTTTGTGTGACTTGTGGTCGACAATCCATAACCCGTACTGGTCTTCCACCAGGAGGTCGATCTTTCCACGATATACGGACCCGTCAGGAAATTCCGTTTCCAGTATGAACTCAACCTCATGGACTTTCCAATCGTGCTCTTTGTAGTGCCAGAGATATGCCTTCATGATTCTGTCGCACTCACGAGGCAAGTCACCTAGTGTTTCTTTCTCCTCGTCGAAGAGATCGTTGAACTTGACTGTCAATGCTGCGTGCTTCTCTTCCCAGCTGGAGCCAGAGTACATCGCCTCAAGCAAGGCATGTATCCAAGTTCCACGCTCGAGGGGAAGAGATCCTATCTTGGGCTTCAATCTCTGGACATACTTGTAGTCCGCTTGCTTCGGGCATCGACGGAAGGTCTTGATCATGCTGTGTGTGGTGATGACCTTGCCATCGTCGACATATAGTGGAAGCGTATTCACAGTACTCATCATATCACTTCCCGATTAGGGCGAGCAAATCCATGTTGATTCTTAGTTCCTCGAATCTCTCGATGAATCCTCGCTGCTATCTCGTAAGGATGTTCGTGTGGACGGTCGATGAATCTCTCAGCCATTCTAGCGGTGTCCTTACCAAACTCTTTCCTCAACCAGTCGAGCATCTCCTCTCGAGATTCATCTTTGTGTTCAGAACGAGAAGTCATATACTTCCTCCGGCTTTAGTTCTCGAGCGTCTCCCCAATGGGTTCCAATCTTGAGGTCTGAGATGATAGGGACATCAAGATCAACACCGAACCACTTCTTGAGCGGGAGGTTTTCCATGGTATCCTTGATGATTGGAAGAGCCAGTGGAACATGGTCGTTGTGGATTTCGAAGTTGAGTGCATCATGTACTAGTCCTAAGCATGTCCCCTTAATCCCCTGCTCTTTAAACTGACGGTTGACCAGGATCATTGAGATGAGATTCATATCCGAGGCGAAAGATTGCACAGGTGAGTTGATTGCTTGGCGTTCAGCTTCAGCCATGACCCCTTGATCACTGCTATAGATATCAGGGAGATGCCTCACACGTCCTATGGGCGACTGGACTCGACCGTATTGCTGTACTATTCGTCGCTGACGGTTGTGCCATCCGTAAAGCCCTCGGAATCTTTCAAAAAACGAACGTCGGATATCAGTCGCCTCTCCGATGGAGAAGACGAGCTCGTACTTCTCGAAGGCCGTAGTGACGAATTTCTTAGCTCCCATACCGTAGACGAATCCGAAGTTAACTGCCTTAGCTTTCTTACGGTCTTCCTTTGTAACTTTAGACATCGGTATGCCAAGTACCCATGATGCAGTAGCAGTATGTATATCTTCATTCCTCTGGTAGATGCCCAGCATCGTTTTGTCTCGGCTGAGAAAAGCGACCACTCGTAGTTCAACCTGCGAGAAATCAGCCTCGACAAAGGTGAAACCAGGAGGGGCGCCAAAGAGTCCGCGGATGAAAGGGTCCCGTGGGACCTGCTGAAGATTGACTCCTCTAAGGTTCGTCTTTCCTCCAGTGATCTTCTCAGCATCCTCCTTACCAGAGGAGAGACGTCCCGTGACAGTCCCGAAGAGTTTAAAGGTGGTATGTATGCGGTCATTCTCATCCCTCAATGCGTCGTATCTGGTTACGTATGTAGAGCAATACTTCTGCCACTTCGCTCGTTCCATGAGCAGAGTGATTACTTCGTAGTTCTTGTGATTCTTCTGCGAGACCTTGAGATCCATCATCACTGCTTCTCTTACACTCGGATCACCCAAGCTACCGTCAGACTTTTCTTTTCCTCTCTCAGTAATTGGAAAACCCAGATAGCCGAAAAGCCACCATCGCAGGAAGTTAGAAGCATTGAAATTAACCTCCACTGGTTTTCCTTTTGAACTGGATGGCCAACCCATACTTCCGGCTTCTGGGACATGTTTCATCAACTCCTGGTCTATCGCATCCCGCATGTCGAATGAGATCTTGATGGCATTGTCGAGGCGTTCCCGATCAATCCAGATCCCATACATCTCAGTCCCGATGAGATCTTCGTTGGCTGGCATGATCATCAACTTGAACAACCGCAGCAACCTTGGTTGCTCGATCAGTTGTTGACGAAAGATCTTATAGAGATGGTAAGTATAGTAAGTGTCCAAAGCGTTATACCGCAGTACAATACGTAGCGGTGTATTGAGCAGGTTCTTAGTTTTGATCGCCCACCCTGGTACACCAAGAAGGATGCGAGCCAATGGCTTAAGTCCTTTAACGCGGTTTTCGTCCAGAAGGTGAGCCGCCAAGAGAGTGTCAAAAGTGACGCCAATATTAACACCGAAGCGCCTAAGCCACTTAGCATCGTACTTCCCATTGTGTGCGATCTGCTTCTTTATCTCGCAGAGATCTATGGATAGATACTTCAGAACTTTCTCCCAGGAATTTCGCCAGGGCGATTCAGGGTGGTACAGGGGCAGGGCCCATACTTTCTCCACACCGTCATGGGTTATGCATGTGCCTGCCAGAGAGACGATAGCTGCTCCATCACTAAACTCGGTATCTCCGGTAGTCTCAATATCATAGGAGATGGTATGGCAACGACGAAGTAACTTTCGCAGCGACCTGAGTTGGGGTTTAGTGTAAACAACAGAGATCTTTGGGATGTGAACAGCGTCGGGTCGCCCAAGAACCTGAGATACGAAGAACTGGATATCAGCTTGCCATCCTGACTTCTGGCCTGGGTTACGGTTAACTGAACCAGGGGCCACCGTAGCGACCACGTTATGTGTTTGTTGGGCCAGTACCTGACCTCGGTAATTCGTGATACCCGAATGACCTGTGAGCGCATAGAGCGCCTCGTTTCCAAAAGCCAGGATCCACTTCGGTTTGATCTTAGCTATCTCTTCCTCGAGATATGGGCGGCATGCCTTGACCTGAGGATTCTTGATATCCTGGTCGAACGTGCGGCACTTAGCGGCAGCGGTGAAGTACACCCTCCCTAAGTCCAACCCTGCGTTGACCAGCTCATCCTCGATCATCGACTGATAGTTCCCTGAGTTGGGCATCCTCGACACCACCATGATGTCCGCGCCCTTCGGCCCAAAGCCCCACTGACACACGACATCAGTGGTCTGATGCAGCTTGCACAATGTGCAGTCAGGGTTTCGCATTCCATGCCTCGTACAGTCGTCGTAGTTTGCAGACCCGCTCGAACTCAGAAGACCATCCGTAGGCAGTCCTGGGCAATTCACTGTAGACCCCTTGAGCAGCTAATCCACAAGCCTCTAGCTGAGTCTTCAGCTTCTCCACGTCGCCCAGCGCATTGCTCAGGTCTTGGCGCATCTTCTCGTACTCTGCGTCATCCACTTCGATCATCGTCACACCCTGATTATATCAATACTAGCTGCTTCGAGTAAATCTTCCCCATCCCGGGTTCGATATTCATTCCTGATATACACCGTGCAGATTCCGGCGTTGATGATCAACTGAGCACAAGGAAGACAAGGGCTAAATGTAGTATATAACTCAGCGTCAGATAGACGTATGCCATGTTTCGCAGCGAAAGCAATAGCGTTTGCCTCCGCATGAACCGCAGTTCTGCATCCCGGGTAATCTGGCGGATCATCACTATGGTTACAATGAGGCATCCCAGCTGGGCTACCATTATAGCCAGTACTAAGTATTCTTCCCTCATGAGCAATTACCACCCCGACGTGTGCTCGAGAACAGGTGGACCTCTTAGCATATAGTTCTGCTACCTCCATGAGAGTGAGTGGTCTAGAAGGCCGTTGGTTCATAGTCATCGTCTATCTCCGCCAGTAGGTTGGACATTGTGAAGGCATCTCCTTCGAAGATGTGTAGAGAACTTATGTGGCATATCATTGATCCCACACCAACATCGGCGTGCCCTGCTACGAACTGCATGAGCCGCCCCGTCATATACATGTCGTCAGCCCAGTGCCTCAGGAAGTCACAGCTTCTCATCGTGTAGGTGCAGTACAGTTTGCCTTGTCGGATCATGAAATGGTATCCTAGTGAGCAAGGGATCCTCTCACCATGCACTGCGCCAGTATCCTCGGGAAAGAACACTGGCATATACGCCTGCCTAGTCAATGGATCCCTCACCAACAAAGAGATAACATCATTGAGATCTCCATAGTTGAATCGAATTCCTCGGTGCGGAAACCCATACATCTCAATCTCTTTGTAGTACCACTTGCCCGCATGCTTTGGCCAGTACCTCTCAGGGTATGTGTGGGAGTATACCTCTTCCGTCTTGTGTGCGGAGTTGTTCTGCACTGCGTATGGCCACCATGCCTCTGATGGTGCGGGATTGTGTGGGATACCAGAGATTCGTTCCTGGAAATGATCTTCAGCCCAGGGTATATTTGCCTGAGTCGCTACTGCCAATTCCCTTGAACTCGGTGGAATATGCACCTCGTAGTTTACGAAGGGCAGTTCAATGGAGGGCATATCCGTGGGCTTGGCATGCCAGGTCGTGACTGGAACCTGCTGCGGTAGTGATGTCGTGGGGTGAGTCCAATAACTATTGAAGATCTTCACCAGATGTTCGTAGATACCTGGGAAGGTATGTTCAAGTAGACTCGTCATCATCATTCATCGTCTCCATCATCGAGCCAGGAATCTTCCGAGGGCTTTATGAGAGTCGCCCCATAAGTTCCGCCCTCAACGAATGGGATACTGATCACTGAGAAATCCAGCGTATCGACGGTGACACTAGGAAGGGGTTGATATGCCTTGAAGAATTCTTTGTTCTGTCCCTTGTTCGGGCCTGTCTTGTAGACACTCCACCCCTCAAATTCTTGCGCCCTCTCGTACCCCAACACTTCGGTGTGGTATCTACGTCGGATCCGCCGGTAGGTATTGTAACTCATGTCTCCGAGAGACTCACCCTTCTGATCTGCCAGGATGATTTTCTTCAACCACTTACGAGTGAGCAGTAGTGCCGGGCGGTCAGCCACATAGTCCAGCAGCTCTAGTTCTTTCAGTTTGCGGTCGGACTTCATCATGTATGTGCGGAAGGTCTTTTGAACTTCAGGGTCAGGGTTGTTGAGCAGAAATGCCATAGACTTGAAGTTGTGATACTGCAGCGCTTCGATCATCCACACGAACTTGATGCGCTCGACTGGTATACCTAGCTCGTTGGCGACGTATCTTCCACACCACCAAGCGACTGACAGATCGAGTCCAGATAGATATCCAAGGTAACTTGTCCGCGAGTAGAGAGTGATCTGAGGAGCTGGCAAAGCCTTATATGAGATTGCCAGCATGCAGCTACCCCAGCGTCTCGTCTCTTGATTTCCTTTCTTGACTCCACCCCGAGCCGCAACGCTTCTTGTACGAAGCATAGCAATTCCTCGGCCCTTGGTTCCGATGTGCTTGGTGATCTTCTCGATCCACTCAATGAACTCTCCTGGCGGTATGTATTGACGCACCATCATCGACCAACGAGACTGTGTCAACCACAACCACTTCAGATCAAACTCCCAAGCCATTGACTTAGCCTCGGCTATGACGTTGTGAATCTGAACATCAGCTGACGTGATGACATCCAGCTCAGGCTTGGTGCTCAACACCAAAGTCTTACAGAGCTTGTCGTGCATCTCAGTCATGGTACGGAATTGGTATGCGTGCATTAGTCGGGTAGCTTCCTTTGCATGTCGTAGGCGTCTTCCGCTTGAAGACGGAAGTAATCAGAAATCTTCAGCAATCTAGGCACCAAGCCCGGTTCACTGCCTGTCACTTTCAAAGCCTCAACCACCACCAGAATAGCGTTGGCATAAGCATCTAGAGCTGGAGGTGCGAACACATCTTGCTTACGAATGACTACCGCATCTCTAACTGGTTCACATATGTCAATGTCTGATAGATACTTTAGATGCCAGAAATCAAACTCTTCTCGATTGAAGACGATGTACTTCTCATCAACTATCCTGCGCACCATATTCTCTCACCTTTCGTCCGTACTCGCCTACGCAAGTTCTGTCGCAGAATGACCCCGCATATAGGGGGCTGTATAAACTGACGCCCGCCTGATCTAGGTCCTTATGACAGTTGCGGCATCTGTTAGCCACACCATCATAGCCCGTGCGTTGTCTGTCTTGGTTAACTTGATTCTTCGCGTAATACTTCTCAGCAAACTCAGCAGCCAATGCTTCGGGAGACATGCCTGGAGAGATGCCCAGCATGATGTTCATGAAGAAGTGCCAGGCATCAACCATCTCTTTCATGAACGCTTCCCGATTGAGATGTTTGCTGGTTGCCCAAGGCTTCCACCCACACTCTCGTAGGGCCTCGTGCAGTTCGTCCTCTAGGGCGAGCACATTCGTACGAATGTACTCCATGAGCTCAGCCCCTTCTAAGTCTCGGGGGTCGCCGATTATTCTCAATTGGAGCTGGAGCTGCTTTTCTAACATCTGGGAAATATCGGTTGGCGACGTTGACATAGCGGCTGAACTCTTCTTTCAACATGAAGGTTAGGTAGTGGATGAAATCTTCGTAGACATCTTGCGTGTAATCCCACACTATCACATTGGCTCGTGCGGCATTCTGGCAGTAGTTCGTATGGTACATCCAATAGATGCTGGAGATTGCCTTGCATACTGCCTCGTTGTCGGTATCCGACCGAAGGACATTGCGAACTACCTCCTCGACTGGAGGCATGCAATAGATGACCAGGGGTCGAGCCTTCCAGAAATGACCCAACTGACGGATGAACCAGATCGAATCTTCGAACCCATCTGCGAGTCTTCCCCGCATTATTGGCGCGTATATGGGTTCAGAGATCATGCGATGCCGGTCATAGATCGCAGCCCGAGGCCAAGCGAGTAGATCCTCATCGACCCATCGCTTGAGCGAGACACCTCCGATAGGGTTCGTGCTTGAATCGACCACCCTTGGTTCCACCGACATCTGGAATTGCTGACACAGCCTCATGACTAACTGAGTCTTACCAGCACCGTCTGGTCCTTCAACAACTATCATCTTTGTCCCTTCTGCCCCTTTGACATAGTTATATTATCAATAACTCGTTCTCGCGTCAAATTGCTCGTTCTCGCACTAGGCTATTTGAACCCTCGAAGCAAGATCTCAGGTGATGCCATGATCTCCTTGACTGCCATGTCGTCACCCTGGAGGACTTCATACTGCGTCTCATCGTAGGTGCCTGTGCAGTGCAGATAGACGAAGCGGTTGGCCTTGCCTGAGAGGGCGATGCGATCCTTGGCCTGAGTGTAGTCGACGTAGGAACTTGTCAATGAATACCAGATCATAGTCGAGGCAGTCCGCAAGTCAATACCCAACGCACCGGCTTGTGGATTCATAATCATGACGGCAGGTCCGGATCTATTGCGGAAGGTCTCGATGTTTTTGGTGCGATCTCGTCGCTTTTGACCACCGTAGATAAGCTGAGGCACGACCTTATGCTCTCTCGCAAGTTTGCTAATGCTTGCAAGGTCTGCGCGGAATCGGGCACAGACAACGAGCTTTTCTTCTTGTTCGAACCAGTCTTCGAAGAGGTCATCGAGTATCCTTAGTTTCTCTTGTCCGATGCGAACTAACCGACCCTTGGGATATTTCTCGCTCGGGGCAGTTCGTGCAATGCCGGAGGTGATCTGGCAGAGGCGCAAGTTCAGCACGAGTTTAATACTTGCCTCGGTGATCTCGCCCGTCTTGATCTTGGCGATCATCTCCTCAGCCATGTCGATGTAAACTTTGCGAGATTCCTCGAGAGGAACGTGGATAATTTGCGGTGGGAAGTTTGCAGGAAGGTCGAAGCATTCGTCCCTCGTCACGGCAAACGAATCTGCGTGCACGAGGCGGTGAAGTGTCTTCTGATTTCTCTCACCTAACCACTGCGGATATCCATTCTTATCAATCCACACCCCATACTTCTTCTTGAAGCTGAGCGAGGTGTGCTCTGCTATCAGGGGTGAGTCTGGCTTCATGAACTTCCACTGAGAGTACAGATCGAATACCCTCTTCTTCTTCGTGACTGCCGTGCCCGTTGATAGGATTTTGTACTCAGCCACCTTGCCCAGTCGTTGCACGGCCATTGTCTTCTTAGCGCTGGGACTTTTGATACGATGCGACTCATCCAGAATGATCAGGTTAGGTTGCCAGGCCTTCAGCTTCCTGACCACGTCAAACCGACCACCGTTTTTCTTGGATCGTTTGGGGCTTCCGTCGGGAAGTTTCCCGATAATCTCACCAGGAGTGGAGAAGGCGTCATAGTTGATGATAACAAAGTCCAGATACTCTGTTCCATATCGAGGTAAGGCAACGGCCTTCCTTCCTTCTTTGTCCCAAATAGTTATACGGTACTTGGCTGGGCAGTGCATCTTGATCTCATCTATCCAGACGTCGATCACCGACACTGGACATACAACGAGTACCCTCGAGAGTTTGTCAGCTTGGTATAGAATCGAGGCGAAGTCGATGCAGACCTTGGTCTTACCCGTTCTCGGATCCATCAGGAGAGCGCCACCAAACTGTAATTTCAGCAACCTCCTGAGTGCAGCAACTTGATGCTTGTACGGCTTGGTCTTAAATTTGTAGATCATCGGCGGTGTCTTGCGGCCTTCCAGAATCCTACTACCACCCCTATGATGGCAGCAATCATAACACCCAGGACAAATATAACTACCCCTATCATAAGGAGCACGAATAACGCAAGCCACACCCAGAGTAAGAGGCTCATATTCCCACCCTGTCCTCCTGGATAGCCATCAACTTCCTGGCCCCACACCCGATACACTTGCATTCCTCTTGGGGGTCAGTGAATGGGTGGCTGTGTGTCTTGAAGCAGAAGTTCATCTCAGCAAGTTTCTCCACGATCACTCGGCTCATCACCGTCTTGTACTGTGTGGGATTCGTGACTGTGCCTGAGACTACTGATGTCGGATTGCACCATGGGCAGATGATCATCTGAGTCTTACGCCACTTGGGGGTGCGGGATTTGCCATCCTCGTAGTTATTGACCATGATCATCCGACCGCAGAAGTCGCAGTGTTTGTACTTCGGCTGGACGTTCTCAGTCATCCCATATTTCAGGGCGTGTGCCTCGAGTTTCTTGTCTTGCTTCTTTTGAGCGACTTCTTCTCGAGTTCCTCTCCGTGGCATTTGAGTGCTCCTTGATTGATGATGCCCATTATATATGACCGGATCGACCGGATCAATCACCTTGTTCTTCTTATTCGACGAGAACAAAAAAGATCACTCAGATTGACAACTGATCGACGACGATATATGATGACATCGTAAATCACGGGGGCACCCCGCAAACTCAAAGGGAAGTATTGATGGCACCAAAGACGAAGTCAAGGCCCAAGGCTGCACCGGTAGTCGACGAAGTGGACGAACTCGACGACGATGTGGAACTCGAGGAACTTGGGGAAGAGATCGACGACACCCCCAAGAAGAAGGCAAAGCGAGCTGACTCCCCGGATTTCGGGATTCAGGAACTCTGCGCCTTCCTCGAGCGCCAGACCGGCAAGGGCTACAAGCCGCGTGAAGTTCGCACCCTCATCCGCAAGATGGCACGAGACGGATCGGGTCGCGTCGAACGCGAGATCGTCCCAGGCAATCGGGCACGCTACTCATGGACGGGCACCAAGGATCCTCAGGTTCAGGCGATCCTGGCTGCCGTCAAGGAGGGCGAGATCGAGTCCAGCCGCAAGGAGGCACTCGACAAGCTGAAGGTCCAAAGCAATGCCAAGAAGGATGCGAAGAAGGCTCAGGCTGACGCCAAGAACACCGCCAAGGGCAAGACCAAGGTCGCTGAGCCAGATGACGACGATGACGACGCCGATGATCTGGAAGAACTCGACGACGAATAGATCGAGCTAGACGAGGGGTAGTCGGTCACCCCTCACCTCGAACACCAAAGAAGGGCCCCTGGGTTGTGATTCCTTTCCCAGGGGCCTTTCTTCGTGTGTTATCAACCGGTCGGAGGTTGTTCCTCGACATCGTCATCCGGTCCCGGCTCGCGGCCGTGCTTGCTGACGAAGCGCTCCCGATTGACTCGTTTGCGCTCCTCTTCCCACTGCTCCTCAGTCATGTCGTCAGGGCGTTGACTGCCCCGCACATGACCAGCTGGATTCGGTTGGCTTTGGTCGGGTCGACCTTGACTTCCCGGGTCTGTTGGCTTGGGCATTCTTCTTCTCCTTTTATTCCTATTAATTCCTCAGGCTGAGGATCATTTGCAGTATGTGATGACGCATCATCACGGGTGCGGATTCGTCAGGGACCTTTAGGGAATGACTGACAGAACTCCTGATCATTCAATTCGAGTCGTATCGGGTGCGGAGGGGCCGATGCCGACATCTTTTGTAGCCAGGTTGACCTTCGTCGATATCTGTGTGGGTACCAGGAAGCCGAAGTAAGCCGCCACACCGGTGATCCAAGTCATGAAGGCGAGAACCAAAGACTCTCGACTGAAGACTGCAACACCATCTAGCGCAGTAGCCGTGATGATCAACCCTGCAACCGCAGACAAGAAGGCATGGAGAATCGCCTTCAGCGCCGACGACGCATGTAACTTTGTTACTAGCCCCACCAAGATGGGGATGATCACACCACTGATGAACATGGCTACCGTGGCATCCAGTTCAAAGAATGGTTCTTGCATCTGACCCTCTTGAGCCAGCAGTTGTGATAGCATTATTCTCCTTTACTTAGTCGGTCGCCAGGTCGTGCCAGACTCGACGACGAGTCGTTTGTATTCCTCCCGGTTGTCCTCGATATAGGTCGGGAGAGCTGAGTATGTTGGTGAGGCATTTTCGATGGGGCTCAAGTGGCTAAGCTTGCCATTGTCCCAGCGAACGAGCCAGGCCTCGTATGGATCATCTGACCTTATTTTGTAGAGCGGTGCGCCCATGTCTTCATCCTCTTCTGGTGGTGTGGGTGTGGGTACTTGCGGTGAAGGTGTGGACCCAGACAGATCCCACCATCGTTGTTTTGCTGCGTAGGCATTATCACCGGGGCAGTTTGTGTTGTTCACATCGCGGTCGCCTTTGATGACCAAGTCGTTCCCAAAGTACCTCCTGATCTCCTTCAGAGCAAAGACCGCAGTCTCCTCCAAGTCCGGAGTGATCTGCTCGATCGTCGTGTTGCCCAGGACGCATATGGAGATTGACCATTGATCCCATGGCCATCCGGTTCCTCCGCCTTGCGGACCGAGACCGCGTCCATCCATAACGCAGCGGTAGCCGAGCCCGATGTTGTAAGCGATATCTGCCCATTTTCTCACAGTCCCATCTGCCCAGTATGTGGGCTTGCCATCCTTGTCAAGGATCAATCGACTTAAGTGGTCGCGTTGGATACTGCGCCACTGTTGCTTCGAAGCCTCCACACTCTTGGGCATGCTCGGGTCAGCGGTACCTGAGTGGTGGAAGTATATCTCAGTCGTTGATGGGCGGATGTTTGACCACCGGTTCGGTAGGATCAATCCCACATCTTCTCGAGTTAACCATTGAATATCGCTCATGGATCAGCCCTCAGACTGTATTTGAATCTCTGTTGTGCTCTATTAAACTCCGCGTAAACTCGCTTGTTGAAAGTTTGTATCGGAGTCTCAAGGAGAACTTCTTGTGTTTCAGTTTGATCCTGGACCGTAACTGCGATGCCCATAACCTGAAACAAACCTCGAATACCTAACTCACTGTTGTCGTAGACAATCTGATCGAACACGTCGTAGTCAATGAAAGCCTTGAAGTCTACGTTGGGAGCTATGTGTAATGCGGTTGTTTGAGCAGCTGCCCTCTTGCTATTGGCAAGCTTAGTTGCAATAGATAGGGCATCGGGATAGTTATAATCTCCAGCATCAGTCCAGTAGAACTCTCGTTTGCCATATCTAAACTGAGCATCTCCATTGAATACACTGACGCGAGAATCAGGGCCCACACTGAAACTGCTCCAGAGATCACTCATAGTCGATTCTCGACTGATGACCTTGTCAGCCTGAAGAACATGGCGCCCGAGATGCAACCCTACTTTGCCACTAACATCCTTACGGAAAGTTTGATAGGCAAACATGTTGGTACTAACTGGGTTACGGCCAGTGAAATCAACCATGAAGTTGAAGCCACCGAAGGATTGTGCCCACTTCAGAAGTTCGAAGAGTCCAGTACCCGCCCTGACCTGGAACTGAACACCCATAAAGGTGGCCGGGTCCCAAGATACGTTGGCACTGTCCACGTTTATGATGGTCCCCCCAGAAGTAAACCAGGCGGGAACCAGGATGGCTGAGGCATTCCTTAACGTAGCCTCTAGACGTAGAGTCTCATAGACAGCGATAGGTGTGCCTGAGAAGATGGGTCGATCCTCTGGCCCACCCGATAGAGGACCGAAGCTCGAGGGCAGAATGATGGAGCGATTGAGAATCTCACCCAAGCCAGGACCAGAGACTGTGATCTGATGGCTATTCGGTCCTTGGATGATATGTTGAATACTCTCAGGTACGAACCCAAAGCAGATGTCCGTACCCTGGGCCGTGTTGACATCCACACCATACTTGCCAGGCTTGCAGAACGCGAAGAAGACATCTCTATCCAACAGAGCGAGGTTAGCTGGGGTGAGAGACTTCGCGTCGAAGGTTATCGAGCCAGACCCTGAGTCATTGACCACCTTGGTGAAACTGAAACTCTTATACTCGGGCAGGATGTCCTGCTGGTCCCATGTAGTATTAGCCCAAGTGTTCATATAAAGACGAATTTCCCACCCAAGGTCTTCCATGGTAATCCTAAATATAGAGAGGATAGAAAGTGAAGGCAGTTTGAAGGTTATTAAAGCTTCCCTGCCCGAAACGGCTGTCTACCGTGATCAGGTTATCACCCTTCTTAAACTCGAACCAGAATGCTGAGGGTCCAGCCCTAGAGATACTGTTCTGCCAGTTCGTAGTCAAATCGCCAGCACGACTGAGAAAGAAATTCTCAACATCAATAGTCCAGGGAGCACCCACTGCCGGTGTGGTAACATTTAATGCGAGCGGTGGATTAAAAGACATATTCTTTATGGTAGTAGTTCCGCCTCCACCGCTAATGAGGGTCATCTGGATAGTCATACGGTGTGTGGAATCATCTCCAGGGTTATTTATCGTAACACCAGTTAGAGTAGGCAGCATCGAAGTAGTTATAGATCCAGTGGTCCAGTAAGGATCAACCATCTTCAGGTCGACAACCATCTTACCAAAGTTGGGGCCAGTCATCTGAGGCTCTAGCGTCGATATGCACTCGGCCTGTGTGGTAAATGCCTGGACGCCATTGAAGAATCGTACGTTCTTCGTAACTGTTAGCAGTCGGTCACGGTTGTAGAAGATGTTCTTCAGGAAACGAAAGTTCTCATTGAACTGAGCGCGTCGTCCAGTAGCAGTCTTCGAAGTCAAACCGTTGACATCAGTGGATCGTATCCACATGCCCAGGCTCAGGGTTCGAGCGGCCGGCATCTTAGATCGCCACACCTCACCTGCTCGGTAGGGGACTTGGTAATTATCACCGGCCATTTCTGGGATTCCCTGACGGCCCCCGATGGACTCTACACTATACGCCCAGGTTGAAAGAGGTGCCCCATCAACGAACCACATCTCCTCATTGACTAAGAGGGCCATTAGAGTACTCCTAGATATTGAAGCTTCTGAGCAGTGAGGAACATCGAATCTTCCGCAGTTTGCTGAGACGGATTGTGGACAGTGATGTCAATCTTGTTGCCGCTCTGGACATTGACAGGCTGAGTCCCAGAGTTTTGCACCGGCAGAAGGCTACCGACATCCAGTGTGGAGTTCAAGTTGCGTTGGACTGACGTAATACCATTGATGTCTTTCTCCATGGTATCTATGAGCTTGATCATGTTGTCTCGCTCACCTTGCATACCTCTCACCAGGCCTTGCCCGATCATCTTACCGTAGTCGGTGGTAACCTTGGACGGAGAGAACAACCCAAAGCCAGACTTGAATCCGTCCTTGATACCTTTGACGACATCGCCAACCGCATCCTTGACATGTCCAGCCATATTCTTGATACCGTTGATCAAGCCTCGGATGATATCCTCGCCCGTCTGAACCAAGAAACTGGCGATGTCAGCAGTAGACTTGATGGCGTTGATGATCTGCGAGGGTAGTTCCTTGAAGTTATCCCAGATAACCTGCAGGAACTTGAGCCCGAGTTCAGCTGCCTTAGCAATCATATCCACAACAAACTGACCGGTGTTGCTCAGAATGGTGAGGAAGACCCCCGACAACTGACCGGGCAACTTTGGAATCTCTTGTAGAATTGCCCCAACAAAGTCAGTGCTGAAGTGGAAGGCCCGGGTGACCATGTCCCCGATCCAGCCAATCAGGAAGGTAACCAGAGCAGTCATTCCGTCGATGAACAGATGTCCGATGAGGTCGAGGAAGCTCAGCAGTGCACCAGGGAAGGCCTGGGCGAAGTCAATGGCATGGCTGATCAGCCAACCAACAGCCTGTAGGAAGTAGTCCCAGAGAAGCTGCAGCCCTTGCCAGAACAAACCGGCCGCTTTGATGCCGAGATTGACGATCGTGGTGTAATACCAGATCTCGAATCTGAGCCACGCACCGATGATGAACCCGATGATGAATCCGACGATGTAGGGCAGTTTCTGCAGACCCTCCAGGAAAGCCTGGCCCAGAGCAGCCAACCCCTGTACAGCCAGCCCAGGTAGGCTAGCAAAGAATCCGACGACAGCTCGATAGGCAATACCAAGATCTCTTGCGACATTCCCGGGCAGGTCGCGGAAGAAGTTGATGATGCTCACGACGGCTTGACCGATACGGACAGCAACATCTGCAGTGATCTGACCAGCCCTGACTAGGGCACCTGCGACAGCTTTGAGGAACTCCCAAGTTGCCTGGATGATTATCCAGATAATCTCAGCTGTCCTCTTCAGTGTGGGGTAACTTGCATCCCAGGCATCTTTAGCTGCCTTACCGGCCCAGATAAATGCCTGACCGATGGAGTACAAGACTGGCAGGACCTTGTCCCAAATAGCCTGCGTCTTTTGCCATGCTGCATCGACAAACTTATGAAACGCCTCGTTCTTCTTGTAAAGAATGTACAGAGCTACACCCAAGGCTATGAGAGCCAAGATGACAACTAGAATCCCACCGATCAAAGTTGTCGTAAGGAAGGTAGCCAGACTTCCAAGACCTGAACCCAGGAGACTTGCCAGGGATAGGACTGCTCGTACTGAGGTTATGAACCTGAGGATGGTGCCGACGAACAAGGCAAAGGCACCCATGAGAATAAACAGGACACCAACTAGAGCAGTCCCTAGTAAGATCCACCTAGTCCAAGCATGATCTCCCGCAGCCAAGGCATTAACTAGGCTCGTGATATGCTCCACAAGAGTCTGAAGTTGCTTCTGGAAAGGGCTACCCGCGTCGATTAGGTATGCCTCTACAGCTGCCTTCAACCGACGCATGGATCCACTGAGGTTGTCCAAGCGTGTGGCAGCTACTGTTGCCGCGTCAGTCTTAGCAATAGCTGCGTCCATGTCGACGAAGCCTTGACCAGCCTGCTCCATCAGGATCAATGCCGAGGCAGATGCTCGAGCGCCGAAGACTGTAGTAACCGCATTGATCTTCTGTTCGTCCGTCAAACCCTTTGTGGCATCACGCAGGATTGTGAAGATTGAACTCAGATCTTTTGCCTTGCCTTGAGCGTCGAAGAACCTGTTAGCACCATCCGAAGTGATGATGCCGAGCTTCTCAAGTTCCCCTCGAGCCACCTTCGAAGTTGGAGAAAGGTCGATGAGGATTTTCCGTAGAGAAGTACCACCGGTCGATCCCTTAATACCAGCATTGCCCAATAGAGCCAGTGCTGTAGCAACATCATCGAGAGGGATATTCAACCCCGCAGCAATACCGCCAGTGTATCTCAGAGATGTCGCCAAGTCATCCACATCGAGTGTGGACTGGTTAGCTGCTCCAGCTAGGGTATCAACAATCCCATTGACATCCTTGGCCTCGATGCCGAAGGTTCGCATAGCGTTGGCAGCAATCTCTGCTGCTCTAGCAATGGGCAGATCGCCTGCCTTGGCAAGGTTAATCGTCGCAGTGCCAGCACCGTCGATGACCTCCTGCGCAGTCAAGCCAGCCTTGGCCAACTCCACGAAGGCCTGGGCTACTTCGGTAGGACCGAATGGTCCCTTAGATCCCAGGTCCAATGCCGCTTGTCGCAGAGTATCAATCTCGTCTGCACCAGCCGCAGTGACTGCAGCGATGGTCGAGATCTCTTTCTCGAAGTTAGCAGCAGCACCAACAGATGCTACGAACCCGCCCGTGAGAACTGTTCCGAACCCGATCATCTGCTTTCCAGCAGAAGTCAGTTTACGACCAGCAGCATCTATACCGGAAGTATCTATGTCGATCAAACCACTAGCAGTACCCAGATTATAATCGGGCATTAGGAATCACCTCCCCGGAGGTTTCATAGGACGGAAGCGTTGCTTATCAGGCAACTGCAGTAGTCGAGCTAGAACTTGATATCTCTTGCGGTTTCTCTCAGTATCATTCTTGCCTTGCACAGCATCCATTTCAGCTTCCACACTCATACCGAAGTGACCGCAAGCCTGGTCAAAGCAGTATGCTGTGTACTCATCCTTGATCGCCAGCAGAGCACTAGGTCGCACTGACCAGAGCTTAGCTTCACGATACGTTGTCCATAGCAGTGGCAGATTCTTCACGAAAAGAATCTACGTCTGCCGTACCTCCCACTGAGTAGTTGAAGATGAACATCTTGTCCTCGATGTCTACTTCATCTACATACAGTATGCTCTGCTCTCGATACTCGGGCGTCAGTTGCTGACCCTTGGCGTCAGTGGGGACCGGAGCTACCCTGGGTTCCACACAAGCCTGGCAAACAACGGCATCTACCAAGGTCATCATATCCCGCATCATCTCAGGGCTGAGATCCAGATCTTCTGTCTTCGGCTTGGTGCCACTCTTGAGTGCGGCAGTGACATAACCCATTAGGCTATTGGGCACCATGCCCTGAGCAAGAAACGCCTGTAGACCAGGGCGCTTGAGCAATGCTACGTTGCCGCTAGGAACACGGATAGGGGTGCCACCACTGGACGCTCTCCTCCACTGTGAAGCAGAGGTAGGTCCAGCGGCAACACCCGGATCCGGTTCCTTCCTCGGTGTTACGCGAGGGTTTCTTTTTACTGATGGCTTCTTGTCAACCATGGGCTCCTAGGCCTCCTATGTAGTGAGCATGTGCGGTGGGCGAGCGCCAAAGGACGAAAAACGCCCGCCCACCAAACCATGCTCAGGGATTTATTACTACGACCCGCCCTGGTGATTGGTGCGGATCGTCAAGCTGCCACCTGTGAGCGAACCCACACCGGCAGTCATCTGGGCCACGTTCACACCGGCATAGACACCCTTGAATTCGACGATCCAGTCACCGGGACCACCGGTAACGAGGACATCGCCTGGGGCGATATTCGACAAACCCTCGAGCGCTGTCGTGAGTGCTGCCGTGCTGATGTTGTAAGCCAGTGCGCCGGTCGTTTGAGCGGCAAACGTGAGCGTGAATGTACCGCCAGTGGCGTCCGAGATGATCTCTTGGATTTCATTGGAGGTAAGGGCAATCGCAGTCTGCGTCTCATTCCAAGTGATGCGATAGAGGTTATCATTCACATCGCCCAGTCCTCGACCAGAACAGTGCGTCACGAAGAATACACCGTCACCGAACTCGCCCTCGAGAGTGTCATCACACTTGCACTTGTAGATGATGACGTGGACGTCACCACCATCGTCGGCAATGGATTGACCCTCGATGCGGAAGTATCGCCGTGTGTCGGTGATCTTCTTCAGGAAGTCCTTGACTTCCGTGGTGCCTGTACCCGAGGTCGTAATAGTACCACCGCTGAAGACATTCCAGGCTTCAATGGAGATACCACCTGCCTCAAGTTCCCACTCAACTGTCGGACCTTTACCGTGGACAGCCACGAGTCGATCATCACCACGCAACTCTTCATAGTCCTCAGCTTCGCTGAATGACAATGTCTGAGACACTGGGAGATCAACCGTGGTAGCCAAGGTACCGTCCGTGTTGATAGGCGTTATTTTCACATCCCTCAAGCCAAACGGCAATACGGGATCAGTTAGAGCCATTTCGTTTCCTTCCCTGAGATGGGTGTGGAGGAGTTTTGAACCTTAGCGTTTCTAGCAGTTCTCCCTTGACCGAGAAGCGATGGATGACTACAATGCCAGGGCGCTTGCCACACCAACGACTATCGCAACGAACCTCGATGACATCATCCTCCATAGTTCCATGGAGTTTGTTGGGGCATCGCAATTCAATCATTCCCATTACTTCCCTACGTCACGGGATCAAGTGACCGATATGATTACGCCCTCGGCGTAGTCCGTGTCGCCCGAGAAGTCCGTGCCGTCTCTGGCGGTGCTTCGGTTGACATATCGTCACCCTCATCGGTGTCGAGCTTCTCCACCCATTCACGACCTTGACCAGCGCGTTCTTCCTGCATTGATCGCGGCCCACGGGTATCCGGCTCATCCGGTGCTGCTTCTTCAAGCTCCCCTGGAAACTCATCGAGCAACTTCCTCGCCTGGGCGTCTGGCACCTCGACGATGAAGTTGTTATCAGATTCCCACACCAACTCCTCAGGATCCTCATCGGTCCGGTTGGGGTCAGGGTTTGGAATGATTCTCCTGTGATTTGGAGAAGCAGCATTATATTTGAGTCTCATTAGACCTCCTTGTAGAGAACGCGGAATCGTATGAACCTCGTGTTGGTCCCCATGTCGGGGTCCTTGAAATCTTCACTAGAGTCGATCCACCGAGTGATCTCCACACCCTCAGCCTTGTCAGAGGCATTGAGAAAGAGATTCTTGAGCACCCCTATGATCTCATCAATACGCAGGAAGTCACCCACTACATCATGCACAAACACCTGGAAACTCTGGGTGTAGACCTTTGGAACGTCATCACCCATCATCTCAGGTTGAATTACGAACATCTTATACATGATGTAAGGCTTAGTAGGAACCTCTTGCAACCGGCTTGACTCGTAGATACGACTACCAACATATGCCGTCAGAGGAGCATGGCCCGTCATCTTACCATATATCCATGATCTAATCATAGTATATAATCCCTGATAGGATGTCGGAGATGTCTTTCATCAACTCAGGACCGAGAGTCTCTATGGTGGGCAGGATAATTGCGTAGGTACCACCCCAACGGATCTCTAGCCAGATGCCGTAATCCATGGTGTGGTATAAAGAAACTCCGAAGGAATCGTTCGTGATCAACGCCTGAGACTGTAGTCCCGAGCGAGCGTCACCGGTGCGGTCTTCCCAAGGTGCGTTAGCCTGGGCGTACTCCGCTAGCTTCGGTGCGAATTCTTGAACTTTTTCTTCTAGCTTCTGCCGCGTCCTCTCGCTGAAATTATCCAGCCCTTGCCATAGGGTATCGACTCCCCAATCCCAGTTAATTTGTGGCATCCGGACCTCTGTAGATTATACCGGCTTGCTTATGGTCGTGCCTCCTGACTTGAACGAAATTGACCTCGAAGCGTCCTGGGTTGAACACCGTTTCGTCAGTCCAGATGAAGTAATCATTCTTCTCTATATCTGACTCTGGCGTCCCTATCAGGACATACTCAATGAGGCTCGTTTCATCCTCGCCAGTTTTGAGGGTTGCCTTGGCAAGTTCAATGGTGAGACGACGCTTGAAAGGCATGAAGGAGAACTTCTGTGCCTCGAGAACCGTCTCTCCAGTGATGACCCTACCGCCTGCTGCCGTGGTTGACCAGATAGGCCGGTGCAGAACGATGGTTATGTAATCAAGGTCAATGTATTTGTGCATCAACCTATCGCGTACCTGTCGTTCTGACCAGCTCATCTCGATGACCTCTGTCTGCGGATATCCCCGATGACAGCTCTACCCCGTCCAGAGGTTGGGGCAAAGCCGGCATACAGGTCAACCATCCGCTTCGCTGCTTTGTGAAGTTCCGTCAACTCCCGCATGGCATTGCCCTCGTTCACTGTGACCAGGTTCGCGTAGTTGGCCATCTTCGCCATCCACCCATGCCATGCCGCGGCCTCTACAGTACTGCCAGTCTCGAGGAAATCGTCGACCTCCTCGTTACTGAACATCGTATCTGCATCAGTCTTACCAGCAGGAATGCTTTCACCTAGAAGCAAACGAAGGCGCTCATGTGGGGTTTGATTCACGAGGGTCGATCCTCCGCTGTGAGTTGGTCACTGTCGAACCGACGCATCCGTTCGATGAGCTCCTGCTTCTTCCCACCCACTACGAGCTCATTCTCTCGCAGTGAATCACGGAGTTCTTCGGTGGTCCAAGTGTCGTAGTCGTCATCCGTGGCTTCTTCACCGTCGACCATGCCTTCGGTTCCGTATCCACGAACTTCGACCACACCACCTTGATCACCGATGCGAGGAGGGCCTTCCTCTTCCTCTTTCTTCTTGCGACGGTAAAACTCTTTGAGCTGTTCCGCCGAGAAACCCTTGACGACATCCCAGCCATCACCTTCGTCCACGTAAGCACGACCCGTAAACGGATCCCGCTTTAGAGGCGTGATGTGTGGAGGGAGGAGGCCTCTGTCCTGAAGATAGAGAATGTCATTCTCATCAAGATCACCCGAGGCAATCTTTTCTGGGTCGATTTCTTTACTCATGTCAGGCCTCCTTACGCGTACTGCGATGGAATGGTGTATGAAGCACTGGCAACGACCTGCTGAACCACACCAGCTCCACGTTGCCTGACTCCAGTTCCGAAGCCATGCAGGTAGAACGAGTCGATCAGCGGGTAGTCAGGGGTACGACCCTTGACCAAGCGCAGACCGCGAAGTGACGCATTGTCGTGCTGCCGGATGCCAACCGGGTTGCGAATGTCGAGTTCGCCACCAGAAGCTAGCATCACCATGTAGCCTGCCGGAATGTACTCTTCCTCGACCACGACTACCGGACCATAGGTACCGATGGTCTGAAGACCGGGGTAGTTTACAATGTTCGGTCGGCCCACAATGCCGCTGTTCGCAGGAAGGAATACCCCGCCACCAACGCCTTCACCAGGGATGAAGGTGTAGAGAGAACCGGCAACACCAGCCTGAAGGGTACGAATGACCGCACCTTCCTGTTGGTTGACCAGCAGAATCAGACGATAGCCATTGGCCAAGCTGTACCCATGGTGGGTAAGTTGGTTGATCATCGCCTGAATATCACCCGCATCCACAGTGGCACCGTTACTACCGAAGTAGTGATTGTGACCTGTGGTGTGGACAATGTTCTTCCAGCTGGGCGGAACCATGGTGTCACCATTGTAGAACGGGTACACATTGAACGAGTTGCCCTCAATGGTTGCCGTGTTGGTGGTGTTGTTGAAGATTCGCTTGAAGATCTTCGTGAAGAGGAGCCGGTTGTCCGCTTCCATTGCCTGGTTATTGAGCGCAGCGAGTTGCTCCGAAGAGGTCTCTGCGAGAAACATCCAGGTGTAGCGGATAGCCAAGTCCCACCACTTGAAGTCAAAGCCCATTTGGAACGCAGGGCCCAAGCGAATGCCGGTCGGCTCACCGTACTCCGAGGCTTCTTGGAAGTCTTCCTGCACTGGGTATCGAACATTCTCGATTGGGTTCGATACGTCAAACGTAAGAAGATTTACCAAGGTGGAACGTTGACGGTTCCACATAGCAATGGTACGAGAGAACTCGGCCCACATATCAGCCAACGGTACATGATCAATTGTCTCGGTGATCAGGTCGGCCATCTCGTTGTAACCACGAGCTCCACCGCCTGCCTGACCGAGCTTCTTGATGATGTCATCGGTGCTGTAGTGATTGGGGATGAGTAGCTTGTCACTAAACATTGACCACCAACCGATCTGCCTCAACTGTATGGCCGACGTAGATCTGCGTGGCTGATGCCGCGGCAGATGAAATAACACCAGTGGTGGTGTTTGCGGTGTAGGCAGTACCGGCTACGAGAGCCGCTTCTACGAGTTCACCGTGTTTCATCACGTCCACAATATCTCCAGCATTCTTGTTCGACGGGATACAGATGACGCCTGCAATTCCGGACTGTCCGGCACCGACCACCACTCTACCACTGCTATTGAGACCAACTGCAATGGGTGCAGCTGCTCCTGTGTAGCTAGCGGCGAGAGGCGCCCGGAAACCGCTACCGACCGGATTGTACTTGTCAATCCTAGCCATTAGGCTTCCCTTCTTGGTTAACGTCCCATCCGAAGCGCTGGGTATTTATCCTTCAGAGCTTCGTCAGGATCTGGTTCTTGCTTACCATGCTTTCCGCCACCGAACTTCGAACCGCTGGGAAGAGGCTTTGTCTCACCGATGAGGTGTGGCTTCTTGCTCACCAAAGACTTCAGCGCATCATCCACCGACTTCTCGTCGATGGTGATCTCGTCAGGCTCATCCTCATCCTGCTCCACGTCGATCAACTCTCGGTCGATCAGACGTAGCGCATCATCCAAGTCAACGAACTTCATGTTCATTGCCTTCTTCTGAATGAGGTTGTCCAATGCTGATTGCTTCAGCTTCGCAGCAAGCTTCTCTGCCTTGGTCTTGTTTTCCGTGGCTTCATTCTTTGCTCTGTCCAGGTCCGAAGCATCTTTGTCTTCGAGAGACTTCTTACCTCTGGCCAGTTTCTTATTTTCCTTCTCGAGTTTCCTCCGAGCATCTCGCTCCTTCTTGAGGGCACCTTTGAGGGCAGCAGTATCTTCTTTGTCCCCATCATCACCTGAGTCATCGTCAGTGTCGTCATCGTCAGTATCGTCAGTATCGTCGTCGTCAGTTGAATCGTCCGTCTCATCCTTCGGGTCACCCTTAGGAGGATCCTTCTTATCCTTGTCGTCTTCGAAACCTCGTATGACTATGTCTTCTAGGAACAAGTTTTTCTTACCCATCACGGGTATCCTTTCATGGCCTCTCGCCGTTAACGTTTGGTAACTACTTCATTACCATCCGACTCATTGACTCGACTCTTGTTGTTCGAGTTCGACTTTTGGTTTGCTGGAAGAGTAGCTCCAGGCCCTGTCTTACGTCCACCAGGTCCAGGCAATTGGTCTTGCTGACCGAACTGTTGTTGCTGGGACTGCAGTGTCATGTCGAGGAAAGCCTGCTCCTCCTCCAGAATCTGTTGCTCCATATCGTCTGGGAATATGTAGCCAAGCTTCTCCATCTCGAGGCGGAAATACGCTCTAGAGATGACCTTGCGATCTATCATATTGGTAAGTTCTTCAACATGCTTTGCCCTGTTGATGGGCAGTTTGTCACCCAGCTTCGCAATGATCTTCAGATCCCCGAAGTCCACACCCTCGTAGACTCTGAACCAAACCTTCAGATCGAAGAACATCTGCGTGAGCTTCTCTATCGCAAATGTATCCCTGAGTTCGATCTTTGCCATGAGCGGCTCGAACTTGACCGCCAGCGTCATAGGGGATTCAGCCGTAGCAACATCCACACGACCGAGGGTGACATCAGGCGTTCCTGAGGCTTCGTAGAGAGAGCGCTCGAGGTATTCAATGTGTTTCTCAATCGACGACGTGTTCGTGATTCCGTCGAGCTTCTTGAACAAGGTCTGACCTGGGACAGTCAGAACCTTGCCCGGAGCGATAGTCCAGGCGATCTCGCGTCCCGCTTTGTCTACGGGAGGAGAAGCGTCAGTGACGTAAGCACCAAGACCAGCAAGAGAAATACCAGTATCGGTATCAGTAATTGCTTGGTTAACTGCCTGGAAAACTCTCTCAAATCCCTTGAGTTCCGAGGATCCGAAGGGGTCGCCATCCCACATCCCATTCTTGAAGTGGTACACTGGAATCTGCAGAATGTCTGGCGCCAAGGTCTCGAGCGGGTGAATCACTGAGATTCGTGTGGCTTTCTCAGGGTCATTCCAACCCTCGAGTTCCCAGAGATCCTCAACCCTCCACACAGTTCCGTTGTCGTTATATCCGTACTGGAGGATCTTGACTATGGATTTGTTGGGATCATCAGGGTGTACCTGCAGCTCAACCAACCGTACTCCGGTGCGCTTGTTGAGGTCATCGGTATCAAACTCAGGGAAGTAACTTCCGGGGTGCACTGAGTTGATCGAAAGACGACTGCCCTCAGGTTGTTCAGGATCTCCTGTGATGTGTAGAAGCCAGTCACCCTTGACCACCCCTGATAGCTTGGCGATTTGGAACCTCGAGAAGAACTCCTCCCGAGCAAAAAAATCCTCCAAGAACAACTGCTGATCTTTGTGCTTGTCCTTATCCTCGACCTCGATGGTCAGACCTTTGAGGAAGTAGTGGGCGGTGATGTCCACAATCTTACGAGGGTTCGGGATGAAGATTGGCCCGCCCTCATTCTCCTCATCAACCAGCACAATATCGAAGGTATCCGGGACACTCCAGTACATATCGTCGTACTGATCATACGAGGCGATACGTGCTTGTTCTAGGTCAGGAACCCACTCCGGAAATCCAGAGATATATGGAGTTACTGTACTGTAAGGAGTAACTATGTCCATTACCTCATCCTGCCTCTGCGTCTTCCGACTACCGCACGTCGAGTAGTGGGCAACTGAATCTTCTCGTCCACTATGCTGAAGTAGCCGTAGATGAACCGACTAAGAGCCTCTGGACCATGGTTGTCTTTGTCCATGGGCAGCTCAGTTGAATTCTTCTGTTCTGTCTTGTGTCGAGGCCAGCGATATCCCTCCCGCATCTCCCATGCGAGTTGCTTACAACTGAAGTCGACGACGATGTCAGCCTTCTGATTCTCCGGAGGTTCGTCAGGAGGCATGGGCTTGAGATGCTTGCGAACTAGGGCGGTTCGGGTTTGAACCTCTCCTCCG
>QHXS01000048.1:34298-60900 GCA_003223975.1 Acidobacteriota bacterium
TCTGGGTAAAATGCAACCAAGGACGACATCCAAGGGTGGTTAGCAAGAAAACGAGCAATCTCATCCGTATCCTGCTCCAGAAAGTAGTGCTCTCCGATGACGTAGACTCGATTGAAATTGTCCACCTGTATCCAGAGCCATACCCAGTAGTTCGTGAAACCGAAGTCGACTGCAGCGTAGACGGGCCAGTCAGGGTTGAAAACGATTTTCCGTAGGTGAACTGCGTCATCCCACTCCTTCATTACTCGGCCGACTTTGTCGATGAACTCTCCACCGTACTGACGGCGGAATTCCTCGGCAGTTAGATCTTCCTCTGCCTCAAGTATCTCCGGGTCATTTCTTCCACCTGGGAATACGATGTCGTTAGTCCACGAGGGCATGCGCCAGGACTTCCACGGCTTCTTATCGCTTGTATCAAGTCCTCTTCTGTATCCCCAATAAAGAAGCGAGATATCAGCAGATATCTCTGGCACCCCAGACATGAGAGACCAACCGCGCTTGTCGGAGAGGGCGGGTCTGACATACTCAGTGAAGGTTGATCGGTGTAGTCGTCCAGCTTCAGCAAGCAGTACAAAGTCAAGTCCCTCCCCGACCAAACTTTCGGGGGTAGCGGCAGATCGACAATCGAGATCCCATCCCCATCCAGTGGCGATGTGCATGTTCCCATTCTCGACATTCTTGAGGAACTTGGGCGAGACAGTATCCACACCCAACTTCTTCAGGGAATCATAGATAACTCGAAACTCTTTTTCGCAGTCGATGTAGTTGGGACCAATGATCCATCCTCGCTGCGGTTCTCCAAGTCTGTTTCGGAGGAAGGCAGTAGGTTCACACTCTTTACCACCGAGTAGTGTTTTACCCCACCGTCTACCGTTCGATAGTACACGGTGCCTGTGATGATCATAGTGTACCTCCTTCTGTGCATCGTGTGGAAAATACCCAGTCGCCTCGAAGTACGCATCCTTACGCAGGATTCCGCCTTCAGTTACTGGAGGTGGTGTAAAAGTCATACTTGGCCAGTCCAACTTCTGCCGCCATCGGCATCAGCATTTGGTTCGTCCGTACCTGCAGTGTAGATCGACTTCTTCGCATCGCCTGGATTCAACCTATGCCCCTTGGGCTTTCGGAAGATGGTCGTGGTGTGAGTGTCAACCTCATACTCAGTCTCAGGCATGTTAGCATTTGCGTCAGGCATGTGCCTCCCTTACGTCGAACCAGAACTCCTCTTGACCTTGCTGAGTTCCCGTGGCGATGAAGCGGTAGAAATGACGGCCACTCATGTAGGGAACGTAGAGACCTTCGTATACTCCCTGAGGAGTTTCTACCGCTGCCACATCGTCGAGGGAGTCACTCCCAGGACGCTTGACTTTGAACTCCGCAGTAACACTGACTGGAGCGTCGTCGATCAGGGTCTCAGCATGGAGAATTACCTGATCTCCAATGTCGTATTTGTTTGGGATCGCCATCATCGAGTCCTTGATAGGATATCCAAATCACCCAAATGGTGATCCAACAAAATCCGTAGTGCGCTGCGATCATTGACTGTGATGATCAGATCACTCGAATCATCCGGTTCGATAGAGAAGTCCTCAAAGTCCGTGAGGCGAATCAGCAACAGGCCATGATCTGAGAGACGTATCTCAAGCGCATGAACCTCTTGTCCAAAGAGCTTCCACTTGAGACTTAGGTCATCGAAGAGGTGTGCATGGAGATTCCATTGGATGTTCGCAGCATCGCCTGCCCTCGAGCGTAGTGCCCAAAGGTAATTAGTGCTATCTCCAACGAAGGTCCGTGTACCCCACTGCAGATCCCTCGCACGACCAATGGCTGCCCTTGTATCCCACAAAGGCCATACCTGATCGCCCACCATCTTCCTGACAACCCACTGCAGATCACGTTGTTTGATAACGAGACCAGCAGTACGCCACCTCAGATCGTAGCTAGGACCAACTGCCTTTCGGACATTCCACACCAAACTGCTGTTGATTCCGAAGGGACCACCAATACCCCACAGAGTGATGAGCTGGTCGTTGACCCTAGCCCTGGTGTTCCACCTGATCGAGGAATCGTCAGCCAGTAGAGCACGGACTGCCCACCTGGTATCGAGGTTCTTGTTAGCATAACCCCATACCTTCCAGCGGAAGTCTGCATAATTGCCCTGCGTGGTACGAGTACCCCACTTGAGATTCAGATCATCAGCAATGGCGGCAATGCTAACTACCTGCCAACGCAGATCAATCCGATCCTCCAGAAGAGCTCGTGTGGTCCACACCAGACTGTTGGAGTCGCCAGCGAGGGATCGTATGAACCACCGAAGATCCTCTTGGTCATTGACGGTTGTTCGAACGCCCCACCTAAGGTCAACCGAATCCTGAACAACTGCGATAGAAAGAACCTGCCACTGCAAGTCACTGCTGTCGTTGACGACGGCTTTAACCTGCCATCTCAGTTCAGCAGAGTCACTGACTGTAGCAGCGACCCTCCATCGTAGGTCACAAGTATCGGATGCCTTAGTTCTAACACCCCATTGTGTGTTATTGGAATCTCCAATGGAAATGCGGGTTGCCCACCGAAGATCATTATTATCACCAAGAGCGGACTTAACTGCCCACCTGAGGTCGTTATTATCTCCAAGGCGACTCCTAACCGACCACCGGAAATCTTCTTGATCTCCTACGAAGGTTCGGATAGCCCAGCGTAGATCTTCCTGATCTCCGACGAATGTTCGAACAGCCCACCTTTGATCACTAGAATCGTTGACCCTAACCCTGACAGACCAACGGATATCGTTGAAGTCAGGCATGATTGCCCTGACATTCCAACGGATATCGTTGGTATCACCGACTGGCGCTTTGACCTGCCAACGAAAATCTTCCTGATCTCCCAGCTTAGTGCGAACCGACCAACGGTAATCTTCTTGATCGCCTAGAGTTGTACGAATGCCCCATCGGACATCCATACTATCGTTGAACGCGGTGCGAACACCCCAGCGGATCTCGTTGAGGTCGAAGGTGATCTGCTTCGTCTGCCAGCGCAGGTCTTCCTGGTCACCCAGGATTGCCCTGATCGACCAACGATAGTCAACCTGCTTACCGATAACAGTAGTACCGACGAAGTACGAGGGCAACTGCATGGTCTCCCACATACGATCGCCCTTGGAATTGATGGGCAGATTCGGTGCTATGGGTAGAGAATGTGTTTGCCAGGTCACCAACGACCAGCGACGTACTGCAGAAGTATCGAGCCAAGCCGACCAACGTAGATCGGTCTGGTCACCGAGAATTGATCTAACAGACCATCGGAAGTCTTCCTGGTCACCAACCTTAGTTCTTGTGGCCCAACGGAAGTCTTCCTGATCTCCCAGTGTGGTACGTACGGCCCAGCGGTAATCCTCCTGATCACCAATGGTTGTACGAATACCCCATCGAACATCGAGATCTTTTGCTACGGGCCCAACGACTGACCAGCGTGTGTCTAGCTGATCGCCTTGAGCCTTCTTGACCTGCCAGCGGAAGTCTTCTTGGTCACCAACGAATATGCGTGTGGACCAACGATAGTCTTCCTGATCACCGAGGACAGTTCTAACCGACCAACGGAAATCATCCTGATCACCAGCAAGTGCCCGTACTGACCACCGGTAGTCGAGTTGTTTGCCAACCGCAGTGAGAATGGTTATGGGTGGGGCAGGCAGCATGCCTGTTTCCCACATCCGCTCAGCCTGAGTATCGAACCCAGTACCTGGCGATATGGGCAGGTTTTGTGTCTGCCAAGTAACTAAACTCCATCGCCTCAGGGCTGCTGTCGGGTCAGCAATATCAGTAGAACCTAAGGTTGCCGCACCCATGTGCGACAGAGGCGATCCCATGACAAAGCCAAACTCAGGCGGGTTCGCCCAGCTTTGTCCACCCATATAGCTGCTGCCGATGTGGGTGTTATAATCCCCCATCACGAAACCCTGCTCGGGTGTGGCTGCAGGGATTACATCATCTGAGGCACCTATCGGTGCGGCACCGATGTGAGATCTTGGCGACCCCATCATGAGGCCGAGTTCTCGCTCAGGGTTCGCTGGCGGAGGTGCTCCACTTGCTGGCTTGAACGAGGCAATCGTAGATTCAGTGAGAACTGTATTGGTGGTTGACCAGTTTGCCGAGATTGCCGCAGCAGTGGTCTGAGAAACTAGGTGACCATAAGAACCATTGTCAGAGCCGAAGGTCGTGCTGGTCTCATCGAGGACCATCGTGCAGCCACCCGTGAGGGTGCGTGTGTTGACGCCATCGGCGTGATGGAAGCCGGTGGCAATCAAGCAACCATCGACGGTCGGCGTGATCGGCCCCGCAGTAACTGATGGTGCGACTTGCCCATTGCGAGCCTGTTGATCCAAAGGATCGGAGGCTGATTGTACCCCAGAGTACCACGTGATGGCCAGCGAGGGGTACGTGGCGGTGCCGGTAATGGTGAAGGTGTGACCGGTGCCGACTGTGGCATTGAAGGCGTAATAGAAGCGATGCTGCCGACCAGATGCGGTAGAGGCCGTCATCGCTGTCCAAGTGTTGCCCTTGGAATCTGTCAGTGTCTCCAAACTTGTGGCGCCCGATGAGTACGACACGAGAATGAAGTTGGCGCCAGTCGTGTCGAACGCCGACGAGGTAAATCCGTTGGAGTCGCCCCCACCATTGCGAGCTAGGGTACCTCCGACATAGGCAATGGTCATGATTCGCTCCTACTAGAGCAATTCTGCGATGCCGAAGTCCATTGTCATTTCTGAGTTGGCGTTAGCTACGCTCATGGTCCATTGCACAGTCAGGGTACGGTCAGCAGCATCACTATCCACAGCAGCCGATCCACGGAAAGCGGTAACCACTGGAGCATTGGCTACAGCAGCAGCAGGAATCGCTTCCAACATACCAGCGGTGCCCGTCGTAGGAGCCACACGACCCGCAGTGACAGCAGCTTGTGTGGTGAAAATCCCCGCAGTCTGCTGAGCAGTATTGCTCTGTGCATTCAAGATGAAATCCAAGTACCAACCACCACGAACCGCAGAAGCAGTTGGTGTTGTTGTGGCATCAGCGAACAGTGTAGTACCACCATAGGCAATCGTCAGAGTGAGAACCGAAAGACCAGAAGTATTCGTCAACCAGGACCCACCACAAGTACACCGCAATTGCTGACCCGCTAAGAATAATCCGCTAGGCAAAGTAACTGTGAAGTATGTCTGAATGGTGGAGTTATTATTGAAGGTAACCGGCGTAGTAGTTGCCTTCAGCGTCACCCGACCACGCATGATGCGTAGGTCAGTACTATGAGTAGTAAGAATCGTGGTAGCATTGGCAGGCACATAGATGGCCGCAATGACCACATCATCAGTAGTGCGAGCAGGAGGCTTCGGATTTGCTGCTGCGGTACCAGCACGTACTGCCTTAGCACCCGCAGAGGTAATCACAATGAGATCTATGCGTGGATATGTAGCATCTGCGGTAGCGATGGTGACTGTAGCACTGGCGATAGCAAACAAGACACCAGCAGACAGCACGGCGCCTTTAGCAACCGTGGGCGTCATGCCAGCGCCACCCGTAACTGTGCACCCACTGAGTACGCAGTTGCGACCACTCATGCCCTCGATGAGTACATCCATGTACTCCTGAAAGACGACGCTCTGTGCATCATTGACACCCTCGCCCTTGTCAGGTATTGACCATCCCATTATGCCCATTCCCCTCTGGTAAGGGTTGTACCGTCGTCAGCAATTGTTGATGTAGCGATCGTGCCGCTGTCAGCATCGTTCCTCAGTGTAGAGGTTGTCGAGGTCTGAGTAAGCTTGTTTCGCTGCAGTGCCATGATCCAAGCTAGTATCTCCTCGAGACCCGCACCACCAGCACCATACGCAGGTACCCCGGTCGGTTCCTTGAGATCTATTGGATAGATCGTCATGACCGTCGTTTTCATGCCGGCAGTAGCCGACTTGGCAATGATGACCACACAATCCGCATTCATCTCTGTGGCGGTCAGGTCGAGGTAGTAGACACCCGATGTCGTAGCGATCTCAGTCATCTCATTAGTGCAATCAACGAATGTTCCCTGGTCCTTGCTGATCTCCGAATCTGGTGTAGTGGCACCTGTCACGAGGTCGCCATCAGCATCCAGCAGGGGAAAGACCACACGAAACGCTTTGTTCTTTATGGGGAATGGTTGTGCATCAGTAGCAGCCATGTTACCATCTCCTTATCAGATTGCCCTGAGCACGATACCCTGAGAACTGCACTCCACCAAACCTCTTCGTTGTAGGTTGCCCAGCAGCTGAGGCAGCATGAGTGACCACGAGCTTCTCATCGTTTGTCGTACCCGTGTTATCTGCCGACTGCAGCTGGTAATACTCCTCACCAGGAGGTGAAGTATTGCTAGCAAAGCGATTCGATCCTAGCACCATGCGAGTGAAGCCGGTTACATTGATCGCATTCTCCATATTCGGAGACGAGGAGGTCATCACATTGTATGCAGCGGCATCGAGAGTCAACGGAGCCATGGTAGCCAGCAAGGTCAAGGCAGCATATTGAGCACCCGTGCGCCAGTCGGCATTGTCCTGTGTGCCACCCCAATCGTAGGCTCGTGCCTCCAGGGTCATCAAGTCGCCAGTATCGTTGTCGTTCACGCCCCACACTGATAGTACCGCAGCAGAGACTACGTCAGTATCAGGAATCGACGAAGTATCAAACTCCAGCATTATCTCCATCATCTCGAACGTCGGACCACCGAACTGATTCTGACCAACGTAGAGAGTTGTCTCAGATCCAGAGTCAGCCGAGAATGAACCACCAGTGCCATTACGAGAGTTTGCGTAAGTGCTAGCCGAGTACAGAATCCAGAAGTCACTAGCGCCAGCAAATACGGTGGTTGTCGTCATGAGTTCCTCACCGAATCTATGACTATCGCTCTCAGAGCCAGCAAGGGGGCCTCTCTGTAACGCTTCGTCGCTATCAGATTGCCCTGGCGATCTCTCATCTCCTGCACCAAGTCAGTCCCCGCAGGGTCCTCGATATGTGTGGGAGGGTTGACATAGACGAATGGATTGTCCAACGGTAGCGGTTGTCCTGCCCTGATCGCTGAGAGATTCAACGTCAGAACATTCCTGACTGGGTCCCAATCTGCTGTCTCGATCGTGATGGAGTTGTTACCCACCAAGTTTATCGTGAAGGGAAGGTTGGGTATGTTGTCACGAAGAGCTTCGCCTCGAATACGACGTATCTCGACCTTCTTCTCAGCATCAGTGAGATTGTTGTTAGCCAAGATCGCCTCGATGGCGTTCTTGATCGCCCCCATTACGTCAACCGAACAAAGTCCGCAATATTGACGGTATAGGGAGAACCGTTGGTGGCAGTAACTCCAAAGTTCGTATCGTGGTATGATACAAGCTTGGAGTTTGCGTCAGTGCCATCCACGTCATGATAGATGACAGCAGCCACGGGAGTGTTGTTAGTAGCACCACCCGCCGGGTCCCAAGTGACGTTCGCTGAGTCGACGTTTGCTCGGTCATTGGTGTCATCCTGTGTAACAGTCACCGAGGTGAGTGTCTTGCGGACATAACCTGTGAAGTCGGCCTCGACCACACCAGACACAGCCTTGAGAGCAGTGACCGAGACCAAATCAGGGTTAAATGCGCCGGCAGCAGTGGTCTTGAGCAGCAACATCTTCAGAGTGCTGGTATCAAGATCAGTAGCGCCGGAGGCAACCCTAGCTTTCGCTACGTTATAGACGGTATCAGCCATTATGCAGCCGTATCCCCTTCTGCACGGATGATCACGCCGTCAGTATCTACTGCGGCGGTGTTCGCTGCCGTGCGACGAACCCAGATAGCCACTGCTTGACCAGCACCGATGTTGCCCACACTGAGCCCGCCTGCCTTCGTCGTGGGAGAGCTAAATGTCTCTCCTGACGGGGCAGTACTCTCGTTGGCGACTCGTTCCGCTTGCGCAGAGGCGGAAGTTGCTGACACGACACCCGTGCCGTCGATGGCGATGGCCGCGGATGCACCACCAGCCGTTTCGGAAAAGAGCCATACCTTCACACTCTCCCAGGTCAGCGTGCCATGATTGTTGTGGATGAAGAAGCAGCGATACTCCACATCGGAAGCAGCGTTCTCGTCACCCGTCACCACATCAAACAGATTGTGGAGGGTTGCGTCAGTGATCTGCGTGGATGACATGAACCCACCGATACTGTCGTTCGGATCCGCCTGCGCTGAGCTGTTACCGGGGCCGGTATTTTTGCTCAGCTTAAACAGAATGTCTGTTGCCGTAATGGCCATGTAAACTCCTTTAGAATACTACGGCTTCCCCAGAGGGAATGGTTACTACGAGGTAGTTCAATCCTTCTATCTTGGTATTAAAATCTTCCCTACTGGGTCCGATCAACCCCGACGGATGTGTATGCCACACCCCCACTTTACTTCCGATGTCCTCAATCTGCAGGTCAGGTCGTGTCTCAAATAGATCAACCACCTGCTCCTTGTCGAGCACGTAGCTATCGTGAGGACTTTCGCTCACGTTACGAACCTGAATGACCTCGCCAGCGTCAGTGTAGAGACCACAATGTTCGACATCAGCATCAGATGTCAACTCGAGTATCTTCTCGACTACTTCTGGCAACGGGACCAACACCGGCAACTCCTAGCGCTCTCAGCTCCTTCTCAGCAGCATCTATATCATCTGCCGAGATAATACCCTTTCGGATGAGGAGTAACCTCAGTATGGGATCCCCACTGGGTACCCCACGACTACTGGTTGGAGGAGGGGAAGTGACCTTGGCCATGAGCTTGCCGCCCACGTCGAACTGATGGCGGACTGTGTCTTTCTCATGGTACTCCCGAGGCTGATGGCATATCCCACACAGCTCAAGTGCCATTGTTGTGTCTCCCCATGGTGTCATCCACCACGTCGGCGTCAATGTACCCCTGCGTGAGTGCGTACTCGTCGAAGTTCGTCTGGCTGGGGTTCACCATGGCGTGAGCCAGGATGCCCTGCAGCGTTACTGAGACCTCGGACTCAATGTGCTTGACCGGCTTGCCTATGACATGCTCGATCAGGAACTTAGCAGCATCCAGCTTCACCGCGGCAGGCACCATAGGCTTGCCCTTCTTATCGACCTTGTCATTCTTGAGGATGTTTGACATCACCCCGAGAGCCTCGATGGTGTGGACATTCATCTCAGTCTTGACTAGCTTCTCATACCGTCGGATTATCTCCTCGTGGTACGCCTTGCTGATCCAGGTCGGTTGTTTGCCCCGGAAGCCTCCGCCGGCATCGCGTGGGCGCCCTCGAGCCAGCTCCTCGTCGTCCCACTCCTCGACGGGCTTGTACAGCATCCTCAGGTCAGCCTCAAGCAACTCCCCTCGACGACGAGCCCTTTTGCGGATCTGCTTGTCGTTCGTAGCTCGCCTAGGGTCGAGCGGGGCAACCGTATAGCCGTCTGGATCATCTTCCGCCTTCAGCTGGTAAGGTCTGCCCTTACGACCGACCATCGGCTTCCCTCGAGCGTTTAGGAATGAGTACCTCATATCCAGTTCGCATGGAGTAGCACCAGGGCCATTTTTATAGGCAAATCGAGCCCGTCGTTCTGCGTTTCTCATGTGATGAACCCCGCTGGAGGAGAAGTTCCTGGCGAATTGTGCCAATCGACGAATCCACCACCGACTAGATGGTTATTCGACCCAGTAACCCCTGGGCTAGTGTTGAAGTCGAAGAAGAAGAAGCTAGGATGAACCTGAGCAGGATCATCGACGACTGTGTTGTTCGTAACAACCACATTCGAGTGGACACCGCGACCATTGCCCCCGATGCCCGTCTGCGGGTCTGAGAAGTTGCCTGACCCAGGCTCTGGACCCAGATAACGAGCCCATTGTCCAGAGATCGTGTTGTTGTCAACGTAGATCGGGGAGTCAGGTAGCCCAGCGAACAATATCTGAATGCCTCGACCAGAGACATCGTGAATATTATTGTTGCGGATCATCACCGAACCAATGATGTGGTTCCCATAAATAGTGCTGAAGTCACCGAAGTTACCCACACTGTGGTACAGGTCCAGAATAATCCCATTGCGGTCAGCCGAGGGGTTACCATCACTAGCCAGCTGGTTGTAGACGTGGTTATTCTCGATGAGAACTCTCTCACCACCATTACTATCCCACCGCCACCCCTGACCAATGGAGATCCCTGATCCAGCACCACCAAAGCCATAAGCAGCGTTGCCCGAGGCATCATGGATCGTGCAGTTGCGGATGATGATCTTGTCACAGGACCAGAAGGCGACCCCGTTGCGACCAATAACACCGCTGCCAGGAATCGGCTCTACTGTGAGCCCATCAACCGTGATATTACCGCCAGGCAGTCCATTTGTGGGGGAGCCATTATTGGTACGGCTGGCATCCTGGTAGATGCCCTCTGCGTTCGTCGAGTTACCCAAGGCTTGTATCTTGCCTGGACCAACGAGAGTGAGATTGCGGCACCCTCCATAAAACTCCACACCAGAGCCACCAGGACCCCGCAGGATGCCTCCACTCTGGAATTCCACGATGACATTGCCGAAATCCTTGTTGTAGAACAGAATACCAGCGCCGGTAGGCCCATTCCAAGTGCCAGACGGCACCAAGACTCGCTTACCAGCAATCGAGGAGTACGGAAGCTCCAATATCTGCTGGAGTGACCCGTTCACGCCTACGACATAATCCGGAGTCCCTCCGGTACCGCCTCCAGCACCAATGACAATGCTGTGAGTCTTAGCATTCGACCCCGTCGCATTCGTGGCAGTCAACTGCACGTTGTATGTGGAGGCACCGGCAAAGCTATGCGTCGGATTTTGCTGTGTGGAGGTAGCCCCATCGCCAAACAGCCACGCCCATGACGTCGGAAAGTTTGTGCTAGAGTCGTTAAACTGTATCGTCTGTCCCACGACTCCGCTCGAGGGGTTCATCGTGAACTCAGCTACCGGAGCAACACCCCCTGTACCACCACCGCCAGCGCCGGTGAACGTGTAGCTGTCGAGGTCTGAGTATGTGTACTCCAACCCCGAGTGCTCTATGCGGATGACGTTGTTGCCAAGCGTCAGCGGAATCGTGATGGCACTAGACTGCGCAAATCTAGCAGGGCTCGTCCAGTCGCTCGAGGTGTTGGGCAATGATACTGTACCAGCAATAGCCCCATTCACTCGGATATTGACCGTGACAGTACCCTCTGCTGGGTTGCCCTGAGCATACCTTATCGAGAATGTGTAACTACCACCGACCGCAGCCGAGAAGTTAATCTGGTTGACGTCTCCCGTCAGACCAAATGTGCCGATGTAGCCCGTGCCTGTGTAGCCCGCATACTGCGTGGATATAACCGCCCCACCCTCGACCGTGCCGGACTCAGCCTCCACGATCGTGGATGTCGAGCCCACCAGCAACGGCCTAGCCGTCATAGCAGCCGTGGCAGGCGCCAAGTTTATGCCTCGTGAGGGCAGCAAGGGCACCGCGGTCATGGCAAAGCTCTTCGGCGCCAGCGTCAGCGCTCCCACACCACCAGTAATGGTGAGGGGCTGAGCCCTCATATTCACAACCTTCGGCTGCAGAGCAATAACCTGCTCAACCCCCACACTCACCAGGAGTTTGTTCGCCACTAGCTGAGTAAGAGCTGGTGTCAGGGAAGCACCCACCACGTTGCCCACCGAAATCGTGAGCGGCCGTGCCTGGAACTGAATAGTGTTGGGCAAAGCACGAATGCCTCCGAAAACATCCGTCGTGTTGGTGTTCCACCGCATCCGCCAGAGTTCGCCCGTCGAATCTCCGATGCCCAGCCCCTCACACTTCGTGAGAAGGAATGTGCCCTCCGA
Organism: Acidobacteriota bacterium; assembly: GCA_003223975.1. Taxonomy (GTDB): domain Bacteria; phylum Acidobacteriota; class Blastocatellia; order Pyrinomonadales; family Pyrinomonadaceae; genus OLB17. The sequence goes on from QHXS01000048.1 coordinate 46,155, forward strand.
GAATGAGCCCTCGATCGACCCATTGACCTTACACCGTCGTATGACGATGTGTAGATCCGAGCCATCGTCGTTTATACTCTGTCCCTCAATCACAAAGTACGGTCTAACGTCGGTATCGAGCTTAATTAGCTCACGGAAGCCGGCCCCAGACACCAGGGAAGCTCCGGTGAGGACCTGCCAAGCCTCGAATGAGATGCCACCGGCCTCAATCTCCCACTCGACCATCGCCCCGGTGCCCTCCATGGCAACGTTGCGATCATCGCTCTTCAGAAGCTCGATACTTTCCGTCTCACGGAACGTCACGACTCGCCCTACTGGCAGATCTACTGGTGTCCCTACCCCGAGTTCCCCGATAAACGGCGTGATCTTCACGTCGCGTATCCCGAACGGGAGATATGTCTCAACCAGCGTCATTAATCCACCTATACCGAGCTAGCCTCTGTATGGCTAACACAGCAGCTTCTTCTAGGGCAGCCTGATCCCAAGGAATGGGGCGTCCTGTAGACTCTCTCTCAAGGATCGGGGAACGGGGTAACCCCATGGCCCTCGCCAACATCTCGTGGCAGCAGTCATGGAGGGCGTCTATGGCATCCTGTTCGACCGGAATTTCAGCCACCAGTTTGCTACCGTCCGGCCACTCCATGACCATGAACATTAGTACCTGCGCAGCAGCAGAATCACCAGAATGACCAGCAAAATGAGCACTACGGCTCCAACACCAATATACATGTTCACTCCTTTGCCTAACGTAGTTGGGCTATTCTTTGCAGATTGCTAGTACGTTTCTCTGACTATCAATGGCGATCCGAGCATGTTCTGCTGCAGCGAGGTCCGCAGCCGTGATTCTAGCCGTGTCGGCCTGAAAGTCCGCATCGTTGACCGGCTCCCTGACGACCACATCGTGCAGCACGTTGAGAAGCAGGAGAATAGCCTCATTGCCAGCAAGTATTCCCTCTGCCTTAGCGATGTTCAAATCGCCTGTAATCGCGTCGCGGCACTCAGAAGTCTCGCTAGCGTCAGCCAACTGAGCCTTCAGACTGCTCCGTTCAGATATAGCCTCTATCTGCGCCAGCAGTATCACTGCCAGAAATAGGCATAGCGCTATGGCGAACCACAGCCGGGGTTCACTGGGCCTCAGCCCCATCCTCCGGTTCGTCTTACGGAGTGTTTTGACCAGCGAGTCCACCTCTTCCTTGGGTGGCACTGTAGCAACCAACTCATCAACTTCCCTAGAGGAAGTCGGCACCATCGGATTCTCCCCAGAGGTTGGGGGTTGAGTTGTCATCGTGCCTCCAGGACAGCGATCCGTCGTCTCAAAGTGTCAATCTCCACAGCCTTCGCGTAGTCTTTCTGCTGCAGATCGCTTATGTCGATGGCCTTCTGGTTATCTCGGACTATGCAGTCCTTTAGTCCCTGAGACAGACCATCAATAACACCCGATTGACTCGTCACGGTCTTCTGCAGAGCCTCTATAGCTCCTGCACGCTCACGTAAGTTGGCCGTTTCTCTCCTCGCCTCGGAGGCAGCATCTTTAGCTCTTTGCTGAGCGACGTAGTTCCTAGAGGCGACGAAGATACCAACGGCTGTGGCAATACACCCCAGGATACCGCCTATCAAGGCAATAGCGGCTTGAGGTGATCCCACACCCCCTCCATTCTTGCTGTGTCGGTCTAAGAGGGTCCTCCGTCAAGTCCACACCAGCAAATCGTCGGACGGTTAGGCTTACCCCGCCGACGTCTTCCCCAGAGACTTTCTGCGGAAGTTCCGAAACGCACCATGCGTGGGCTTTGAATAAAACTCCCCAGAGTTAAAGGGTGGACCCTGAGGAAAAAGTTTCGTCCGGAGTAGCGCTCGACGGAGAACCCTATAAAAGTCTATCAAAGCCTAAAGCTCGTGTCAAATACCCCGAGCCGGAAAATATATGACTTTCGTCACAGCTTCTGACGTTAGCTGTGCTTCTCTATAGCCCCAGGGTGTTTTGTCTTCCACTTGCCGCCGAAGGCGTAGGTGTAGTTGGGGTCTTGTTTGCGGTAGAAGGGCTTGGGATTGTTAGCCCGTTCCTTTGCTTTCTGGTCCCTCTTCCGTGCCGGCTCGTTTCGTGCAACTTCAAAAGCGTTGGCGGGAGGGTTGTCAGGATTCCTTTTTCCAAGTGGCATGGTTATCCCCTATCGAGGTGTTGGAGCATCATGTCGATGTCGTCGAGGCTGGCGTAGATCATGTCGTAGAGGTGGTGATCTTCTGGGTCTGGGTCGATCATCTCAACTAAACCCTTGATCTGCTTCAGCGCTCGCTCCATGGAGATGGATGATTGTCCACCCCATCCCTGGAGAATTGAGGGAAGTTTGTCCTGTAGTTGCATGTTGATTCCTTTGTGTCGCATTCATATTCCCATTATAATTTACCCCGTTGCCGTTGTCAATAACTTCGAGGACTAAAGGGACCATGGGGGTTCGTTTTGGGTGGAGGGAGAACAGGGGGCGTGCGGAATGGGTTGTGTTCTGGAACACATCCTGATGGCAGGGACATTGGGCGTGTGCGGAATGGTCCGCGGAGCGGATTGGCAGGGCGGGGTGGGATCGGAAGGGGACGCGGGGGGTTCGCCATCAATAAATTTTTTATTTATTTTTTGTGACATATATCACAAATATTTTTTTTGGTTCGGCCGACCGATTTTTATTCGGCCGACCGAACCAATATTCGCGCCGTTACTTCAATTCGGCGACAACCGTTTTACGCGCCTTTTTTGCGGCAAAATCGGCGATCCATTCTTCGGTGGTGCGAGCTTCCAAATTCCATCGCCCGCCCGATCCGGGTTGTTCGACCGTGATTTTGCGGAGGATATTGCGGACGCTTTTTTCATCCATATTTAGGACCTTTGCGAGATCCTTCGGAGTCCGAACCTGAGCCATTTTTTCAGCCATTTTTTTCATCCTTTTTTCGGGGCCGACCGTTTCGGCCACAACTCAATTAAAGCACACTTTTAGACTTTGGTCAAGCGATTTTGCGAAATTATTTGTCGGATCATTTTGTCCGAAAAATCGTACTCATTTAAAACGTCCATTGCATTTTGGATCACCTCAAAAGCAGTCTGGACAATTTTTCGCTCGCCGTTGGTTAAGTTCATTTTTTCGTCCTTTCTTCGTTTCGTCGATTTTACCTTAATTCGAGCCTAGAAGTCAAGCCGAAATAAATATTTTTTCGTTAGGCTACCTTAATTAATTATATTGGCGCGCCGAATTAATTATATTTGGGCGCCCGAATATGCCGCGTTAACTACCCCTAAGCCGCGCACTTCCGCGCACCTTCAGAGCGCCACTTAGTCCGCCCTAAGATCGCGTCTTGGGGTTTGCGTAGCGGACCCGTTGGGACACACAAGTCTCCTGGCGGTCCCACCTGGACAAAGAATCTCGGCCGACGGGGCTCTTGATGGTTCCAAATCTCGGGCGACGGGGCTCTCATCGGCGTTTTTTTTCGGACCGCTAAGTTTTCGCCGGACGGTGACATGGTTACGCGGATTTGATAAAATGGGGGTATCAAATCAAAGGCAAGGGGAAAAAACCATGAATCTCAAAATCGCCGCAATCGGGTTATCGCTGGGATTATCGGTTCTGACCGATCAATGCCAACCGCCCGAAACACCGCATGTTTTGGTGAGCGAAGCAGCATATGAGGATTTCGAGGTGCCCGACGTCTCTCCACCCACTGAACTCTGGGTGCAAATGGACGCGACCAACTGGAATCCCGACATGCACTTCCGCTGCTTCAACATGGGTGGCCATCTCATCGACGATATCTGCCACGAGGTAGATTACTAAGGAGGAAATCATGGAATGCGGACATGCTCCGGAACTCGATTGCGGCTGCTGGGTCGATGAGGAGGGATCGATCCACCGCCACAGCTTTAGATTTCTCCCTGGAGACCGGGTGTACTGGAGCCTTAGTCGGTTCGGAGCCTTAAAAGGAGTCACGGGAACAGTTCAACGCTGGTCCGGAGGAAAAGGCTATGTGCTCTGGGATGACCACTGCAAAAACTGGGCCCCAAGCTCATTCCCCTCTAACTTCGAGATCCGCCGCATAGCCGAAGACTGACGATCCAGAACGGGAACGCTCCGCTTGCCGGAGCTTCCCTTCATGTCGTGGACGCGGTCCCACCTAGACCCAGATGCGGATCCTGTGACGGACCCACCTAGACCAAGCCTACGGCCCAAAAAGTGGTTGGAGGTTACCCGTGGCTGGAGGCCAGCTCTCATAGGACGGGGCTCTCATAAGCCCACGTGAGGTTGGACGGGATTGTTGTAACCCTGAGAAACTCCTGAGGCTTTGGTCAACCCTGTCGAACGACTTGGACACCATTCTCACGATACCTTCCGCGTACCAGGCCCTATCCACCCAATCACCTCCCCACTGCCTTTTTGAAGACCAACCACCAAAATCCCACGCAGCCCGCAACCATCAATACCCAACAAATCACCACTACCCAATCCCACCTTCGTGGATCCCAAGCCTCTAGAAAGCCATCCCACACCGCAGACCTCATAGCCTTCCGCTCAGCCCTCTTCATCTGCCTCCTCCGTTTACTATCCATCACTCCCCACCACTCCTGCAGCTGATTAGCCTTATCCTGCTGTTCTTTCTCCTTCCTCCATTCCTTGATCGCATCGTTCCACTCGTCATGATAATCCTCATTCAGTCCCATTTCTTCCCTCAGTTCTGGATTCGTGAAGCCTTAAAATCACCCATCAATCGCGTTGGGGAGCCTTACGGAAGCCCTCAATCGACCTCAAACAACTCCGAGCGTCATCGAGCGAGTCGTTAAAATTCGTCAAGCCCCTCGGCCAGCATGTTGGTGAAGTCAGTCCAGATCCTCTCCCGCCCTCCAAGCTGTGCAATCCTCTCCTCGGTCAACTTCCGCATCATCTTATTAGCCTCGGTCTTCTCCCACTGCTTGACCCGCTTCACGGCGGCCCTCAGTGTCGCATACTCCAACAGAGTATACTCTTCCTTCCCCAGCTTTGATCCACTCACGGTCTGCTCATCCATTAAAAATCCTCCAGATAGTAATAGGCTTGTTGTCGTGCAGCCTCGTCGCATGGCTCAGAGTATGCATGTGAGTTCGTTCGGAAGGTGTGCAACATCCCCGCCAAAACAATCCCCACACCCTGAGCAGTCCTGATATCCCTCAGTCCGAAATCTCGTTCGTAAGCTTCAGCAACATCCTCAGCCGCTTTGATCGCAGCCTCCATGCACTTCGTGACCAATTCCGCAACTTCCCCCGCCTGCCCATAGTCATATGGAGGCGGAGTGTCAGGAAACCCCGTACTCGGATCTCGATATACCTCATCACCAAAGATATCCATGATAATCCCATTCTTCCCCTCGGTTTCATCAGCCATCATCCACACTCCCAAATCAACGCAGTGTGCAAGCAGGCCAGCATCAGCAAATCCTGATTCTGAGCCATCCTCACAACCTGATATCCCCCACTGCCATCGGCAGCCTGATCTACCATTCTCCTGAAGAGCTTCATAGCCATCGTAAGCACTCTGGCCTGAGAGCCGGGCAAGCCCTCGAGCTCAACCAGGTGATCAAGCAGCCTCCTGGGCCTTAGCCCTCGTTCATTGAAGAGGTCAATGGAAAGATTCTCCAAGACCAATTCTTCCTCAGTCATTCCATATGCCAAGTTCATCCTTCGGTCTCCTTTGTCGGTTTATGTGTCATGTCCGTATGGATAGATGGCGCGGATAGCCTCGCATTCCGGGTCAGCGTCGTCAAAGCAGGCGGCCCAGTCGCAGAAGTGCAGCGGGCAAAGAGAGTGATTGATCGTCAGTTTGGTGATATCGTCGCGTGAGAATCGGTAAGCGATGATGACCTCCATCAACTCAGAAATCCTCGCAAACGCAGCGGCCTCTTCAGCCTCATCAGCATCGGGGTAGACTTCCCCAGGATTCATGAAGTCAGGATGGAAAGTCAATTCACTCCCCCCAGCCTCAGGAGAATGTTGCAAGCAGCAAAGCACGTTTCGTAGAGCGCTGTCAGCATGGTCATGTTGATCGAAGTCAGCCCAGCATCCCCAGCGAGGATCGTGGACGCGGTCGTGTTCGTCATTCCCAGTCGTGTGGTTGCGGTTGCATTCGTCAGTGTGGGTGGTCAATCGAGTCAATTCGGCCATTGCGCCTCTCGATGCCTTCCCCTCCCTGACATCCTGTTCATACCTTGATTCCATTTTTGCCCCTTTATGCCTGTCAATCGCGGTTTGATTGATCATGAATTCATCATATCAAACCCGTCATCCCTTGTCACCCCTCCCATTCCGCGGATTTTCCTCCCTCACCCTCTCACCAGAGACTGGATGTAGCCGATGTAGAAGTCGTCGTTCATGTCATCATCCGGCAGATGTGCGAGATAGAAAGCGTTGAATCCCGCATTACCCAGCGTCTCGATCCACTCGTAGGACTCCCTCTCCATCGCATCGTAGCAAGGCTCGCAGAGCGGTTGGATCTCGCAGCCGCAGAAGTAGTCGCAGCCGCAACTTGTGGTTTCAGGCATAGCCTTGTTCGGGCATTCCTTGGTTGAGCAGTTCATTCCCCCATCACCCCAGAGTCTAGTCGAGCATCAATGTCCTGCATTGTCATTGGCGTCCAGGTGGAATCGTCGTTGGTGTATTCGTGCACCCAGATAGCCTCGAAGTCGTCGCGGCATGTGAAGCAAATGACCCGGTTGTCATCGTTGTTCTCAGCCCTGTTTGCCCAGTTCGTGCAATAAGCCCTGACTACCCATACCCTCTCGAGTCCCTCGAGTTCAAGCAGTTCATCGAAAGATTGTTGCACGTTGGCAAAGTTGTAGTCGTCGAGATGTTCAGACTCAGCGCGTCGCAGAGTCCTGATCAGCTTTTCGGTCAATTCAGTCATCGGGCCACCCAACCCTTCAGTTCATTGGCGATGGCGTCGCGGAGATCGTCAGATTCGTTAACCGCGTCGCGTTCAGATCCCGCGTCGAGGATAGAGGAGATCACATTGGCGATGAAATCCTGGATCGAGTCGGTGAGTTCGTCGATTTGGTCAGGATTGATAGCCTAGCAGGGGCCAGCGTAATCAGGGTCGCGGAACCAGGTAGTTCCGTCGTGCGGTCGGTGAGTGCTGTGGTAATCGAGGAATAGGGCAGCCAAGCCCGAATTCCCCCCATGCTCGATCATTGCCTCAATATCCATTTTGATTCCCTTCATGCCCTTGATCATCGGGGATTCGATTGATCGCATGCCCCCATTATATCAAACCCCATCGACCCTGTCACCGTTCCCGATCAACTCTAGGGACCAAAGTTACCTCGGTGGACATCTCCCCGTTGTTCAAAGCCCGGATATACCAGACGGACCCATCACTGCCCTGATAAGACTTCAGCGTCGTGTCCCCAGCAGCGACAGCGTCGAAGGCGTAGTCGGATAACTCAGCCATGATATTATCAGGGATTCCAGAGTTCGGACTATGATTCAGACCATCAGCGTGCGAGATCTCCATCTCCACACTGAACGATACCATAAACTTTGACCTCATCAAAACTCCATTCCACAATCTCCACACACCCTGATTACTTCTTGGACAGGCAAGTCTCCCAGATACCCAGACCTCATGCGGAGGATCGGCTCTGAGAGGTGCAAGCATGCCCCCGCCAGCTCTCGCTCAACCTCTTCATTGAGAGCAGCGGTCAAGCATTTCTCAGCGAGAAAGAGCAAGAACCCCTTCTTCTCAATCTGACTCATGTTCGTGTAAGGCGGCTCATTGAATACCCTCACAGCGATGATCGTAGCCGCCAGGTCCATCTGCTGTGTCGCATCCAGACCCCCGACAATCTCAGCGATCCTTTCCCTAGCCATATCATCCCTTATATCACCCATGTCCATCAGTCAACCCTCCAGCCATTGTCGATCAAATCCTCGATGGTGTCGAACTTGACCACTGGAGCAGTAGACCAATCGACATCCTTCAACCTGAAGAGGTTCACCAGGTAAATGTTGTAGGTGTCAGAGTCTTCTTCGACCATGACCCCGAGATCCTCGTTATCACGACCCGTGTAAACTTCCTTTTTCATGGGGAGAACAGGCCATCTCGGCCACTCATCGAAATTCCCCACCATTCGTCGTGTGGCCTCTACCCGAGCCTTAGCTGGATCGTAGGCCTTAGCCTTAGGTATTCCCATCGGTCACTCCCTTTTCCCTTTATTTGATAACCCCATCATATCAAATCCCCAACCACCTGTCAATATCCTAGGTCCTCGAAAGTACCTTTCAATTCCTCGAAGTTGATTCCCCGCAACTAGGGCAATACCTCCATTCGTTCTTTAGGAAGCGTCCACACCCTGCCCCTTTGCAGCGACGTCCGGTCCCAGCTAGTCTACTGTCCGGCTTCAAGCCTTCGATAATATCCTCGGTGACATCCCTGAGCTTTCGGTCGATATCCCCCTTCAACTTCAGAGCCTTCTCATTCCGAATCACCCAAGCATTGCGGTAGCGTTTGGTGCCCTCTCCCTGAGCACCTCGAGCTACCGCCCCTTCCCCGGCACGCCTATCACTCACTCTTACCTTTACCTTCTCAGCACCACTTCGTGTTGTCTGCGTCATTTCCCCAGCCCGAGCCTCTAGGTCGGTGCCCTTCGCATCTTCACGCAAGGCCTCAAAGAAGAGAGTCGTGTATTGTTCGATGAAGTCCTGTGGCAATAGGTATAATACCTCCAAACTTATGCGGTTCTGGGGTAACATGCCCGAAGCTGACAACTCCTTGAGAATCTGAATTCTCATATCCTCTTTGGCTTTGTCCCTTTTGTCTTTGGGCATGCTGGTTTTTCCTCGTGGTATTTAGAATGGATAGTTGCAATAGGTAAGTTATAGAATAAAGAGTCACATATGCGCCCTTATAAAGGCGCATTTATGTGCACTATTTTCTATATCTCACCTTATTTTACCATATTGCATAGGCCGGCAGTTTTGTCAAGGACAGTAGAATTTAGTAGGGGTCGGCGGGAAGGCCTCCTGACTATTAGGCAGCGTTAGGTGGTCGTTTCTGGCAGGTGGCCTGCCTATTTGACGATTTCTATTTCCTTGGTCATACATGCCTCACCGTCAGCGGCAAGTAAGCGCCCCAGGTCATCGGCGTGTATGAGGGCGTGTCCCTTGATGCCCCAGGACCTTGACCATGAGTTTTTGATCCTGAAGAGATTGGTCCACACGTTGTAGCCATTGACCACGTAGGCGTGGCCCCCGGCGATTCCTGAGGAGGTATCAAGTGACAGCCTGCCCTTGCTGTCGGGCTCGAACATTGAATTATACCAGTCGGTGCCCATGATGACGGGGCCCTGCTCGAGGACCGTTTTTGCTATAGCTGCCATATCAGGAGCCCATAGGTATTCACCGATGATGCCCATTTTTTGCAGCGCTTTGGCCCCGGCCCTTACTGAGGTCCCTTCGTAATCTGTGCCCGGCCATTCGTCGACCAGCTGCGCGGCGTGGTAGAGAAATTCAGGCTGTACCTGAGCGCCAGCCTTTGGGTGGGTGACTGGGCTGTCCTCGATGTAATGAGCCCACGCGTAACCGACGCACATTGGTGTGGCCCCCTGATCGCCCCACCAGCCGTTGTCGTACCAGCTGCGGTGGGTCCGCTCGGTGCGCTTGGGCGGGGCCAGCATATAAGCCTGATCCCGTTCGTCGGGGGCATGACGCCGGCCGAGTCCATGTTCTTCGATGCTCAGCTTGATGGTCTTACCTACTGTTGACATATACTTTCTCCTGTGTTGGATAGTGTTCGGCTGATTCTGTCTTCATACCGGCCCAGAATAGGGCCAGCACGATGGCGATAACTATGAGAGTCTTGATCCACCATGGCGGTGTCTCTAGCATTAGTCGATCTCCAGGATGTCGAGCCTTACGAGCTCGTTGGGTAGGGGACAGTTGGGGTCGTGCATCATCTGGGTGTCAGTGTCGGGCTTGACCCAGCCGCAGAATGGGCAGGGCTGGAGTGCCCTGATTTGCCTCTGAGCCTCAGCTATTTCATCCAGGGTCATGAGGCCTCCTTAACTTCCCGCTCGTCGAACGAGATAGACCCGCAGATAGGGCATCGCCTTGCCTCTATCCACGCCACCGTGAGAGCTCCTTTCCGAGCTGCGGTTTCCCCTCCCCGGCTCATCATGATGGCGTCTTTGGGCTTATCGTGGAACTCCTGAGGAACATACCATACGGTGTTATCTCGGCGGCATGTTCTCTCATATTCTATAACTACCTTGGTCTTCATTGATACCTCGCTCTTATTTTAACTATGGGGTCTGCCTCACCCAGAAGACACCTTACTTCATAGGTGGGATTAGGTTGGTCGAGAAAACCCTCGGCTACGGGGGCAGCAATAATGCCACCCTCATAGTGAAACTTGTAGCTCGCAGCCTGCCAGAGTTTTCCGTCAGAAAAGAAGTATATGATGTGTCTATGCGGAACACTTGGCGAACATTTAGTTTCAGCCATTTGTTTGTAGTAGTCACTCATTCTTCCATCTCCTTTCGGTATTCGTCGAGCGTCATGAATTCTGGATTGACTGTGATGTAGACCTGTTCGACCCCATCGCTCATGAAGCTCACGAGCTGATCCCATGTGTAAGGCCCGGGGGATCGAGGACCGCAGGTGTACCATTGCCCTGCCGACTTCATGGCACAATATTTGTACTTCCTGGGGTTCCGCCTCGGCGTGAAAGTCTTCTCGAAGTAGAGGATCGTGCCGTCGTCGAAGTCATCCTCCCCGAAAGCCATCAGCTTCTCGAGCTCACGGCGATGATACTCCATCTGCTTGAGATGGTAGCCCTGCATTGATCCTTCCATCACTGTGTCCTTTCTTTCTTCATCCATGCCCAGAATGAGCATCGGGGTTTGTGGATGAGTTCTCGGTAGCTATGGCCTTCGACTGGCTTCCAGTCAGCACCGCAGGCATCGCAAGCCTGCCCTCGGTGGATGTTCTCGAGGATATCCCAGTTCTTTGAGCTCATAGCAGATCCATCCTTCCATCGAGAGGAGTATCGTCGTCATCCTCAGCCATCATCTCTTCCCAGCATTTCGGGTGGATTCCGGTGATCAGCATCTCCCGTTGTTCGGCGGGCCAGTGCTCGAGGGCGATTTGAATGAGTTGCCCTGCGTTCATCGCAGCAACTTCCTCATCGGTCATCTCGAGCTTGGACTGCTCCCGGCAGTTCGGGCATCGAGGGCAAAGGATCAGCGGCATTATCGGAAATCCCTTTCATCCATGATATGGTCATCACAACGAGCTTCGTCGCGGACGTATTGTACAGCTCGAGTGCAGCAATGGGGGATTGTGCAGTAGATCGTGCACCCCCATTTCGCCTCATCATCCTGGATTTCAGGATCAGGGTGTCGATATCCCATTTTTTCCCTTTCCCTTGATTTGATATTAGAATCATATCATCCCCGTCAACCAGTGTCAATCACTTAGCGGAACCAATCATGATTCGTGCACCTGATCGTCATACCTACAAGACTTTGAGAGATATCCCAAAACTTCCCCAGGATGATGGTACCCCTCAAGTGCGATAATTCGATCACTCGATTGGTCCTTCATCCCAGGGAAGATTTAGGAGCTTGCCTAGCTTGTGAACCCCGAAGGCGGGCTGTTTGTCGGCGAGTTGTAGAAGTTCGCTGGCGTACCCTTGTTACCGGTACCCTTCACACCAGAGCCGTCACCACCGTCGAAGGACTCGAATTGGTAAGCCGGCTTGCCGGCACCTTGGGAGGTGTTTACCTCGTTGTCCTTGACCGTGACTGAGGAACACTGGCCTCCGCCGTAGCCTGCAATAGCCGACTTCGGATTGCCCTCGTTGGGGTCGTTGCCCAGGCCGTAGGCATAGCGCCCAGATACCCGGTTCTTCTGCACAAGAACCGGACTGTCAGGCTGCCCAGCTCTCAGGATTTGGATTCCACGGCCGGCAACATCGTTGATGAGGTTGTCCTCGATGAGGATTGGACCCTGCACACGATCCCCGTAGATACCGCCGCCATCAGCATGGAAGAGATCCAGAATGATGCCATTGCGGTCAGCGGAGTCGCCATCAGCGGTGATCTCAGCGTGGTGAAGCAAGTTGCCTCGCAGCAAGCAAGCGTATTGCCCTTGCACTCTGGTGTTTCGTCGAGCATGCCCGATAGAGATCAGAGAACCAGCAGAGCCGTAGCCGAATGCCGCATTGCCAGCAGCGTGGTGAACTTCCACACCAATGACAGTCACTTTGTCCATGCCCCAGATACCGATGCCATTGCGCTGAATGTTCCCGGTACCGGGTCGAGGCTGCACCACCACATTCTCGATGGTGATAGCCCCACCTGATGGGTCACCACGGGTCCCCGTCTTGTCATTGCGGGTCGAGTCGAAGAAGATGCCCTCTCCAACTACCTTATTACCCACTGGCTCGACGAAAGCCCTGCGTGGATTGCAGGACAACCTGAAGTTCTCTATTGAGCCGTAGCCCTCGATGCCAGAGTCGCCGGTGAGACGAGCCCCATCTTCGAGGAAGATATACAGCCCCTTGAAGAGCTTATTCAGCATGTACAGCCCCTGCCATGCACCTGAGGGTACCCCGATTTTCCAGGCGTGCTGCAGAGCCTCTGGCCGATCGACCAGTTGTTGCAGCGTGCCATCGCGTCCGACGACTACGTCATAGTCGCCCTGCACCGGTGGGGGTATTGGCCCAGGGTCTGGGATGGGTATGGGGGATGGCCCAGGGTCGACGTTTATGCCGACAACTGAAAAGGTGCCATCCGAAGATGTGAGCCCCACGGCGAAGAGATCCGCCCAGTTGCTCCATGCCGCGGTGGTGTCGTTGATGATGGAGACGACTGACTCGCCCTTGGGAACACTGAATGTGACTCTGGATGTCCACTCACGATTGCGCTCAGTCCAGAGATCCTGGGTGATCGCCAGGGTGAGCTGCTTGTTCTGAGTACCCACCCTCACGTTTCGTGTGGACCCCGTTGCCTGCGACTCCGCAGCCAGAGTGTAGTCCAGAGCTACCTGGAGTGTCAGCGCCCGATCAGCGACGATCTTGAGCGAGACAGTCTCATTGGGATGTCCCCAGGATGCGATGTGATCGCCCTCGAGAACCATGCTGACCCCATTCGACAAGGTCAACTTGTCAGCAGTGGCAACCATGGAGAATTCCCCACCCACTGGCGGTGGTATTGGGTCAGGTCCTGGCCCGGGCCCTGGGTCTGGCGGAGTCACCGCTATGGCCCTCCCGATTTCGACTATGCGGTTGCCCATCAAGATGAGCTCCGCAGAGTAATTGTCTGTCATTGTTAGCCTTTCTATCTAGTTGCGAGGTTGTTGAGTGTGGCGATATCCGGCATGTCACGCTGGGCACCCCAGGCATACCATGTCGAGTCACCGCCGATTTTATCCGCTTCGTCGAGGAGGTAGGGCCATGCCCGGGCATGTTCCTTGACGACTGTCGTACCGACGAGCCCTGACATATAGGTCTCCACCCACACGAAGGGCTTGTCAGTCTTTGCTCGAACCCAGCGGTATACATCGAGCATCTTCTCGACATGTTGCTCTGGGGTCCCACCGGGCAGATTGTAACCAGGTCGCAGATCAATGCCTCCATCGACTGCTATGAAGTCATACTTGCACTGATCCATGAAGCCTGAGATCATTGCGAGGTCGCGATTGTCGAGCGTGCCCTTCGTGCCATTGGCGGTCACGCCCCAGCTGCTCATACCGACGTAGGGACCGCCCAGCAGTACTCCTGGTGATGCCGCCCGCAGTTTGGCTTCGCCTGTGTTCCAGAAGTTGCAGTAGTGATCGACAGCCCATCGGTTGCCTCCCTCTGTCTGAGGTCGGTTGTCCCAGAACCCCCAGGGTGCAGAGCCCCGGCACTCTGACCAGGGGATAACTCGCTTGGGCTTGAACTCCTTGACGTAGGTGGCCCAGAGGTCATAGAGCTGAGGCCATGCCGAAGGTGAGGGACCCCACTCGTCGTATGGGTCCCCCTTAGACGGGTTGCCGTCGGGTATCTTGGCGAACTGAGGAGCTTTGGCGAGGAGCATGAGGTCAGGTTTGCGCCAGTCCCAGTAAGACCGTAGCGAAGCAAGCGACTCATCCGGTCCCCACCCGAGGACATGGCTAGCGTACGACCGAGCAGCGCCCTGCACCGCAGTAGCCTCGGCTGCTGTGAGTGGGTTACCCCAGCTCGTAGCCGTTCGGGGTGTGGCCCATGTCCACCCGAACTTCGCCCTACCCTTGGCGGGAGGGACGGGTATCGGGTCAGGAGGTACTGGTATGGGCTCAGGCGGAGGTCCTACCGCAATGCCATGGCCTATTTCCGTTATTCGGTTGCCATAGACGATGAGTTCTTTGGAGTATTGGGAAATGTCGGTCATTTATCCTCCTCAGTTGAGTAAGTAGCGTCCGCAGACCGGCCAAGGGGATGCACCACGGGCTGCGTAAAGTAGCTGAGCACGGTAATCTTGCTCTTCTCTTGAAGCGTCGATAGGATCTCCTGAGCCTCCAACGCCTTCCCAGGTTCGTATGTCAAACTGATAGAGCCCTCGATACCATCCTTGTGGTGAAACCGCGCGTAAGTTGTCAGTGGATTCGCAGATCCTAAGGCGATACCACTGAGATTCAGATGGATATCCATATACCTTCCTTGGTGGGACGTAGGGGGTGGGTTCTCCTTTTCCGGAACCTCGACCAATTTCGCAGGTTCTGGCG
>QHXS01000230.1 GCA_003223975.1 Acidobacteriota bacterium
CGGCCACCTTCTTATCGCCCATATTGCCCTCGTGAACTTTGCGGTTTAGTTGGAACATTCCTTTAGTAGCAATCAGCGTTCCGGTCGTTTTGAGTGCAGATATGCAAATTCCGTGAGCGATCTGCTGCCGTATCCGAGTACCTTTTCGCACAAACCGCGAAACTTTCCACGTCTGAAGGCGCAATTTTCCTGTAAAACCAAACGATCAAGCTGGCACACCGCTTGCGACTACATCAGCATGAAACTGCTTTTCGAAGCATGGAGGGACACAAAAAATGGCAAGGATCTTAATTGCAGGCGGCGGTTTTGGCGGGTTGGTAACGGCGGAGATACTCTCGGCCGAATTGGGAAAAGAACACCAGATCACGCTGGTGGCCCCGAACCGCATGTTCACGTTTTATCCGGGACTCGTGCAGCTTGCTTTCGGTGCGACCTCGATCGAAGACATTCGCTTCGACCTTGAGGCGCGATTGAACGAGCTGAAGATCCATTTCGTAAAGGGGAATGTCACGGGCATCGACCGCTACGACTGCACCGTCGATATTGTCGGTGACGATTACAACGGGACCATGAATTATGACTTCCTGGTCCTCGCGACCGGACCGCAACTCGCCATTGACCGCGTACCGGGATTCTTTGATAAGTCGCATCATCTGCTCGGCGTAGATCCTGCGCTCCGTTTTGGCAAAGCAGTACAAGACTTCACTGGCAAAAACATCGTTGTTGGACTCTGTCCCGGTGCTAAGCTGCCGGTGGCCGTTTGCGAGACCGCCTTTGCGTTGGCGAATCGGTTCGAAATGGAAATGGCGGCCGAGGACGTAAACATTCGCGTAATTTTTCCCGAATCGCTTGAATCAGCATTCGGTGGAGCTCATTTCAGTGCTCAGCTTGAAAAAGCATTTTCAAAACACGGCATTAATGTTCTCTACGACATTCCGATCTCGGAGGTTACTACTAACGAGGTCCATTCGAGCAAAGGCCATGTTATCGAGCACGACCTGCTGATGCTCATGCCGCCATTTCGTGGCCATGAGATGTTCCAGTCGCTGCGAGCCGTGGACGAGAACAATTTCCTACAAGTCGATGAGTTCATGCGGGTCAAAGATATGCTGAATGTGTTTGCAGTCGGTGATGCGGTCGCGTTCACGGGACCGAAATTCGCCCATATGGCGGTCCGACAAGCGAAGGTCGCCGCTACGAATCTAAAGGCGGAGCTGGAAGGACGCCAACCCTCGGAAGCTTACTGCCACGAGATCGCAACAATCATCAACGCTAATGGGCCCGACTCGATCTATTTGCACTATGGGATTTGGGATCAGGAAATGTATAAGCTGAAACAAGGCCGTCTATGGAGTTGGGCGAAAGACTTCCATGCCGCAAGGTGGCAACGGCAACACGCTTAGCTGTGCAGAAATTTGCCGTTATGTACGAATCGAGAAGGGCATCGTAATCGATGCCCTTCAGCTGATGAATTTCGTGGTGCTGAGGGCGGGAATCGAACCCGCACGCCCCTAAGGACACAGGATTTTAAGTCCTGGGCGTCTACCAATTCCGCCACCCCAGCATGAAGCAAAGATTATCACAGCGAAATAGAACATCAAAGACATCGCCGAATATGAGGCTATGTTAGAATTTCTGCGTCTAACCTCGTATGGAACAGTATTTATGGATAGCGTGGACCGTTGTCGGTGTTGCGCTGATCATTGCAGAGATCTTCACGCTCGGGTTCGTGCTTTTTTGGTTCGGGCTCGGAGCGCTCGGCGCAGCGATAGCAGCAATGATCGGTTTTGGCCTGCCGATTCAGTTCGCTATTTTCGCGATCATTTCCGTCGGCCTCACGGTGATGTCGAGAACGATATTTGCCAAATATCTGTTCCACCGCGATGAGGATGCCATTAAGATGGGCGTCGATTCGTTACCGGGACAAATAGGTACAGTGACGAACGCAAGTAAAGGAGCTCTTAATGAAGGAGCGGTCCGGGTTTATGGCTCAGTTTGGACAGCTTTTCCGGAAAACGAAGATATAAAGCTTATTGAGGGCGAAAAAGTAGAGGTCGTAAAGGTAAAGGGTTCGTCGATCTACGTGAGGCCGGTGACAAAAGAACTTCCGGAATGGCGGCAGAACTAAGCGATCTCTGCCGTGTCCTCGTCGCTGCTTTCCTCTTGATCGGCGGTGTCGTGGATATTGCCGAGGTCGATCATTTCGAGCTGAACATCTTCGCCCGAGGGTTCTGGCAGGTCGTCACCAATTAATTTCCCGATCACGACCGTGATGTTATCCTCTCCACCGTTCTCGTTCGCAAGCTTAACAAGTTCCGCACAGGCCATTTCGAGCGAGTCGATGTTTTCGACGACGATCCTCTGCATTTCAGCGGCGGCTACTTTATTGGAAAGGCCGTCGCTGCATATCAAGATGACATCGCCGCGATTGGCAGCGAGACGCGCTGAGACCGGATAGATCTCGTTCTGTGCGCCCAATGCTTGAAGGATGACGTTTTTTAAAGTATGCGTCTCAGCTTCCTCGGCCGAGATCTGCTGAGCGTCGATCAACTGTTGGACCAATGATTGGTCCTTAGTTATCTGATAGATCTTTCCGTCACGAACCAGATATGCGCGACTGTCGCCCACCTGAATGACGTCGACGCCTCTCGATGTTACGCCGAGGCCGGTGAATGTTGCGCCCATTCCCTGGAACTGCGGGTCGGTGCGTCCCTGCTGATGAACAAGATGATTTGCGTAGAGCGTCGCGTTGTAGAGTTTGGCGACGAGATGGTAATCGTAGGCTTCGGGCGTTAATGTTTCTTCGATGTCCTCGCTAAGCAGACGTTCGCAAACGCTTTCGACCGCCATTTTGCTCGCAACTTCACCGGCGAGTGCCCCGCCCATCCCGTCGGATACGGCCAAGACGACGCCGTTATCGTCGACGTCAAAATTCTGGCTCTCGATGACAAATTCACCGTCGCTTTGCGCGCTCGTCCACGCCCGTGACCCTGCGATGTTCAAGAGCAAATAATTATCTTCATTACCGCGACGAACGCGGCCTACATGCGAAGTTGCATGCACTTCGAGAGATGCCATAACGTGCAATGAAAGCCGTGTGCCATTATAGACGGCTTTCGACCCAAATAGTCGATAAGAACAAGATTTTAACCCAATGCCTGGTCAAGATCGGCAATAATATCCTCGACGTCCTCGATGCCGACCGAGATACGGATAAGCCCATCGGTGATTCCGAGCTTGCTCCGCGTTTCTTCTGGAACGGACGCGTGTGTCATTGTCGCCGGATGCGAGATCAGCGTCTCGACTCCGCCCAAACTTTCGCCGAGAGTACACAACTTGACGTTTTCCAAAACCGTTTTTGCGTTATCAAGGCCGCCCGTCTCAAATGAGACCATTCCGCCGAACCCGGACTGCTGCCGGCTAGCCAGCTCATGCTGCGGATGTCCGGACAATCCCGGGTAATAAACCTTTTGCACTTTGGGATGTTCGGCGAGGAAATTCGCGACGATCCGTCCGTTCCGGTCGTGGGCCTCCATCCTGATAGCAAGTGTCTTTGTACCGCGCAGAACAAGGAAAGAGTCGAAGGGCGATAGAATCGCGCCCACACTATTCTGTACGAACTTTATCCATTCTGCATCTTGTTCGTCGTTCAGTGCAACAAAGCCGCCGACGCTGTCCGAGTGGCCGTTCAAATATTTCGTCGTCGAATGTACCACAATGTCGACGCCATGTTCGATCGGACGCTGAAAATACGGCGACATGAACGTGTTGTCGCAAACGACTTTGGCACCATTGGCGTGCGCCAGCTTCGATATGGCCGCGAGGTCAGTAACCGACATTACGGGGTTGGTCGGCGTTTCTACGAACACCATTTTTGAGTTCGGCCTAAATGCCGCTTCGACCAAATTAACGTCCGATGTGTCGACCAGGTCAAACTCGACGCCGTAATTTACAAGTATCTTTGCAAAAAGGCGATAAGTTCCACCGTATGTATTATCGCCCAGAATTACGTGATCGCCGGATTTTACAAGCTTCAACACTGCGTCGATCGCAGACATTCCGGAAGCGAAGGCGTAACCGAATTTTGCGTTTTCAAGGGCCGCAATGTTCCGCTCTAGCGCGGAGCGGGTCGGGTTCTGCGTTCGTGCGTATTCGAAGCCTTTGTGTTTCCCGAGGGATTCCTGGGCGTAGGTCGACGTTTGATAGATCGGAACGCTAACCGCGCCGGTGGCAGTGTCCGGCTCATTTCCGGCGTGGATGGCAGTCGTCGAAAAACCCATAAACAAGAAACTTTGTACAAGCGATAACCTTTTTATTCTATATCGTACAGGGAAATTTGACTAACACGCTCCGGAGGTTTCGAGGCTGTCAGATGCTGAAATAAAATTCCGAGCGAGAGCTTATGCAAATAGAATATTTATAACCTACACTACGATCAGGATCTTACATTGTGGACATTAATCAGCTTGAGGTGATGGTCGCCGTTTCGCGTGAACGAAGCTTTTCACGTGCGGCAGAAGCTTTGGGACGTACGCAGCCGGCGGTTAGCCAGTCGATACGTCGGCTGGAGGTGGAACTTGGTGCTACACTCTTTGATCGCTCGTCGAAGGACGGTACATTGACGTCGGCTGGCGAGGTCGTGCTGGAATACGCGCGGCAAATGCTGAACTTGCGGCAAAATACATTGACGGCGGTCGCCGACCTTAAAGACATCAAACGCGGCAAACTAACGCTGAGTGCGAACGAGCACACCGTATTTGCTCTTCTTCCTATCATCGCGAGATTTCAAACAGCCCATCCGGAAATAAAGATCGAAGTCCGCCGCGGCGTTGCGAGCAGAATCCCGGAAGAGATCGCGCTCCGGCAGGTCGAGCTCGGGGTTCTTTCGTTCAAACCAAAAGACCCCGCAATTGTGGCCGTGAGCATCGGCACAGACGAACTTGTACTTATCGTTTCAAAGAAACATAAGTTCACGGCGAAAAAGGATGTCAGCATCACCGAACTGGAAAGCGAAAAGTTTATCGCTCATAACGCACGTTCGCCGTATCGCCAAATGGTGGTCGAAGCCTTCGAGCGCCATAACGTAGATCTGAATATCACAGTTGAACTGCCGTCGCTCGAGGCCATAAAGCGACTGGTGCAATCAGACGTCGGGATTGCGCTGGTGCCGCGTTCGACAGTGATCTCAGAATTTGAAAATGGCAGCCTAAGCAGCATCAGTGTTCGTGAATTAAAGCTCACGCGCAACCTGAATATCGTTTACAGAAAGAACGCCTCGCTGTCACACGCGGCGAGCGAATTCATCGCGACGGCGAAGGGCGGCCGCGGTTAGCTTTGTCATCAGTGATTTCGCAAAATTAGGTTAATATCTATCAACCAGTATGTTCGACCAATTCACTCTCGGGATCGAAGAGGAGTTTCAGATCGTCGACCCGGAATCGCGCGAGCTGAAATCGCATGTTTCCGAGATCCTCGAAGAAGGCAAGCTTTTGCTCGGCGAAAAGATAAAGCCAGAGATGATCCAGTCGATGATCGAGGTCGGAACGGGCGTTTGTGCCAATATTCAGGAAGCCCGCGAAGACATTACGACACTTCGATGCATAATTTCCGGCCTGGCGAAGAAGAAGGGAATGGCGATCGTTGCGGCCTCGACGCATCCGTTCTCGAAATGGTCCGAACAGGAGATATACGACGGCGACCGTTACAAACTCTTGGTGGATGAGCTGCAAATGGTCGCACGGTCTTTACTGATCTTTGGTGTGCATGTGCACGTCGGCATACCCGATCTCGAACGCCGAATACAGATAATGAACGCCGCTCGGTATTTTTTGCCTCACGTGTTGGCACTGACGACGTCGTCGCCTTTCTGGTTGGGCTTTAACACCGGGCTTAAGTCGTACCGATCGGAAGTCTTCAAGAAATTCCCAAGAACGGAAGTGCCCGATCATTTTGAATCCTACGCACAATACCAAACCTATCTCGACCTTTTGATCCATATGAACTGCATTCAGGATGGGTCGAAGATCTGGTGGGATGTGCGGCCGCATTACAAATTCCCGACCCTTGAGTTCCGCGTATGCGACATCCCTACAAGGGTCGATGACACGATCGCGGTAGCGGCGTTGTTTCAAGCGATCGTCTGCAAGCTGCACCGCCTTATTGATAACAACCTCGGATTTCGCATCTACCACCGCCGCTTGATACTTGAAAACAAATGGCGGGCGATACGTTATGGACTGGACGGTAAACTGCTCGACCTTGGCAAGCAAAAGGAAGTGCCAGTCCGCGACCTTATTCGGGAATTGCTCGACTTTGTCGATGAGGTTGTCGACCCGCTCGGGTCGCGCGAAGAGATCGAACATATCCACACAATGCTTGAAAGGGGCACTTCCGCCGATGAACAGTTGCGCGTTTATGAGGAAACCGGCGGAGATTTTAACGCCGTTGTCGATATGTTGATGAAAAATACATTGGAGAATGTACCTGAGCATTGCTTCAGCTGATCCCCTTCATAAAATATTGTTTCGGACCTTTTAGCCTGAATTAACATAAAGAAAATGCACGCCAATCCCGCGGACCTAGCGCAAGTTGAACTCTTCGAACTGCTTGACGAAATTGAGCTTGTTGAGCTTGCTTCAGTTATCGAAACACACACGGTAGCAGCCGGCGATATCATTTTTCATGCGGGTGATATTGGGGATGCACTGTATGTTGTACGTTCAGGCGAGATCGAATTATTTGTAAAGGACACGACCGGTCAAAAGATCGTGTTGACCATTGCTGAAACAAATGACCTGTTCGGAGAACTCTCGATGCTGGATTCACGTCCGCGTTCGGCGACGGCCCTTGCACTGGTCGACAGCGAGCTTCTTCTTCTTGACCGCGACGACCTGCTCCTTTTGTTTCGCAAACAACCGGGCGCCAGTCTCAACATGTTGGCTGCAATGAGCGAAAAGGTACGCAAAGCGGATAGGCTTCTTAAGACTCGGGTTGCTCGAAATGTGAACGAGGAAATGGAAGAGAAACTTCCGGCCTTGCAGCGAATCGCAGATTGGATCGCATGGTTTAGCGGCAGCATGCATTTTCTGATACTCAACGGACTCTGGTTTATTATTTGGATATTCATAAACGTTTTTCTGGCCGATGCTTACCATTTCGACCCGTTCCCGTTCGGATTGCTCACAATGATCGTTTCGCTCGAAGCGATCTTTCTCTCCTGTTTTGTTTTGATCTCTCAAAACAGGCAGGCAGCGAAAGACAAGATTCGATCAGATATCGAATACGACGTGAATATCAAGGCAGAACTCGAGGTCGCTGAACTGCACCATAAGATCGATCACATCCACGAACAGATGGCAACTAAATTCCGTGATCTCGAGCAGCGCGCGTTAAACTCAAACGAAAAAGAAAATTAATTGCATTTAATAAGACCGATGATTTTGACCTGCGTTTGAATAACGATCTTCGCGCCGATCGCGAATTTCACGCATAAAGAGCCGGAACTTTGGCATCTCCTCCTCACTACCAACCCCAAAATACGCTCCTAATCGATCATAAAAGCCACCAACGGTAGGATAAATTTAATTATTGCAGAATTTGGGTGCCGAAAATGGATAGTTTGTCATTTACGGGGTCGCTTTTCTGGATGTACAAGTCCGTTAAACATATATTGACATTGTTGGGCATTACGAAATATACTCTACGTTCGGGTGTCCCATATACCCGAAGCCTATCGTTTCCACGCCTTTAACATTCAAATACGAGCCATGAAAAATCCTATTCCCCAGGCCGAAAGCGGCAAGACCATCATGGAGCTGATGATCGTGTTAACGGTGATCATCATTTTGGTAACCATCGCCGTATCACAATTTGGCTCCGCCGGAACGAATTTTGACAGGCAAAATATCGCGCGTGAATTCAAAGTCAGCCTCGAAAGGGCAAGATTTGACTCCGTGAAACGTCGGGCAACAGTTTGCGACCATATGTCGCGCGTTACGATCACAAGCGCGTCCTCGTTTACGCTCCTGACCGACCTGAATCAAAACGGTACCATCGAAACCGGCAATGAAGCTCGTGTGATCGATTTTGAGAATCGCAGCGACGTTCGTATCGTAGGCGAAAACACAGATTTTCCTATCACTATCCGTTTCGATCAACGAGGCAATGTTTCGACAGGTCCATGTTCGGCTCCCGTCAATGAAGCATCAAAGGTCGTTTTTTGTAATACTCCGTGTTCGATGGCGACAGCGGGCCCAGCGAATTCCAACATTATATTCGTTTCGCCTACTGGTACTGCTGCGATGATGTACGGGGGCACGGCCGTTCCGACGTTTTCAAATCCGACGGTCACGAACGTCAACAGTGACTATGCAGTGAATCCGCTGCTTGCCGTGTGGGACCCGGATAGCGTATCCGCCACACCTTCGCCTAGTGTCAACCCATCGGTTTCGCCCGGTCCGGCAACGCCGACGCCGACGCCGACTCCGACCCCAACTCCGACGCCGACTCCAACTCCGACACCAACCCCAACTCCGACGCCAACTCCGACGCCATCGGTTACACCTACTCCGACGCCATCCGTTACCCCTACTCCGACGCCTGCTCCTTTTGCGTGTGCATACGATCAGCGTCCGGCCACCACCGGTTGTACCTGTTACATGCCGATGACAGTACGATCAAGCGGAAAATGCCGATAAGCATTCATACAAAATTGAAATGTTGATCAAAACAAAAAAATCGAAACGTCCGGAAGTGGAAACGCCGGCACCTGGTCCGAATGAGATCGACTCCGGCTCCGAAAGCGGGTTTTCGCTCGTGGAAGTTTGCGTTGCAATGGTGATCATTTTGGTGGCTTTGCTAGGTGTCTGTTTCACATTCACATACGCGATCACGTTCAACGCAGGTAATAATTCGCGTGCCCAGGCGCTTGCCGTCCTCCAGGAAGAGGTCGAAAAGCTGCGGGGCCTGAAATTTACCCCGACGGTTACGGACACAGAACTTCAAGGTGGGGCGAAAACGCCCTTCACCGTGGTGTCACCGAATGGCGGTACATTCAGTGTTACGGTGATCGTCGATAACGATCCCTTCACAGCAGGGGTCCAGAATGAGACCACGCCGACATCGATCAAGGAGATCGAAGTGCGGGTGAAATTGGAAAATCCCAGCCCGGGCTGGCAGGCCGCAGTACCGGCAACCGTGTTTTTACGTCGAGTCAGGTCAAACTAAACCATGGAAACGCAGAAGGCAAAAAAAGAAGAAGGATTCTCTCTGATCGAGCTTACGATCACAATGGTGATCATGCTTGCGCTGCTCGCCATCGTTTCATCGGTAATGTCGCGAACGCTTAGCGTCCGACAACGCGAAAGCCGACGCACCGACGCGCTTACGGCCTCCCAGGCCGCGCTAAACGTGATCTCGCGAGAAGTCGCCAATACCGGGTTCGGCATTTACGACGGCAATTCGGAGCTGATGGCAGACAACGGCATAGTCCTTGCAGATTCAGATGCTCACAAAATACACTTCCGTACGAACGCGGAAAACACAGGCCCGCGAACGGCACCATCCGGGTCAACGGTGACTTCAATAAACCGAATAGGCGAAGATGTTACTTATTTTTTTGACGACGCTACGGATTCGATCGTCCGGTACGACCGTTGGGACAGCCCGCAGACGTCGGTGGTCGTCAATAAAATATCGAACGTGACATTCGCATATTACAACTACATAGGCGTTAGTTCGACGCCAACAGTCACGTCCGTTCCGACAGCCGATACATCACGAATTCGTATAACCGTGTCGGTTGAAATGGAGCCGGTGGTAGGCCAGCCGGACAACCAGCAAGTTACGTTCACGACGGACGTAAACCTTCGTAATTCGAATTATATGCTCAGGCAGTACTAGTTTCGGAGAAACCGTATGGATCGCGATATAACAGAGATCAAACGAGATCGAACCAATGAAAAGGGTGCAGCGGTCGTGATGGCATTGCTCATCTCGTTTTTGCTGCTGGTTGCAAGCGCGGGCTTGCTGATGGAATCGTCGATGAATACGCAGAACGTTACCGATCTTACGGCCGAGCAACAAGCGTATAACGCGGCCGAGAGCGGTATACAGTCTGCAGTTAACGTGCTTCGAGGAAACGTCGTTCCAAGCCCGTTGATCGATTCATCAAAGCCTGCGACCGATCCGGCAAATAAGATCAATTTTGTAAAAGCACTTAAGCTTTCGAGTTCGAACCTCAGTGGTGATACCTCGACGGTCCCTAGACTGTCGCGTTGGATGAGTTATCACTCGACATATACCGACCGAGTTCCGATCAGTCCGAGCACATATACGCCAAACGCTGGTTATGCATACACGCTTTCGTTGTCGGATCCCGATCACACCGGCTCGATCGTTTCCTATACCACAACCGGAAAATTTAACGATCACGACACTGGAAACGCGTCGCAAATAACTTACGGCAGCGGTGCAAACAAGTTGATCTTGACTTACACACCGGCTTCTGTAACCGACCTCGATTGCACGCTTGCGCCGGTGGATACAACTTGGGGCACATTCAACGTGCAAGTTATAGGGAACGGAGCGCCGATCGCTGCATTCAACCGGTTCGAGATCTTTTTGCACATGACCAAGCCTTATAACATAAGTCGAACCATCCGCGGATACATCGAAACGAATTCAGGCC
>QHXS01000231.1 GCA_003223975.1 Acidobacteriota bacterium
TATTTTGAATCGTCGACCCATGTCCGCAGCCACAGTAAATAACCGCGTGGTACAAATTCGCCCGGCATTTCAGCGTGCGACGGTGCCAGCGGTTGAAACACCCCGAATAGCTGCTCGTTGCGGATCGTCCACGGTATCAATGGAATGGCGAACGCAAAGCTGAAGACAACGCCTTTCCAAAAACGATCGATCAGCCGAGTTCGAAATGTGCCTCGTCCAAAAAAAACTGAAAAGACGAGCGTCAAGCCGATCCCGAATGCAAAAAGGCCCGAGTCCGGACGAAACATTACATTCAGACCGCCCAAAAGTCCCGCAATGAACCACCAGATACCAGAGAGCCTTTTTCGCCGGGCCTTGATCGCACAGGTCGCAGCGAGGATCGTCGCCGCCAGCAGAAACATCGTCACGTTTTCGGTGAGGATCGTTGGCGAAAAGATCACGATGAATGGACAAAAAGCAGCAAGAATAAATGCCGACCATGCCGCCTTCGCTTTTCTGCTTCGCTCGTCAACCCATTGCCACGCGATCAGTGCAACGAGCAGGCATGTGAATGTGCAGATAAACGCCTGTACCAGGCGCACGGCTCCTTCGTTCGCGATCCCAAAGAATTCATAGATGGCCGCGAGAAAAAGAGGATATCCTGGAGTGCGGATCAACGTAGCTGTGTAAGGAGGCTCAAACTCACCTGAGAAGATACCTTGCTCAAGTACGTTCCGCGCCATTTGCACGTAAAGCTTTGTGTCTCCGGGTTGCTGATCGACGAGGTTGGTGGCGATGGCAATGTGAAACGCGATCGCCGCGGCTACAACCACAATGGCGGCAAGAACTCGCAGTTTT
This sequence comes from Acidobacteriota bacterium, assembly GCA_003223975.1. Classification (GTDB taxonomy): domain Bacteria; phylum Acidobacteriota; class Blastocatellia; order Pyrinomonadales; family Pyrinomonadaceae; genus OLB17. Next base: position 838 of record QHXS01000231.1, read on the forward strand.
CCAGCGCCGCGCACTTTGCCCGCAAATATTCTAAGCCTGCGCCGGAGTCGCTTTATATTCAAGACATTGCCGATTTAACGATCTGTCTTATCGCCCCGAGATGATACGCCGTATGCGCGATCATGCCGATCGCCATTCCGATCTGAAGCTCTGTCCACGACCGCTCCTCGGCCAGGCATATCAGCGTATTTTCGTAAGCCTTACGAACGCTGCCGCGAAGCGCGTTCCATTCGGCGTCGTTAACTGTTTCGATGAGCCAACTGTCTTCCCAGTTGACCAACTCGGTTCGGCCATTTACAAATTCGCAAATGCGGTCGAGATAGAATTTCGCATGTTCCGTCTGGGCGGCGATCGTCGATCCATGAAATTCTCTCGACGCAGCTTCGGCCGACAACGCGTCAAGCGTGACAAATAATCCTACGCCGCGGTCCAAATACGCGCTTGGCTGGCCCGCGGGCGATCCCACGAACGTCTCTCGCAGCAAAAACGCGACCGATTCGGCAAATTGTTTCGCGGCGATCATGTTTTGTTCACTCTGTGTTTGTGCAGTTCCCATTTATACTAACCTCAATTCTGATGCGGGCAGAGATCGAAAAATTCGTAGGCAAATTACGGCAAAGTTTCGCCGAAAACAGCTTTGTAAAGCTCACTTTAGGCAATTATAAGGGCGAAGACGAGCATCTGCAAAAGATTTCCGTCCGCTGGGTTGAAACCAAAAAAGGCGGCGGTCTTGCGTTTCAGTCCCGTTTTGACACGCGTGACGTTGTGAAGAACTTCGATCCGGATGAAGCGATCGGCCGGATCTCGAAATATCTGGAAGCCGGTTTTCGTTCCGCCCATCTTTTCACTATCAGGAACGATTTCCAACTCATCATCGGAAAAAAGAACGCGCGTCTCACGGCGTCAAAACCGACCTTTGCAAACAAACCCTACGCCTCGCATGACCGTGAAAAGAAACATCCGGTCGATCCGAATGCATACTATTTAAAGGCCCTCGGCATCGCGAACGACGATGGCAAGATCCGCGCCGACCAGCGCGATAAATGGAAACAGATCAATAAGTTCGTTGAGGTACTTGCCGGCCTTATCGAAAATTCTTCTTTGAAGGATAAAACCAATTTGAGGATCGTCGACATGGGCTCCGGGAAAGGCTACCTGACATTCGCACTTTACGATTACTTAAGCAAAAGCTCCCGTCCTTACGAAGGGGGTGGTTCTCGCTCGGATGCACCAGAATCCGCGTTACAAATTACCGGAATAGAACTCAGCCCTGATCTCGTCGCACTGTGCAACGACATCGCGAGAGCGTGCGGCTTCGACGGTCTCAACTTTATCGAGGGTACGATCGCCGATAGCGAACTCCATGATGCGAACATTCTCATCGCGCTCCACGCGTGCGACACGGCCACCGACGACGCGCTTTATAAGGGGATTACCGCAAACGCTGAGATCATTGTCGCTGCTCCTTGCTGTCACAAAGAGATCAAGAAGCAAATGAAACCGCCCGAGCTTCTCGCGGGCATCCTTAAACATCCCGTAATGCTCGAACGCACTGCTGAAACCGTCACCGACGGTCTCCGCTCGATGCTGCTCGAATCAAAAGGCTATAAGACAAAGATGTTCGAGTTCGTCGCGACCGCGCATACGCCGAAAAATAATCTGCTTGTAGCGACAAAACAAGACAATCCTAAAAACAGAGAGAAGATCAACAAACAGATCGATGACATCCGAACTGAATTCAACATCGATCATCAAAAATTGGCGGATCTACTAAATTAAAGAGGAGACAGTGCAATGGGGTCAAACGCCACAAAAACTTCTGAATACTTCGCCAGCCTTCCGGAAGAACGAAAGGCCGCGATGACGCAGCTTTACAAAACCATTAAGAAGAATATACCGAAAGGATTTGAACAACGGGTCGGCACTAACGCAACGATTAACTGGGTGGTGCCGTTCAGCTCATATCCGGCCGGTTATCACTGTGACCCGAGCAAACCGCTGGGATTCGTCTCCATCGCCTCTCAAAAGAATTTTATCGCGATGTATCACATGGGGCTTTACGGGAATAAAAAGTTGCTCGAGTGGTTCGCGAGCGAGTGGAAAAAAGCTTCGCCACACAAGCTGGACATGGGCAAGAGCTGTGTCCGCTTTAAAAAGCCCGAGGAAATTCCGTTCGGCTTGATCGGCGAGCTGATGACAAAGATCTCACCGGAGCGGTGGGTCGAGTTTTACAGTAAATTCGACCCTCGGGATCGTATGAAATAGATCACGCGGTAACGGTAGTCTTGCCACCGAATCTTGACAATTCTGTAGTGTTTGCGGCATAATAGTGGTTTGTCTTTATAACAGCGAGACAAGCAGGGAGAAGCAATGAAAGCAGAAATTCATCCGAAATACGAAGATGTTTCAGTCACCTGTGCATGCGGCAACGCGTTCACAACGAAGTCCACACATAACGGCGAGCTTCACATCGAAATTTGTTCAGAATGCCACCCGTTCTTTACGGGCAAACAGAAACTGGTCGATACCGCCGGACGCGTCGATCGTTTTAACAAGCGTTACGCCCGCGGAGTTAAGGCAGAAGCAGAAGCGTGATGTCGAAAAACACTCGATATTAGCTACGTAAAATTTGACGCCGACGCTTTTGGCGCCGTTCGATATTGATGTGACACGATCACATCTCGCGAAAGGTGAAAATGGGTCGGCGTTAGTCTTTTATTGAAAATGCTATCTAGAGAACAACGGCCATTTCAGGGTGCTAGGACGGAACAAACGTAAACAAGAGGGCAACGGCAGAATAGTCCAGACCGTCAATAAGAAGTCATGAAAAAAAGCAGTACACGAAAACTCAGATTTCTACACACGGTGTTCGCGATGGAGCGCGACCTAATTGTTGGGGGCCAGGCCGTGATGGAAGGCGTAATGATGCGGACGCCGTCGGCCTACGCGATCGCGTGTAGAAAGTCGGACGGCGAGATCGTGACGACCGCCGAATCGCTCCCAAAATGGAGCGACACGCACAAATGGCTTTCATGGCCGGTGCTTCGCGGCGGAGCAACGCTTATTCAATCGCTGGCGCTAGGCGTTAAGGCTCTGAATTTTTCTGCACGTGTTTACGAAGAAGATCTCAAAGCGAAGGAAGAACTTGCAAAGGAAACCGTCATCGAGACCGAACCGCTCTTGGTCGAAGGCACCACGGACGACAATTTCACAAAAGCGCCGGTAAAGGTCGTGATGCCGGAGAAAAAAGAAGAAAAGAAAATGACCCAGTCGGTTGGTGCCGTCGGCTCGATCGTCTTCGCCCTCAGCTTTAACATTTTTATATTTTTGGTAGCACCGCTTTTGCTGACGAATATCGCGTTCATTTATCTCGGTTGGGCCGAATCTCCTTTTATTGCAGCAGGTGCAAGCTGGCTCCAAACCGCCAAAGCTTATATTTGGGAAGCAAAGCCGTATTCATGGGTCGCGTTCAACCTGATCGACGGATTGGTTCGGATGTTCTTTTTTGTGACGATGATCTTTACGATGTCGTACCTGAAAGATATCCGCCGCGTTTTTGAATATCACGGTGCCGAACATAAGACCGTTTTCACTTGGGAAAAGGGCTTAGACCTTACACCTGAAAATGCAACTCATCAGCGGCGGCAGCATCCGCGATGCGGGACTTCGTTCCTGATGGTCGTGATGCTCGTCGCGATCGTTCTTTTCTCGGTGATCAAGTTCGATGCAATGTGGATGAACGTTGCAATTCGTGTTGCGTTAATGCCGTTGGTGGCCGGACTCTCGTATGAAGTAATTCGCTACGCTGCAAAAAAAGAATCGGGTGCGATATTTAAGTTTATGACCAAGCCGGGCCTTTGGCTGCAGAACATTACAACGCAGGAACCAGATGAACAGCAGCTCGAGGTCGCGATCAAAGCTCTGGATGAATCGCTAAAGCTTGAACCGCAAACCGCGTGATCTATGTTTGAAAAGCTTGCACAAATCGAAAAGAGCTACGACGAGCTCACCGAACAGATCTCGCAGCCCGAGTTCATGAACGATATGTCGACGTACGCAAAGCTGATGAAGCAGCATCGTTCGCTTGGTGAGGTAGTCGAAAAATATCGCGAGGTCAAAAAGCTGCAGGATGATCTTGCCGGCGCTAAGGAGCTTGCCGATTCGGCTGACGACGTCGAAATGAAAGAAATGGCTTCGGCAGAGGCCGCTGAGATCGAAGCCAAGCTGCCAGCGGCAGAAGAAGCATTGAAATTCTTATTATTACCGAAGGATCCGAACGACGAAAAGAACGTCATTCTGGAAATCCGGGCCGGAACCGGCGGCGACGAGGCGACGCTTTTTGCTGCGGAGATGCTTCGGATGTACGCCCGTTATGCGGAGCGTCAAGGCTGGAAAATGGAGATCATGGACGCGGCTGATACTGGTGTCGGCGGAATAAAAGAAGCGTTCGCGATGATAGAGGGCGATCGCGTTTATTCGAAATTGCGTTATGAATCGGGCGTGCATCGCGTTCAGCGCGTCCCGCAAACCGAAACCCAGGGTCGAATTCATACATCTGCCATTACGGTGGCCGTTCTTCCGGAGGCAGAGGAGGTCGATGTCCAGATAAATCAGAACGATCTACGCATCGACACGTTTTGTTCGTCCGGCCCCGGTGGACAATCCGTCAACACGACCTACTCGGCGGTTCGGATCACACATTTGCCGACGAACGTCGTCGTGTCGATGCAGGACGAAAAATCGCAGATCAAAAATCGTGAAAAGGCAATGCGTGTTCTGCGTGCACGACTACAGGAACTGGAAGAGCAAAAGCAGCACGATGCTCAGGCGAGCGAACGAAAATCGATGGTCGGCAGCGGTGATCGATCGGAGAAAATTCGGACATACAATTTCAAAGAGAACCGTGTTACAGACCACCGCATCGGCATGACCGTCCACCAACTTGATCTTGTAATGGAAGGGCAGATCGACGAGTTCATCGATGCATTGCGAACGCATTACCAGACTGAAAAACTGAAAGCCGAAGCCGTAACGGCGTAAGTAAAAAGGCAAAAGTAAAAAGGAAAACTACATTGTTCGCCTTTTACCTTTTTTACTTTTTACTTTTACTTTTTACTTAGCATGGCTATTACGAAACTCTTCCTCATCAGACACGGCCAATCCGCCGGTAATGCCGAAGGGCGGTTCGGTGGCCACGGTCCAACACCGCTTTCAAGCCTCGGGATCAAGCAGGCGAAGATCACTGCATCTGCCCTCGCAAAAGAACACATTACCGCGATCTACTCCAGCGATCTCGAACGCGCGCTGCAAACTGCTCAACCGCTCGCCGACGAGCTTGAACTCAAAGTTAACGCGACTGAAGCGTTTCGCGAACGACATGTCGGTGTGCTTGAAGGCCTGACGTTTGATGAGTCGAAAGCGAATCATCCGAAAGATTATTACGCCCTCGTAAATCGAAACGTGCACCACGTGATAACACAGGGCGAAAGTTACAGGCATCTTCTAAAACGTGCGACTACCGAGCTCTGGGAGATCCTGCGGGATCACCAAGGCGGACGCATCGCTATTTTTTCTCATACCGGCGCCATCTGTTTTATGACGCTTCATTTAATGGGCGCCATCCGCCGCGACACTCGTCAAACCCCTTGGATCGTGACCTCCAATTGCGGCATCAACCGCTTCGAGATACGCGGACGCCGAAATGTTCGAGTGCTCGCGCTTAACGACACACGCCATCTGATGCACATCACCGGCAACGACGCCTTCGCGGCCCACTAAAAAAAGACCCTTTCGAACGAATCGAAAGGGTCAAGTTTGCTACCTATAGATTTCTAGAGCTAGAAATCGTAACGAAGCGCGAACTGGAATACTCGTGCGGTGCTTTGGGATGCTGTAACACGTCCGAAGGTTCCGGGCGAGCTAATGTCCAAAGCAGGCGGTGCGAAGAAGTTGCTGTTGGTCAGGTTATAAGCTTCCGCACGGAATGTCAGGAAGTGCCGCTCGGACCATGGCATTGCAAACTTTTTCGAAACAACCGCATCCACCTTCCAGAATCCGTCACTACGGAAGATATTGCGATTGCCGGTTTCGCCATGCATTGGGAAACGAAGCGCCCCGAGCACCGCATCCGGATCCGCGAAGTACTGTATACCGGACGCTTCGTCATGGATGTCGGCAATGAAGAGTGCAGGGTCACCGGTAAGAATTGCCGGACTTTCAGCACTGAAAACTACCGGAAACGCTCCGGTCAGGGAATTGGCCGGCAACCCGCTGCGGGCGGTAAAGATACCGGCAACATTCCAACCGCCGATGAAGGTGTCGAGCCATTTCGGCATGTCAGTGCCGAAAGCGCGCCCGCGTCCGAATGGAAGCTCCCAAATACCGTTGACGTTTACCAGATGACGCAGATCAAAATCTGAATTACCCCAGCACGCGTCCGGGTTGGTGAGGTCGCAAATATAATTCGAACCCGTGTTGTTGGCATTCGAAACATTGACGACGCTCGAACTGTTATCCAGAGAGTGTGACCATGTGTAATTCACATCAAACTGGAATCCTTTCGAGAACCGCTTACGGAGGCTCACGAGCATCCCGTTGTACGAAGACTCGCCCAGGTTCGACACATACGTGTTACGAGCAAACTGTGCGCTCATGCCAACATTTGGAAGCAGCAGCCGATTGAAATACAACTGCTGGACCAAGTCGGAAGTGCCGCCATCTTGAACCAGCGCCCCGAAGAAGAGCGCCGCAAGCTGTGTACAAGTACCACCCGGGCCAACAAAGCTTGCGCATGATTGTGACGGGCTTCGTAGTCCATGGATACCAGCGAGCAGTTGGTTCTCGAGCCAAGGCTGGGGAGTGAGGCTTGCTGTCGGCACGCCGGCATTCAGCTGTGCCTGCAGTGCGTTGAGCGCGTCAAACATTAGCTGTCCGGACCCGGTGTCTTTAAAGTTCAGCACCTGAGAGACATCGGCTAGAGCGAAAAGATCTTTACCGATGCGGCCCACATACGACACATCCAGGATCATATTACCCGGCAGCTCGCGTTGGATCCCAAAGCTAAACTGATGCGAGTACGGGATCTTGAAGTTCTGGGCGGCAAGGTAGTTAGAGCTGGAGTTTGCAAGCCCGATCGGCCTTCCCGTTGAGTCGATGTTAGGCGTGAATGGATTCGTGACAGGTACGGGAGTTGTAGTGACTGGCAACGAGTTGATGGTTACGAACCGGGGATCGTTCAGCAAGCTACCCGATACGTTCGTACTACTTCCGAATTGCAAGGTAGCGATCTGGTCAAAAAGGTAGCTGTTCTGATCGGCTAGGAACGAAACGGCCCCGCCAACACGGTCGTATACCAGGGAATATCCGCCGTGCAGAGCAGTCTTTCGATCACCGAAGATCGCACCCAATACACCGCTCTTGAACGAAGGATTGTAATTAAACCCGATGCGCGGAGCGAAATTATTCCAATCAGTCTCGTACATCGGTGCCGCATCATTTCCCTTCCCGGTCAGTGTATACGAAAGCCGCGGTTCAGCATTATTACCGCTGATCCCTGCCGCAGCGTTGGCCACCCTCGTTGCAAGCAGATCTTCGAGAGTAACGTTGGTACCGGTTTGGAATCCGTTTTTATCGTATGGTGCCGGGTACAACTGCCAACGAATCCCGAGATTCAACGTAAGGTCGTTGCGAATTCGCCAATTGTCCTGAGCATACAATTCGGTCTCGTTGTATACCCAATTGCGTTTCCGCGGGGTACCAAGCGGCTGAGCTGCTCCGCCAGTGTCAAACAGGTACCGCGTCGATAATGCCCCGATATGGCCGAGTGCCAGGGCGTACGCCGCGTCCCAATTGGCTGCGGTCGTCGTGTCCGACCTAATTCCTGCGGGCCGGAAAGTGCTGCTCAATGCCGTCAAACCACCGCCAAGGCCAACCGTCGGAAAATCGAAATCATTGGTGAGTGTGGTGTTCTGACGTATCGGTTTGAACGAACCTCCGAACTGGAAGGTATGCTGTCCGGCCGTCCATGTGACGTCGTCCCTGAAAGTCGGCACGCTCACGTCTCGATCCTGATAGACAATGCTTGCGAACGGCGCCTGGATCACACCAAACGTAAAGCTGATCGGGTAGGCGTCAGAAGGAGCGGGCGGGAAGAACCACTTCTGCCGTGAAATGCCGGCCGTGAATTGGTTAGTTAACGTCGATGAGACAGCCCATGTGTGCCCGCCGACAAGCTGATAGCTATTATCGTCCAGCCGCTGGGCATCTTCGTCCTCTGGGAATATCCGGAAAGCGTTGGTTTGGGTATTTCGCGTTAATGTCAGGCGGCCGAAAAGCCTCTGATTGTCCTTTATATTCCCGTCAATCCGTGTCGTGTAGGTATTATTTTCCAAAGTAACCGGCGCGTTGAACCGAAATATGCCTGTGTTCACACCATTGCCTCCGCTCAGATCGTTCGGCAGCGGATATCGGTCATTGATGAACGTTCGCAATGCGGAGCTGAAACCGACGCCTCGCGGGTCAAGCGAAGCTAGTTGCGCTTGATTCGCGAAACCTATGCAGTCTGGCCTGGTGTCTAATCGCGAATTGGACGGGCATGCTGCACCTGTAGTGCTGGAGGTTGCGCGGATGAATCCGACGCTACCATCACGGAAATGCTGCAGCGGGACGATTCGGGTCTGGGTCCCTTCCGAATTATCGCGCCGTCCCTCATAGTCGAAGAAAAAGAACAGGCGATCTTTGCCGCTGTTGAAAACAGGTCCGCCCTCGCCAAAATGCGGGAATGGCAGCGGTCCGCTTAAGGTACCGCCGAATTGGTGGCGCTGAAGCGCGGGTCGAGGCGTTCCGCTTCGGTTATTAAAAAACGAGTTTGCCGCGAATTTTTCGCCGCGATAAAACTCTCGCAGAGATCCGTGGAAAGTATTCGAACCTGACCTTGTCGCAAGCTGTATTTGACCACCGCTGCTTCGGCCGTCTACGGCATTCGGATTGCTCGTAATGGCTCGAAACTCCTGAACAGAGTCGATCGGGAGATTGCCGATGGTCACAAAAGCTTGACCAGTTGTAACGTCATTCGAATCGATGCCATCAACGGTGATGTTGCCCTGGTCCGCTCGGGCGCCAGTTACCGAGCCGACGCGGTTCACGTTGCCAGTACCGACGTTGTCACCAATTACGCCCGGCTGAAGGCCGATTAGCGCCGCCGGGTTGTCGCGCAACTGGATCGGCAGTTCGCGGATTTGCCTTTCACTGATCACATTGCCTACGCTGGCGTCGGTGCTGTTCAACGTAGCTTCACCGGCGGTCGATGTGATCTCGACAGTTTCGGATACCTGCCCGGGTTGCAACTGCGCGTTCTGTGTTTCCGTCCGGCCAATTCCCAGAGCAATGTCATTGAGCACTGCGGTCTGGAAACCCTGAGCAGTGATAGTGATCCTGTAACCTACGCCCTGCTGGACGTTGTTGAAGGTGTAGACACCTTGATCGTTGGTGGTCGTGGTCAGCTCACGAGAAGTCTTTGTATCCAGCAGCACGACCTTAGCACCCGGGACCAGTGCGCCGCCGGGATCCGTAACGACACCGGTTACGGCGGAAAATGATTGTGCAAAAACACTACTTGTGATCAATAACATGACCACCGTCAAGATCGGTGAGTAACGTGAAATTACCCTTTTAAAATCGAAAACAAATAAATTGTTAATATTCCTAAAAAACGAACCTCGCATTTATGAACCTCCTTGTAGGTTTCATGAAATTGGAAATAAACCGCTTCCTTTGCGGGCACACTTGTACCCAAT
>QHXS01000232.1 GCA_003223975.1 Acidobacteriota bacterium
CCTGCAATGTTTCCAGGGCGCGTTGCGAAATGTCTTTAAGATTGCCGATCGGCGTTGCCACCAAGTAAAGAGTTCCGGGCATGGAAAGATGGTAAGTCGTAAACGGCGAATCGTAAATCGGCAGGCGCAAAAAAGGCCCGGACATTCTATGCCCGGGCACTTGTTTCGATAGTTTCGATCATTAGAATGGCCAGCTGCCGTTTCGATTGCCGCCGCGGTTGTAGCCGCCGCTGTTGCGATACGTATTTGCAACGATATTCAGATCGCTGCGAATCGCATTCCACTGATACTGCAGGGTCGAGCTCATGCGCATTCTGCGAAGCTCGTTGTCGAGTTGCGAACCTATGCTCAGCAAACGCTGTGCAGACTGTTGGTCACGTGAGTCGCCGCGGCCCCACTGGCCGTTGCGGTTGTTGTTTCCATCAGTTCGATTTTCGAAATCGGCCGCTGCTCGTCGGAAATCTTCAGCCATACGCTTGATGTTATCGTTACCGTAACCCCGGTTGTTCATGCCGCCGCCGCCAAAGATCGTTCCGAGAATGCCGGTGTTGCCGTACTGGCCGTTGTTATATCGGCCGTTGTTACGGAATTCTCGATCAACCTGGCGTTCGAAATCACGGCTACGGTCCTTGAGCCTGTCCGCAACATTTTCAAGATTCGTGCCGTATCGGCCGGTGTTCCCGTAACTTCCGTTCGGATAACCGCCGTTCGGATAGCCGCCGTTATTGCCGCCCCACTGTGCTGAGGCGATTGCCGGCAATGCCAAAACCATCAGAGAAAATGCACTGACCGCGATAATGTTTTTGAACTTTTTCATTTCTGTTTCCTCTTCTTTGAAAATCATCGCAATGGTTTGCCATTGCCGGAGAGGTAGATAGCAAAGGGCGTGCCAATCTTGGCACCCATCCGCTGAAAGCGACCTATCTGTTGTAATGAGGACTGTTAGCCCGCGGTATGAACGGCGTCGCCGTACGCGAGTGCACGGCCTTTCCACACGATTTGGTTGAACGGTTCGCGGACGAGCAGTGAAAATCAATCGAACCCCAAAAACCAGAAATAATGCGTGCCCCCTCTGGCTGCCTGCCAATCGTCGTAATGGCTGATTATCGGATCGCGAATCCGAAGGGTCGCGTGCCAGTCGAATATATACTGCGACGATCTTTCATCCGTACCCAGGTAGGTAGCTTCGTGCTCGATTCCGAGATGTCTTCGATGACTTGTCGCAAGGCTCGCGATTTCCGTGATCTCGGCCTTTCGAATTGCATTCGCAGTTGCCAGCGCGATCCCGAGACAAATTTTCTCAGCAACATCATCGTCTGAAAAATCCTTGCCTTCGAGGAGCATCGGAGCATTTCGTGCAGACCCCGCCGTTCCCGTGAACTCGAGTGCCAACATCGGCCTGCGAAAAAGAGGTCAAAGGCCGGATTTGTCTGGATAGCGCGTTTGCATGTGGCATCAGCTGCAACGGCGTCTACGATCTTAGCCGCGGTTTTTCTGGATAACGACATAAACCCTCCAATTCGCTTCGAACTCGCTCCTACCATCGCAAGGTATGTCTAGTCGACATCAGCCGGGTCCAGTTTCAAAATGTCAGCCAGGTGGGGATACAGCTCTACAACCATATCAGCAAAGGACTTCCAACCGTATTTTCGAGCGGTCAGACTCGCGGAATAATTCAGATAGGCAATCGTCCACGGGTGGTTTTTGTCCCACGAGAAATGTCCGCGCGCCCGGCTCACCCGTCCGTCGACACTCAGCCGCTGTGGACTCTTGAATGCTGTATTGACCGTATTTACGTTCTCCTGAAAGAGTTTAATGTTTCGTAGCGTCTGGCTATCCAGCGTACCTGAGGATGGCGATGAACAATTACTTGGAGGAACGCCGTACTCCGGCAATGCGGTCGCCAGCAACGCCTTAACGAGCATTACATCATCCGGCATGCCCCATTTCGGACCTACTGCCTCCGTTACGTTCATTATTCTCGACATATCCTGATTGTTCTCGATAACTTCGACATGTGCCATTTCTTTTACTCCTTGTTAGATTGTTTCGAAAAGCGGCCGTTATCTGCCCGCCAAAGCAAATTAATGAGAAGCAGGCACGGATGGCTCCGTCACAAATCTTCCATTTTCGGAAGACTTGGGTTACATTTAGCGAACAGCCTGTGAAACTGTCGCAAATGTATTTTTGACCTGCTCCTCGCTTGTAATTATTTAAGCGGAGGCTGCAGAGATGTCTTTGGATTTAACTTCAGATTTACTTCAAATTAATTTCAAAATGCCACAGGGCAGTAAAAATGGGATGTATTCGTTCGACCGCTATAAGCTCGATGTTGAAAAATTGATGCTTTATCGGGATGACACTGAGATCTCACTGCCGCCGAAGATCGTAAAAACGCTCGCCGTTTTGATCGAGAATCGCGGATCGATACTTAGCAAGGACGAATTGATAGAGAAGGTTTGGGTCGACTCTATTGTCGAGGAATCGAATCTTTCGCAGAATCTTTATGTACTTCGGAAAACGCTTGGTGCAAAACCAGATGGCGGGCAATATATTGAAACGCTTCGTCGCCGGGGATACCGGTTCACGAGCGATGTTCAGATAATGGAGCGAACGCCCGATCTCTCGAACGGAACGGAAGCGAAAACGAGTCGAACCCAGATCGGTGTTGAGCGCGAAGGCAATGTACTGAGGTTGGTTGATTGGACGATACCTGAACGCTTGGACAAAAACGCGATCGCGACACCGGACGCTCCGGCGTCCAGGAAGAGCTCTTTGCTCAAGTACACGTTTGCGATCATCCTCTATGCGGCAGCAGCTTCTGCAGCGACCGCTCTTTACCTCTATAGCCGGCCGGAAAACGTAACGAGCGCAGAAAGGCACGCCGATCTGACGGTAACTCGATTGACCACGGGCAACTATGTGCGTGACGCGACTATTTCCCGCGATGGTAATTATTTTGTTTATAACGAGGAGTTGGACGGTACGTCACGTGTATGGCTTCAACAAACAGGGCGTTCCCAACGTGTGGAGATCATCCCCGGAGGAAAATGGCCGATCTGCTGCAAGACGTTTTCGCCCGACGGAAAATTCATCTATTTTCTAGTAACCGGCGCGAGAGAGAAGCGCAATGATCTTTATCGGGTCGCTACGCTCGGAGGCATGATCGAGAAGGTTCTCGAAGATGTAAACAGTCACGTGTCGTTTTCGCCGGATGGCGAACAGATCATCTTCCAGCGCTATTCGGCAGAAAAAAAGTCTGCCTCTTTCATCATCGCTGCAAGTGACGGTAAGGGTGACCAACGCGAACTCCTAGCATCAAACGAACAGTTCAGACTCGTCTATGCCGCATGGGCGCCGGACGGCAAAAAGATCGCATTTACATCCGCGACTCAAGATCCACGATCGGAAGGCGTTTGTTCATTGTCCACGTTGGATCTCGAAAGCCGAGCGATAAACCCGATCTCCAACGAGCGTTGGGGTACCTGCTATCGAATGGAATGGCTGCGAGATGGAAGCGGCCTCGTAATGATCGGGACGAGGGAAGGCGAGACCAACTCTACAAAGCGTGATCAGGTGTATTTTATTTCATATCCGGCTGGGCGGTCACACCGTCTAACCAACGATGGAAACCGACAAGAGTACCAAAGCCTGGGAGTTACGAACGACGGCGCGATCCTTGCCGTTCCATACAGTCGCTCCTCTCAGATCTGGAGTTTGGACGCAAACGGTGACTCGCGAACCGCTGTACAACTGACAACAGGTACAGCCGACGGACGCGGCAGCATTGCTCCGTTGCCTGACGGTCGCGTCGGATATACCGGAAGGTCGGGCGACGCGATAAATGTTTGGATAATGAATGCGGACGGCTCGAACCAGGAACAAGTCGGCGATGCGGCAGCGGTGCAGGATCTAAATGTGACGCCGGATGGGAAGTATTTTGTTTATGCCAATGAGTCAGGAAAGGATTCGGTGCTTTACAGGATGGGCACAGACGGTTCAGATCCGGTCGAATTGAGTACGAGCGAAGAATTTGTCATCGATTCTACCGTTTCGCCCGATGGCGCGCGTCTTGTTTATGACGTGTGGAAAACCAACGGCAATAGCCACGACGTCGAACTTAGAAATGTCCCGTTCAACGGTGGCGAATCATTTACTCTGACGCGCGATAACTGCGGCGTTCCACATTTCTCTCCAGACGGCGCGTACGTCTCCTGCATAAATTTTTCACGACCGAAAGTCGCGGTTCTTTCTGCCAAAGATGGGTCGACGGTTGCGGTTTTCGATGCGGTTAGATCGGCATTGCTGAATTCTGGTGCTCATTGGACGCCGGACGGCCGAGCGTTGGTCTACATCGTTCACCAAAAGAACGTTTCCAATTTGTGGAAGCAACCGATCGATGGAGGGAACCCGGAACCGTTGACCGATTTCACAAACGGATCGTGCTACAGCCTGGCTTATTCATGGGACGGCTCTCGAATCTATGTTGCCCGAGGCGACGAGATCCGCGACGCCGTGCTGATCACGAATTACAAATAAAACAGCCCTCGAGAACTTGAGAGCCGTTTTCTCTTTTTCTTTGCTCGATATTTTACTTCGAAAGCGCCTTAGCAGCGTTTATCCGGCCGCCCGACGCAACACGCCCTTCGAGATTCGGAAGTTTGTCGACCGACGCAAGAATCCGCTCTCGTAGTTTTTCAACTGAAAGCTTGGGTGATTTAGAAAGTATTAGTGCTGCGACACCCGCGACGTGCGGTGTAGCCATCGACGTGCCGGACGCACCGCGGTAATCGTCGTTCAGCCACGTTGAAACGATGTCTTTGCCCGGGGCCGCGACATGCACGGTTTTCACGCCGAAATTCGAGAACGACGCAAGCTCATCAGATCTGTCGAGTGCCGCGACGCTGATCACGTTCGGCAAATTGTAATTTGACGGATAGTGCGGACGCTTGTCGTTGTCGGTCCCATTGTTCCCTGCTGCTGCAACAAATAAAATTCCGGCCTCACCGGCGGCGCGGATCGTGTCCTCAAGCGCCTTTGAACGCGACGTAGAACCCCAACTCGCGTTGATCACGCGGACATTCACGCCCTTGTTCTTTCGCTCGATCGCGTAATTGATCGCTTCGATAGCATTTGCTGTGGACCCGAAGCCACCACGCCCCAGAAACTTCAAAGGCATGATCTGCACGTGCCAGTTTATGCCGGCGATGCCCTCATTATTATCGCCTTCCGCACCGATCACGCCGGCGCAGTGAGTTCCGTGGCCATTGTCATCCATCGGGTCCGCAATGTTCGCATCGGCGTCAAACCCGTGCAGGTCGTCGAAGGTGCCGAGCTCGTTATCCGAATATTGCGGAATATTTTCCGGCCGCATCCACATATTTGCGACCAGGTCCTTGTGCGTGTAATCGACGCCGCTATCGAGCACAGCTACAACGACCTTGTCGCTGCCCTGTGAAATGCCCCATGCTTTCAACGCATCAATGTCGGCTCGTTTTTTTCCGCCATCCTGGCCAAGATTGTTAAGCGACCACTGATTCTCAAATTGAGGGTCGTTGGGAATGCTTGTGCCCGGCTCGCGTTTCAATAGATCATTTCCGACCGCTGTATTTGGCTGAGGATCGATCCGTATCTCGAAATTCGGCTCGGCATAAAGCACCTGATCGGTCATCGCCGCGTACTCTTCGGCAACAGTTGCTGGGTCGGCATTATCAAGGTCGTCGATAAAGGCAAGTCCGTTAACCGATTCGATCTCATCGGCTAAGCGGTCATTCGATCGGCTCGCGATCTGGCGGATCGTATCGATGCTGATCCCCGGTTTGAAACGGACCAAAACTTCCGGCTCGCTCTCGATACGCGGCTTTTTCGGCGGCCGCGGCCGCTTGTCATCGACTACAACCGGAGTTTCCTGCGGCTGCAATCTCAAACTGGCTCGCCAGCGTTCCATCTGGCCGATGACTGCTGCGAAAGTGGCGACGATTGCCACTATGGTGATCCGTATCCAAAAATTGCCGCGATTCATATAAATACTCCTGAATCTAAAATGGAATGCAGGCACGCAGGCCCGCATTATTCAACCGATCTTTATATTCTTGCCCTGAAATCCTTTTAATCGAAGCTGGTACTTGTCGCCACGGTATTCGTAATTTTTGCCGTTCGCGTCAAGCTGGATCTTCCAGCCGCTTGAGATCATTTGTGCCGACATTTCGCCGCTCTCGGCAGCACCAAGCGACATGTCGGGAAAATCGGTGTCCGACGTGCCCGAAACCTTGATGTCGTTCGTGCTCAATTTCAAACGCTTTGCCAAGTCGCTTTTCGCCGCGTCAACCGCGCTTTCTTTCGTAAATCCCATACATGCCGTTCGCCTCAATTCTGATACTTCTACGAAATTTAGTCAACGAATGTTCGAAAAGCGTGGCCGCGAAAGATTTCGCACGATCTCGACCAACGCCGGAACAATAAAGACCGCACAGGCTACGCCTAATATCAAACCTGTAACGAAGCGCGTGAAATGTGTGTTCTCCCAGATACCGAAAACGCCCAGTGACCAGTCAATTCCTATCGGCACCATGGAAAGAAACAACCAGATCCTCGGCAGCGGCTCGACCGAATCGACCGGCCGCCACAGCCGATAGGTCAAAATTCCAAGCAGCAGGCCGGCGTAGACGCCGAAACATCGGGAACACACGGCAAACTGATAACCAAAGAGGTGAAAGGAACGTTCGGGTATTTGATGGCAAATGTAGCCGAAAAAGGTATAGATCGGCGATGCGGAAATACCGCTGGTCAGCAATAATGGCGGAGTGATCACTGCCAACAGCCAAACGGCGGTGACGAGGAGCGCGACCATCCAAACACGATTGGCCTGAGAGTAAAGTACCCCCCGAATGCTGATCGATGCGTACTTCTCAGCAGATTCGGCCATAACTTAAGAGTGACGCTTTTTAGCGGTTCGCGCAAGAATCGGAACGGTTCGCAATTCAGACCGCCGCGCTTTGATTGAGGGCTTTTTCAGTTTCAAGGATGTGAAGCGTCGTTTGTATAACCGTATCCGGGTTGAGCGAGATGGAATTGATGCCTTTTCGAACCAAAAACTCGGCAAACTCAGGGTAATCCGATGGAGCCTGGCCGCAGATGCCGATCTTTTTGCCGGCTCTTATTGCCGCTTCAATGGCCATCGCGACCATCTTCTCAACCGCGCCGTTACGCTCGTCAAAAAGATGGGCGACCATTTCCGAATCCCGGTCCAAACCAAGAGCGAGCTGCGTAAGATCATTAGACCCGATCGAATAACCGTCGAACACTTTCAAGAATTCGTCGGCAAACACGACATTCGCCGGAAGCTCGCACATCGCATATATCTCAAGCCCGTTCTCGCCCTGAACAAGGCCGTGCTCCGCCATAAGCGCGATCACCTTCTCGCCCTCCGCAACTGTGCGGCAAAACGGGATCATCGGCGTGATATTGACCAGGCCCATGTCTTCTCGAGCCCGCTGAAGCGCCAGGCATTCAAGCCTGAAACCATCTTTATACCGATCGTCATAATACCGCGACGCCCCGCGGAAACCGATCATCGGATTTTCTTCATGCGGCTCAAATTCGCTGCCGCCAATTAGCATCGCGTACTCGTTCGATTTGAAATCCGACATGCGAACGATGACCGGTTTCGGGTAGAATGCAGCGGCAATCCGGCCGACACCTTCGGCAAGCGTGCGGATAAAGAACTCTTTCGGGTCTTCTTCCAAAATTCGGTCAGCGATCGTTTTCACGACCTCCCGATCCCGCAGCCGCGGATAATTTACAAGCGCCATCGGGTGAATGCCTATATGGTTATTAATGATAAATTCGAGGCGAGCCAAGCCCACGCCGTCGTTCGGCATTCTCGAAACGGCAAACGCATGGTCAGGATCGCCAACGTTCATCATTACCTGCGTTTTCGGCCGCTCGGAATCGGTTATTTCGTGTTTGTTTACCCTGAATTCGACATCGCCGTAATAGATGTTGCCAACATCGCCTTCTGCGCACGACACGGTGATCTCGGTTCCGCTTTTCACCTTTTCGGTTGCATCGCCGGTGCCGACGATACATGGAATTCCGAGTTCACGCGAGATGATGGCACTGTGACACGTTCGGCCGCCGCGTTCGGTGACGATTGCCGAGGCGCGTTTCATGATCGGCTCCCAGGCGGGATCGGTCATCGTTGTGACGAGAATTTCACCCTGTTTGAATGTATTCAGCTTTGCAGGATCAAGCAATACGTGTGCGGTCCCGCTGCCGATCTTTTGCCCGACCGCAACTCCCGAAGTAAGAGGCGCTCCGTGAATGCCAGTCAGCTCGTAAGTCTCGATGAAATTTCCTTCCTTCTGGGTATGAACCGTTTCCGGCCTCGCCTGCAGAATATAGAGCTCGCCGGTAATACCGTCTTTCGCCCATTCGATATCCATCGGCTGGTGCTTGCCGGCCAGTTTTGAATAGTGGTCCTCGATCGCACAAGCCCAGGACGCAAGCTTCAAGACCTCGAAACCCGCGAGGCAAAATCGATTTCGCTGGGTTTCAACTACATCGCGAACCTGGGTCCCGGTGCCGCCGTCCGCAAAGACCATTTTTACTTCCTTCACGCCGAGCTTGCGTGCGACGATCGGCCGAAAGCCGAGTTTGAGTGTCGGCTTGAAAACGATCCATTCGTCGGGCGTCGCCATTCCCTGCACGACCGCTTCACCTAGTCCCCACGCCCCGTTGATCACCACCGCATCGCGAAATCCGCTCTCCGTGTCGAGCGTGAACATCACGCCAGAGCAAGCGGCATCGGAACGCACCATCGGCTGCACGCCGATAGAAAGAGCCACATCGAAATGGTCAAAACCTTTTGCTGTGCGGTAAGAGATCGCCCGATCGGTCCAGAGCGATGCGTAACATTCGTGGCAGGATTCGATGAGGTTTGATTCGCCGCGCACGTTCAGGATCGTATCCTGCTGTCCGGCAAACGACGCATCGGGAAGGTCTTCAGCGGTTGCGGATGAGCGAACGGCAACCTCGAAATTCTTTTTGCCGATCCTCGTTCCGAGGGTTTTATACGCAGCGTGGATCGCCGTCTCGACGTCAGGTGGAAACGGAGTTTCGATCATCAACCGACGTGCTTCGGCCCCGACACGCGCGAGTTCATCAAGGTCGTTTACGTCCAAACCCTTAAGCAGCTTTTTAAGCCTGCCGCGAAGTCCGTTGGTCTCAAGTAAAAGGTTGTATGCGTGACTTGTGGTGGAAAATCCGTCGACCGCCTGCACGCCCCGGCCGGTGAGTTCGCGAAACAATTCGCCGAGGCTCGCGCACTTGCCGCCAACTATCGCAACATCGCCCGCGCCGACTTCGCTGAAATCCAGAACATATTTGACGGCTTCCGACATCTTTTACACATGGGCGGCGACGGCCCTGTCCTCTTCGGGCAGATCGCCGTTGTCCGCACGCAGGTACTGACGCATCTTTGGCTTGAGGCCAGCGATCAATTCCTTTCGCGATTTCGTCTTCAGCGGCTGAGGATTATAGATCTTGCCCATTTTTGCAAGCCGCTTTTCAGACATGGCTCCGGCGAACATAAGCAGCGGATAGGTAAAGTTCGGGCCGTTCAGCTTGCGAAGTTTGTATAGCCACATTCCGATCGAGCCTATCCTCCACGCCGTAGGTCCCCACCAACTATATTGTCCGGGCCGCAGGTTCATCTTCCAGCACTTCATCATAAGCTGCCATTGCAGAGGGGTTAGCTGGCGGGTCTGCGTCACGCCTTTTTCCATCTCCATCCGCGTATCGTGAAGCGGAGTGAAAATAGATGGGATCAAAAACGCAAACAGCCCGCGTCGCTCGATCTCATAAACGAGGTCGAGTGTTGCCATGTTATCTTCGTCGGTTTCTTCCGGATTGCCAACGATCAGTGTCATTGCAGGGAACCAATTGTTCTCGTTCAAAACTCTTAGTCCTTCGAGCACGACACTCGGCCAGTCATCGATCGAGAACGGCACCCCTTTGCTTGCCATGATCTTCTTCGCCATTCGCACTGAACCGGTCTCCAGCCCGATCAACGGCGCCAGAGCTTTCTTTTCCGGATGCGAACTCAAATAAGGAAAATGTATCGGGCTTTTCGGCAGCAGCAGATCCGAGAGCTGTTTGATCATCAACGGATCGACAACGGCCGGTGCGATAGTCGAATGGCTAAGAACGTGCTGCTCAACGCCAGGTGTATTGACGATATCGCCGTACAGATCTAAAAGCGCCTCGCGGTTCGGGAAATAGAACGGCGTGTCAGTGTGGACCTGGCCCCATATGAACATATCTTCGGTCGCAAGGCTGATCTGCTTGTTGCCCTCTCGGACGTTCGCACGAACGGCATCCATGATCTTGTCCTTCGGCAGATCGATCTGCGGGTTGAGATCGGGTACGCAGAATTTGCAGCGGCGGCCGCAGCCCGTCGTCATTTCGACGACACCGAAAGTAGTACGAGTATCAGGAAACATTATCGATCCCCGTTCGCTCGGATGTTTTACCGTTATCTCTTTTGG
>QHXS01000233.1 GCA_003223975.1 Acidobacteriota bacterium
ATATCGTTGGCGGATGCTAAGAAAGCATTTGATGACCGAACCGCTACATTTATTGATACACATCCGAAAGCTACATATGACGCCGGCCATATTCCGGGGGCGATCAACGTGACCGTGCAGGACCTCGAAACGAAATTCGACTCCATCCCGAAAGGCAAGCGGATCATCGCCTACTGTTCCTGACCCAACGAACACACCAGCGCCAGTTTGGTCGCTGAATTACAAAAGAAAGGTGTCAAGGATTCGTTCGCGCTGCTAGGCGGAACGAAGGCGTGGCGAGAGGCCGGTTATCCAATGGAACCGACAAAGTAAAAGGGACATTCCGTTCCGTTTTGTTTTAGATATGATCGGCCGGCAGGAATGCCGGCCGATCCTTTTACAGCCTCACGATCTTTGCCGAGCTGCCGTTGCGGATCTCTTCAGTCAAAGCATTTCTTGTATCGACTATCAAAGGCGCAAGGTCGCATATTTTTCTGTAATCGATCTCGGAATGCTCGGTGCAGATGATCGTGCAGTCGCATTCGCGAAGAAGATCGTCAGTTAGCTCGCTGTTTTTCAGCGGCTCGGCGTCGCCGATCGTATACGCGTGATCGAACGTGATTTCAGACACGAACGGATCGTGATACACGACGTCAGCTCCGCGGGCGCGAAGCATATCGATTATCGATAAGGCCGGCGATTCGCGCATGTCGTCGATGTCTCTCTTATACGCTACGCCGAGGATCAGTATTTTCGAGCCGTTCAAGGCCTTTCGGTTCTTATTTAATGCCGATGCCGCTAATTCCACGACATATTCCGGCATGCCGGAATTCACTTTCTCCGCTAAGCTTATGAACTGAGAATCGAAGCCATGCTGACGCGCCTTCCATGAAAGATAGTGCGGGTCGAGCGGAATGCAATGTCCGCCGATCCCAGGACCGGGATAAAACGGCATAAAGCCGAAGGGCTTAGTCGCCGCGGCGCGGACGACCTCCCATGTATCGATGCCGAGTGCGTTACAAAGCCGAGCCATCTCGTTAGCCATTCCAATATTGATCGCGCGAAAAGTGTTTTCCCACAGCTTGCATGCCTCGGCGACACGGGCCGATGAAACAGCATGAACGTCGTCTACGATCGAACCGTAAAGCCTCGCAGCCACATCCGTTGAATCTTTAGAAACTCCGCCGACCACCTTCGGTATATTATGCGTTTGAAATTGCGGATTGCCCGGATCCACGCGTTCCGGGGAAAATGCCAGCAGGAAATCTTCGTCGAGCGCAAAACCCGCGCTTTTGAACATCGGAAGCAATACTTCATCGGTGGTCCCGGGATATGTCGTTGATTCAAGGATTATCAACTGGCCGCGCCGCATGTATTTCTTGATCTGGCCGCCTGCGGACATGATGAACGACATGTCCGGATCTTTCGTTTTTCGGAGAGGCGTCGGAACGCAGATGATCACGACATCACATTCGGCAAGCCGACTGAAATCTGTGGTGGCAGAAAGCTTGCCGGATCCAATGCACTGTTTTACATTCCCGTCGGGCACATCGACGATGTACGATCTGCCGTTGTTGATGTCCGCGGCTTTTTTCGTATCAACTTCAAAGCCGATGCCGGTAAATCCTTTCAGGCAAAACTCCACGATGAGTGGGAGGCCTACGTAGCCAAGACCAACAACACCAACACACGCTCGCTTTTCGGCGATCAGTTTTTCCAATTCGCTTCGGATCATTATTGAATATCAGGCAAAACTTCGAGTAAACTGCAAATCCCTTTCTGCCAAGGGTTTAAGTCGCTACTTCAATTAAACTTTAAGCTTAACATTCTCGTCAAGCGACTCGAAATTTGTGATAACATTATATTAACAGTGCCGCATGTGCGGCCGCCTTCACCGTACTCCCGCAAACAATCCTTGCCGTATGGCGCAATTAATCGAATCGACGAATCCCGTGGTTAGAGCTTTGCTTGAGGGCACCGCACCGCGCGCCGCACAAGTCGCGGCGTCGCGCGGTATTTTGCCTTTGCCGCAGAATGACCTTTTCGAGGTTTTGGTCGCATTATCCGGATCAAGTGACGGCGAACTCTCGGCTAATGCCGCACAAACTCTTTCGGAAACCGATGGGCGTCTGTTGGAAGCATGCGTTCGCTCCGAAGAGACCCCGGCAACCGTACTTCGATACGCAGCCAGCCGTGACGGACTTTCGGAGAAAGTTTACGAAGGGCTATTGATCAATCCGAAAACGCCGTCATCGGCCATCGAGGTCCTGGCAAGGTCGACAAAGAATGCGAACGTCCTGGAGCTAATTTCGCTCAACCAGCAACTTTTGATCCAGACGCCTTCGATTATTGAGGCGATCTTAAAGAATCCGAATCGATCGTCCGATACTGAGCGGCGCGCATCGGAGACAAAACGGGAATTCTTCGAGAAGGAACGCGGAGTTCAGCAGATCGCCAGCGAATTACGAGCTCAGGGCAAGACGGCGGCGGCGGAATTCATCGAAAACACCGACTTTGAAGGTTCGGACCTCACCGTCGAAGAAGCGCTGTCGATCGCCGCGATGATCGAGGCCGACGACAACGAGACCGATGACGCGTGGCTGGCACTCGAATATCTCGAAGAGATATTTGAAGAGACAGAAGTCGAGCGGCAAATGGCCGTAGAAAAGATCATTGGTGAATTCAAATCTGAAGAGATGGATCTGCCGAGCGAGCGCATCTCCATCATCAATCGGATCATGAAGATGGGAATGAAGGACCGTGCAAAGCTTGCGATAAAGGGCGACCGCGAAGCGAGAAATATTCTTGTCCGAGATCCAAACCGTGTGATCGCGCAAGCCGTATTAAACAACCCCAGGATCACGGAACAGGAGATCGAAAAGATCGCAGCAATGCGTGCGATCAGCGTCGACATCCTTCGGCAGATCGCAAACAACCGGCAATGGTCGCGTCACTATCCGGTGATTCACAATATTGCCCGCAATCCGCGAACGCCTATCGCAAATGTGCTTTCCATTATGCCTCGACTCCAAATTCGAGACCTTGCGGCACTATCCAAGAATCGAAATGTCTCGGATGCGGTTCGCCGCCAGGCCCTGCGACTTGCAGAAGCGCGCTCCGGCAAATAGGTCGAAACTGCGATTCATAGCGAAAATTTGCTAGAATCTTTCGCTTTGGCGCGACTTTTTCAAAAATTCAGGACCACGCTCGAAATGATCAAGTTCGAGCACACGCTTTTTGCGCTTCCCTTCGCGTTTCTTGGCGCTATCATGGCCGCGAATGGCTTGCCGACATGGCGTCAGCTTATTTGGATCACGGCCGCAATGGTCGGGGCACGCTCGGCGGCGATGACGTTCAATCGCATTGCCGACCGCGAGATAGATGCACAAAATCCGCGAACGGCGAATCGCGAACTTCCGACAGGCAGACTTTCCGTCGGCTTCGCATGGGCTTTTCTTTATATCTCGATCGGGATCTTTCTGCTCGCGTCGTACTCGTTGAATTGGATCACGTTTGCTCTTTCGCCGGTCGCATTGTTTTTCGTGCTCGGTTATTCGTACGCGAAGCGATTTACCGCATTCGCGCATTTGCTTCTGGGAGCTGCGTTAGCGATCTCGCCGTCTGCCGCATGGATTGCGGTGCGCGGTGATCTTACCGAAGTGCCGATCCTACTTTCGCTTTTCGTTTTGATGTGGACCGCCGGCTTTGACGTTCTTTATGCGTGCCAGGATCTCGATTTCGATCGGCGTTTTGGTTTGCGTTCTATACCGGCCCGTTTCGGGATCAAACAAGCGCTTTGGATCGCACGCCTATTTCATTTTCAGGCGTTCATAGTTTTGTTCGTGCTTTATTTGATGACCGGTCTTGGTTGGCTCGCCCTCGCCGGCGTGATCGCCGTCGGTGCCCTAATGATTTATCAACATACCCTCGTTAAAGCCAACGACCTTTCTCGGATGAACGCAGCGTTTTTCACGACAAACGCCTTCGTCAGCGTGATCTTGCTCTTCACCTTCGGAGCTGCGACCTTCTTCGAATTGCCATGAAGATCAGGGTCGACAAGGTAGGTCCGGAACTTGCGAAAGCGCTTAGGAAACTTGGCCACGTGCGGCAATTCGGTTCGGGTGAACAAATATTTGCAGCCCAGGACGCCGCCGAATTCTTGCCGATCATACGTTCCGGTAAAGTGAAAATGGTTCACAATCTTGCGGACGGAAAAGAAGTGATCGTCGGGATATTTGGCAAGGGCGATATGTTTGCCGTTCCGCCGGTATTTGATGGCCTCGAATATCCCGCAGGTGCATCTGCGATGGAGCCGACCGAACTACTGATACTTCCCCGCAATAGTTTTCTCGCTCTATTGCGGGAGTCGCACGAGTTGGCTTTTCTTGTGATTGGCTGGACCTGTGAGATGCTTCGCGAAAAGACCGCAACTATTCAGAATCTTGCTCGAAGCTCTCCAGAGCGGCGGATCGCCGCGGTTTTGCTGAAGCTTATCGAAGAACGAATTGGCGACGACCCGTTCCTTGTAAACATTCGCCGGCAGGATATTGCAGAAATGACAAACCTAACGACGGAAACGGTCATCCGCGCGACGCGGCGTCTTGCTGAAATGAACCTCGTCCGTATCGAACGAGGTAAGATCCTTATTGACGAAGCCGAGCCAATTCGCCGGTTCCTTGGCTAGGCGAAATCGGATGCACGGCGCAAATATTAGCGACCATCCGTTCAGCGATCGAACGTCCCCGCTGCTTTATTAACTCCGCTTTCTCGCCGGCAAATCGACTGTTAACTGATAATTCAAACAACTCCAACCAGCGATCAAAATGCGCCGGGAGAAGCGGCGTTTTTTCAGCAAGCTGATGGTGGATCAACATCGGATTTCGGCCATGCTCCTGGTAGCTCCCGGTTCCGAGAACCATGCTTTCCCAAAAATCTACGATCACCGGTAAATGTTCGTCGAGATCCATTTTTGCGACATCAGTAAAGATGTATCCGATCGTCTCGTCGGCGAAAGCGAGTTCGTAAAAATCCACCATCAAATCGATTAGGTCCTGTCGTGTTTCGATATCTTTCATTGGTTCAGGCAATCGCCGGCTCTAGTTCGGCTTCTTTTACAGTGCGCTTCTCATGTTTGAAGATAAGTCCGAGAGCGAACCAAACAAATGCGACCGCGCCGATTGCGAAAATCGTATCGCCGAAGAGTCGCATCCATCGCAGCGTCTGCATTACCGGCGTCTGCATAAACTCAGGGCTGCGAGCGGACCAATAACCTTCAGCGACCGACTGGTAGGTTTGCATGAGGCCAATGGGTAAAAGGCTCAGCAATATCTCCAGCAGCATTCCGATATTGATCGCCCAAAATGCGAATGAAAGAAGTTTCGTATTCCATTTTCTTTCCGGGTCCATCGCTCTGAAACAAAATAGCAAAAGCCCAAGCCCGAGCGTGCCGTACACGCCGTAAAGTGCTCCATGAGCGTGGACGGCTGTAGTGTTCAGGCCCTGCATGTAATAAAGCGCGATCGGCGGATTGATCATGAATCCGAAAATACCGGCACCGACCAGATTCCAGAAAGCGACCGCCACAAAGAAATAGACGACCCACTTATATTGAGCAAGCCACGGCCGCGCCTTTGAATGCCGTATGTTTTCGAGAGCTTCGTACCCGACAAAAACAAGCGGCACGATCTCGAGAGCGCTGAACACCGATCCGAACGCAAGTGCAACGGTCGGCGTTCCCGCGAAATAAAGATGATGCAGCGTACCGACAATACCGCCGCTTAAATAAATGGTTCCTGAAAGCAGCGATGCATACGCCGCATGAACCGGATCGATCACTTTCAACTTTGCAAATAGAAACGCGATCACGACGGTCGCAAAAACTTCAAAATACCCTTCGACCCAAAGATGAACGACCCACCACCGCCAATACTCGACGACCGTTAAGTGCGAACGCATTCCCCAAAAAAGGCCCGGCGAATAGAAAAGGGCGATGCCTGCGGTCGACAACAGATAAATGGAAACAAGCGCTTTATTATTGTCGTTCCGTTTCAATGCCGGGATCGCAGACCGTGCAATAAGAAACAGCCACAATAACAAGCCGACAAAGAGGGCGATCTGCCAGACGCGGCCGAGGTCGACATATTCGTAACCTTGGTGTCCGAACCAGAACCACATGTTGCTGTCGTTCAATTTGTGCATCACGCTCATCCACTGTCCGCCCATCGAGCCGAGAACGACGACGAGTAATGCGACAAAAAGCGCGTCGACGCCAAGCTTTTGCTTCTTAGGCTCGTAACCGCAAATGTATGGGGCGATGAAAAGCCCGGCTGCAAGCCACGCTGTAGCGATCCAGAAAATACCAAGCTGCGTATGCCATGTGCGTGAAACTACGTATGGTAAATAATCCGAGAGTGGAATGCCGTAAAATCCTCCGCCTTCGACGCCGTAATGCGCAGTGATTATGCCCATCACGATCTGCAAAAGGAATAGCAGCGATACGACCAGAAAATATTTGACGGTAGCCCGCTGCGAAGGTGTGAGTTCGCCATTGATGAGCGGGTCTTCGTCCGGCGTGTTTCGGTCATCGACAGGCCGATGCCAGCCCGCATAAAACCAAACCATCGCGCCGATGCTGGCGATCAAAAGAATCACGCTCACGCCGGTCCAAACTATCGCCGAGCTGGTGGGTACATTTCCGACCAGCGGCTCGGACGGAAAATTGCTCGTGTAAGAGATCGTATTATCCGGCCGGTTCGCAACCGAAGCCCAAGCTGTCCAGAAAAAGAACGCTGTCATTTTTCGCACTCTTTCGGGATCATCCTGCGCACCTTTCTGAATGGCGTAATCGGTGTTTCCGTTTATGAAGACTTGCTTGTAATGATCCAGATTGCTGGCAAATGCTTCGGCTCGAATGGGATCGATCTTGATCGACCCGCTTGCAGGATCGTACGTGTTCGTGCGAAGCAGATTTTGAAGTCGCTGCCGGAGTGCTGCCTGTGTTTCGCTCGTGCACTGAGAATACCGTTTGCCGAATTCGGCACCGGACCACTTATCGAGGATAAATAGCGATTCGCGATGGAGATAATCTGCCGTCCAATCCGGCGCGACATATGAACCATGGCCCCATACGGAACCTACCTGCATCCCACCCATCGCCTGCCAGACGTTTTGCCCGTCCAAAACCTCATCGTCCGCGATCAAAGTCTTGCCGTCGGTCGTTACGACAGCTTTTGGTATCGGCGGGACTTGCCGAAAGATCTCGGTGCCGATCCATCCGAGTATTGAAAAGGAAAATATGAAGACCGCGCCAAATATTATCCAAAGCTTCTTCATTCACGCCTCCCGCTCGCGTCCTACTAAGGGCGCCGGAAAAAGTTGATTACACTCTTGGAAACTATCGCGTTGGACGCGCCCGAAATATGATTTAAATCACATTGTCCGAAGGCGCCGATGTTTCGGGGATTTTGATTCTCGCGCATATCCTATTCCAAAGGTCCTTGGATGTCGAGTTTGACAGGTTCTTGCGGGATCTATGATCTCGCCTGCATCGACAAACGCGGCAGCGAGGAATGGCTTCATTCTACGCGTCGGAGCTTAATGTCTGGGGTATCTTCAGATCAGTTCCGAGCTCCTGGTTTAGATTCTTAATGAAATATGCGGCATAGTGTGGGACATTGATATCGACGTTTTGGTGAACGAAGAAATAGATCTCGCGCATACCAGCATCGCGCCAACTTGAGAGCCGTTCGATCCACTCATCGAGCCGTTTGTAATCGATCTCGTGATTTGCACCGACCCATCGTATGAACGGCGTCGCCGTAGTCATTCGCATATGCATCAAATCGCGGCGACCTGCTGTGTCGACGAGTATATTCGTGATCTTATTTTTCTCGAGGACATCGTACAGCTCGGATGACACCGCATCGTCGGTGAACCAATCTGTTTTTCGCAGTTCGAGAGCTACGGGAGTGTCGTAATTCCATCCTTCGGCGAACCGTTGCACGCGGTCGAAGTTGCCAGGCCCGAAATTATCGTGCATTTGCAGGAACGGGACGCCGAGTTTTTCGCCAAGGTGCGAAGAGCTCGTCGCAAACAGATCGATCGATTCTTCTGTCTCGTCAAGCCGTCGAATGTGTGAAATGTACTGCCCCATTTTCGGGCAGAACTTGAAGCCCTCGGGCGAGTTTTCCGCCCATTTTGCATATTGCTCCGGCGCGATCCGCCGACGAAATGTTGCATTCAATTCGATCGAGTTGAATTGTGACGAATAATAAGCAAGCTCATCCTTAACACCCTTCGGATAAAAGCCTTTGAGATCCTTTTTGTTCCACTTCGCACAGCCGACATAGATCTTTAAGTCTCGCCCTTTACTCGCCCCAAAAAGCCGCCGCGTTTCCGGGCGATCGGGCGGAATCGTGAAATCGATCTCTTCCGGATGTTCGACCTTGCCGAATTTCATAAAATGGTTTCGTTTGAGACGTTTTTGCTAAGATTTTAGCATCGCACTTAGGGGATCATGAAGGAATCTACAAGACGTTCGATCGTTCGCTGGACACATCTTGTGCTTGCAATTCCGATTATCGGCTATATCTACAGCCCATTTGAGAATCTTCCCGACTATGCGCCGGTAGTTAGATTCATTTCATTTCCCGTGATCGCGGCTACCGGACTTTGGATGTGGAAGGGCCATCTGCTTCGGAGGCTTTTTGCGACAAAAGTTGTCGAGACGCCAAAGGCATGAGTTCGATGGAAAACTTCGAGCAGATCCACTATCTCGAATGTCCGCATTTTACGGTCGGGCATGTCGACCAATGGGGCGAACACGGATATCTTTTGTACGAGGACAAGGTCTACTTTTACGAGGAGGATCGTAAAGATCAATGCGGCACGACGAGCGCGCCAATGAGCGTCGAAGCTTTCCTGGCGTACGCCGAAGCACGGTCCATTGCGATCCCGGATGATTTTTTGGAGAAGTTGAAAACGCGATCATGAAAAAGAAATTACCCCCAAAAGATATTGTCGAACTGCTCGACGAACTGAAAGAACGTTTTGAAAAAAACACGAGCCGCCACAAAGGAATAAAATGGTCCGACGTGCAGGGTAAACTCGAGGGCAGTCCCGACAAACTCTGGTCGCTCAGCGAAATGGAACGCACGGGCGGCGAGCCCGATGTTGTCGCGTTCGATAAAAAGTCGGGCGAATATATTTTCTACGATTGTTCCGCGGAAAGCCCGAAGGGCCGCAGAAGTCTTTGTTACGACCGCGCGGCGTGGGAATCAAGAAAGGAACACAAACCGGAAAGCGATGCTTTAAGCGTTGCGGCCGCGATGGGCGTCGAGATTTTGACAGAAGACGAATATCGCGAGCTGCAGGAAATTGGCGAGTTTGATCTCAAAACCTCCAGCTGGGTGAAAACACCGACCGAAGTCAGAAACTTAGGCGGTGCCATATTCTGCGATCGTCGGTTCGGTCGCATATTCACGTATCACAATGGCGCCGAATCTTATTACGCTGCGCGCGCCTTCCGCGGCTCGCTAAGAGTCTGAATTCTTCGGCAGACAAGCGTCGGTCGTCCCAGCTAACCGACTGGAACGTTGCCCTTCGCAGCGGCGTTACACATAATTAGAATGAGAATATGAAGATTCCGACTCTTTCAGGCACGATCAAGCGAAGAATCCTCGTTAATTTCCGCGCCGATCCAGAGACCGTTCAGCAGCTTTTGCCGGAAGGATTTCGACCAAAGTTGCATCGCGGAAAAGCGATCGCGGGAATTTGCCTGATCCGTCTTGAGCATATTCGACCAAAACTGGCACCGGAGTTCCTGGGGCTCAGCAGCGAGAACGCGGCTCACAGGATAGCCGTCGAATGGGACGAAAATGGTGAAACACGCGAAGGTGTTTATATTCCGCGTAGAGATACCGACTCGACTTTGAATTCACTTGCGGGCGGCACATTATTTCCGGGCGAACATAATCGAGCAGATTTTAGGGTAAACGAGACCGACGAATGCATCGATTTCACAATGCGTTCCAGAGACGAGAAGGTCACCGTTGATCTAAAAGGTACATTTACTGACGAACTGCCGGATGACTCGATCTTCAAAAACTTGGACGATTCGTCAGAATTTTTTAGAGGGGGCTCGTTGGGTTATTCGGTAACGCGCGGCGACAAACATCTCGATGGCATCACTCTTGATACAAAGGAATGGAGGGTTAGACCGTTTAAGGTCGAAAGCGTCACCTCAAGCTTTTACAACGACACGTCAGTATTTCCAGAAGGCACGATAGAATTTGACCACGCGTTGATAATGCGGGACGTCGAACACGAGTGGCATGCGGCCCCTGATTATTCGTTAAGCCGGTAACAGTTTTATGCAGTTTTCTTTTGATCCAAATTTGCGAGACATTGCCTTCAAGGTAGAGGACGGCGAACGCCTTACCTTTAACGAAGGCCTCGCTCTTTACAACACGACGGACCTCAACGCTCTCGGTAAATTGGCCGACACGGTCCGGCGCAAAAAGCACGGTCTGACGACGTATTACAACGTCAACCGGCATTTCAATCACACGAATATTTGCGTCGCGGACTGCAAGTTTTGCGGGTTTTATCGGCGGGCCCGGGCTGAGGACGCTTACACGCATTCGGTCGAGGAAGGCGTCGACATCGCTCGTGCGGCGGTCGCCGAAGGAGCCACGGAACTTCACATCGTTGGAGGGTTGAACACCAAGCTTCCATTCTCGTATTATACCGACCTTTTCTCGTCGCTTAAGAAAGAATTTCCAAAGCTCCATCTGAAAGCCCTTACGATGGTCGAGCTTGATTTCATGGCGAAGTTTTACAAGATGTCTGACGAGGACCTTATCGAAAAGCTTCATGCGGCCGGAATGGATTCGTGTCCCGGCGGCGGAGCTGAGATCTTTGCCGAGCCGACACGCTCGCGCATTTGCGATCACAAGACCAATGGCCCGCGTTGGCTTGAGCTCGCAGGCAAAGTTCATAAAGCCGGACTTAAGACCAACGCGACAATGCTCTACGGGCACATCGAGACAACCGAAGACCGCGTCGACCACTTCGTCCAACTCCGCGAACAGCAGGACAAAACCGGCGGCTTTCAGTGCTTTATCCCGCTCG
Source organism: Acidobacteriota bacterium (assembly GCA_003223975.1). GTDB lineage: Bacteria > Acidobacteriota > Blastocatellia > Pyrinomonadales > Pyrinomonadaceae > OLB17. Next base: position 11,110 of record QHXS01000233.1, read on the forward strand.
CGTTCTATCCGCCGGGCACGGCTCTCTCGACGCTTCCAGGTCCGGACGCGATCGACAATCTCAAGACCATCGCCGTCTCACGCCTGATGCTCGACAACTTCGACCACATAAAGGCCTACTGGGTCATGCTCGGCAAAGCCACCGCGCAAACAGCATTGCATTACGGAGCTAATGATCTCGACGGCACCATCACCGACGGCGGCGAGCTCACCCACAGCTACTCCGTCGAGTCCGGCGGCGAAGTAAAAATGACCAAACAAGAGATCATCGAAATGATCCAACGCGCCGGCTTCGACGCTGTGGAAAGAGATACGGTCTATAACCGAGTCGAGAGAATTCGGGCCTGATACAAGCATGGCGTTGAGTATCCACAATCGGAATTCTCGGCTGTTCGTGTCGGCGTGCGTGTTAATAATCGTGCTTTGCATCGTCGTTCCCCATCTAATGGATGTGGACCCACCGCCGATAGTGAGTTACTTAGTACGGCCTGCAGTATTGTTGGGTTCACTTATTGGACCGTTGCTACCGCGCCACAATATCGGAACTCCCGAAGACCCGATTTACGAAGGAACGCCGTTAGACCTTGTTTTTGGCACAATTCTAGTTGCCATCGGAAGCGTGTTTTATCCAATCGTTACCTATTGGACATTGACGTTCATCTCGAAACTAATTAAGCATCAAAATTCAAGACGAAGGGGGAAATGGCATTATGACGCAAGCAAAAAATACAATTTGTCTTTGGTACGACAACGACGCGGAAGCGGCGGCGCGGTTTTATGCGGCGACGTTTCCCGACTCTTACGTTGACGCGGTGCATAAGGCGCCGGGGGATTTTCCCGGTGGTAAGGAATCCCTGCATCGGGCTCAACGGCGGGCCGATGTTCAAGCACAGCGAGGCATTCTCGTTTCAGGTCGCGACGCAGGACCAAGAGGAGACCGACCGATACTGGAACGCCATCGTCGGCAATGGCGGCGAAGAAAGCCAGTGCGGTTGGTGCAAAGACAAATGGGGACTTTCCTGGCAGATCACGCCAATCGCCTTGATCGAGGGAGTGACCGA
>QHXS01000234.1 GCA_003223975.1 Acidobacteriota bacterium
TGACCTTTGCGGGGTCGATGACACCGGCTTTGATGAGGTCTTCGAAATGCTCGGTCGCGGCGTTGAAGCCGAACGCTCCGTCGCCATCGGCAACACGGCCGACGATGACCGCGCCTTCCATACCGGCATTCTGCGCGATCTGTCGAAGCGGTTCTTCGAGAGCACGCTTGACGATATTCACGCCGATCTGCTCGTCCTGGTCAGTCTCAGACGCCTTGAAGGTGCTGAGCACTTTTCCGGCACGAACCAGAGCAACGCCGCCGCCTGCAACGATGCCTTCTTCAACGGCAGCACGCGTGGCGTGCATCGCGTCTTCGACACGAGCCTTCTTTTCCTTCATCTCGGTCTCGGTCGCCGCACCGACCTTGATCACCGCAACGCCGCCGACCAATTTGGCCAGACGTTCCTGCAGTTTTTCACGGTCGTAGTCCGAGGTGGTTTCCTCGATCTGGTTGCGGATCTGCTTGACGCGGCCGTCAATGGCCTCGCCCGAACCGCCGCCTTCGACGATGGTGGTGTTTTCTTTGTCGATCGTGATCTTCTTGGCCTTGCCAAGATCTTCGAGCGTTATCGCCTCGAGCTTGATGCCGAGATCTTCGCTGATGACCTTGCCGCCCGTGAGCGTCGCGATGTCTTCGAGCATTGCCTTGCGGCGGTCGCCAAAGCCCGGAGCTTTGACCGCTGCCACATTGAGCGTGCCGCGGAGTTTGTTAACGACCAATGTTGCAAGAGCTTCGCCTTCTACATCTTCAGCGATGATCAGAAGCGGTTTGCCCATCTTGGCAACCTGCTCGAGGATCGGCAGAAGATCGCGCATGTTCGAGATCTTTTTCTCGTGGATCAGGATCACCGGCTCGTCAAGAGCGGCTTCCATTCGGTCAGCGTCGGTAACGAAATACGGCGAGAGATAGCCGCGGTCAAACTGCATACCTTCGACAACCTCAAGCAGCGTGTCCATCGTCTTCGATTCCTCGACCGTGATGACGCCGTCCTTGCCGACCTTGTCCATCGCCTCCGCGATGATCTTGCCGATGGTCGCGTCGCCGTTGGCCGAAACCGTGCCGACCTGGGCGATCGCGTCGCCGGAAACCGGCTGCGAAAGTTTTTCGATCTCAGCGACAACCGCCGTCACCGCTTTTTCGATGCCGCGTTTGAGCGCCATCGGGTTTGCACCGGCTGCGACCGTGCGGACGCCTTCTTTGAAGATCGCCTGCGCTAATACGGTAGCGGTCGTGGTGCCGTCACCGGCGACATCGCTTGTCTTGCTCGCGACTTCGCGGACCATCTGCGCGCCCATATTTTCGAGCGTGTCCTTCAGCTCGATCTCTTTAGCAACCGTGACACCGTCTTTGGTGATGGTCGGCGAGCCGAACTTTTTGTCGATAACGACGTTGCGGCCCTTCGGGCCGAGCGTCACTTTAACCGCATCCGCAAGCTGGTTGACCCCGCGCAGGATAGCGGAACGTGATTCTTCTCCGTGAATTACTTGTTTAGCCATGATGTGTTTGAGTCTCCTCTAAATAAACTGTTGCCATCAGCTTTCAGCCGTCAGCGTTCAGCCATTAGCTGACTGCTGATCGCTGTTCGCTGAAAACTATTTGGCGGCTTCTCCCGCGCGGTTGATGATGCCGAGGATCTCGTCCTCGCGCATGATGATGAACTCTTCGCCGTCGAGCTTGATCTCGCTGCCCGAGTATTTGCCGAAAAGAACGCGGTCACCCGCTTTGACGTCTAATGCCTGACGCGTTCCGTCTTCCTTATACTTGCCTTCGCCCGCGGCGATGACCTCGCCCTCTTGCGGCTTTTCCTTTGCAGTGTCCGGGATGAAGAGGCCGCCAGCGGTCTGATTGACGTTATCTTCGATCCGCCTGAGAATGACGCGGTCGTGAAGGGGTGTTATTTTTGTTGCCATAACTGATCTACTCCTTTGGGATTAATAAATTAAAGCGTAAAATCGCAATTTGGACGCACAGTTCGAAACTGACGATTATTAGCAGTCTTGGTCCAAGAGTGCTAGTTTATGTAAAACCCGTTAAACTGTCAAGTGGAAAGTTGAGGTTTCATAAAATGTGAGTCCTGTATTATCAACTTGTTAATGGAAATCTCGGAGATTAACATCTATCCCGTTAAATCGTTGAAGGGCATAGCTTTATCCGAAGCGGTCGTCGAGAAAGGCGGGCTGTGGCTTGATCGGCGGTGGATGCTGACCGATCCGGACGGGATGTTTTTTACCCAACGCGAGGTGCCGAAGATGGCGACGGTGCATGTTGAAGTGACAAGTAACGGGTTACAGGTGACAAGTGAAAACGGAGAGGAGATGTCCATACCGTCCGAGCCTGATAAAGGGCATCGGCAGAATGTCACTGTCTGGCAAAGCGAGGTCGCGGGCTTGGTTTACAACGGCGAGGTCAGCGAATGGTTCAGCGACGTGCTTGGACGGAAATGCCAGCTTGTGGTTATGCCTGAGACGTCAAAGCGGCACGTGAGCAAGGATTTCGACAACGGTGATGACATCGTGAGTTTTGCGGACGGATATCCGTTGTTGTTGATCGGCGAAGCGTCGCTCGAGGAACTAAATGCACGAATTTGCAAACGCAACGAAGAGGACGCGGATAACAGTGTCCCCGCTCCGTTGCCGATGAATCGATTTCGGCCGAATGTTGTTGTGCAGGGAAGCGACGCTTTCGCGGAAGACAGATGGGCGAAGATCAGGATCGGCGAAACGATATTCCGCGTTGCCAAGCCGTGCGCTCGTTGCCAGATACCGACGATCGATCAGAACACCGGCGAGTTTGATGGGAAAGAGCCTTCGCGAACTCTCGCTATGTTTAGAATGGCGAAACAGGTCTTTCCCAGCGATTACGAAGCGTTTGGGCTAACGCCCAATTCCGTAGTTTTCGGCGAGAACCTGATCCCGGAAAATTCGGGCGGGACGATCAACCTCGGCGATGCGGTCGAGATCCTCGAAAAACGATAATTAGCCTCCAATTCCGCGGGTGTCTTGGGTTATTGCTCGTGTCCGGAAACCCAATCTTTCAAAACCTGAGGTGTCGGCTTTTTGTCCTCATTGAAATAAAGCGGGGGATTCTCCTTTTCGTAAATAACCGCATGGAGGCGTTTGTTCACAAGATCGATGGCGAAGGCAGCCTCATTGATCGTGCACACATGAGGCATGCAGCCGCTCGCGAGCAGGAAATCGCCGACTTTTGTCATGGGCGATTGCACGGCGATCGAAATGTCGAAATCGCCGTAACGTTTGCCGAGCAGCGTTTTGAGTCTCGCTTTGACAGCCGGCACTTTCATCAACTTGACCGGATATTCATCGATATATTTCGAAAGATTCGCAGGAAGAGCCGGCGATCTTCGGGAGGGCTGCGCTGCAAATGACACCGCTGAGACGATGACTAATCCGGTAACAAGCAACGATTTCCTGATCATCAAAAAGTTTGCATTCGTCGACGCTCGATTTAGTGGCGACGTCTCGCAAGGACCTTCCTTTTAAGGAAATTCACCTCTTGCGATAATCTTGTTAGGAGTTTACCTTGATCGGCGATAAGTTTCGCCTGAGCCTCGATCATGACTTGCTGCTCTTTGAACGCGTTCACAAAAACCGCGTTCATCTGATTGTAACGAACGCCTTCGATCTCCCCTTTGGTGTTTTGAAACGTAAGTAGAGGCTCGACCTTGGCAACGTCTTCGGCCCCAAGCCCAAGATCGGGCGTGCCGTTTTCCTTCCAGTTAAAACTGATCGGCTTTAGCTGCCGGATGATATCCAGGCCGCGTGCGTAGGGATGGATATCCATTTTATAACGCAGGCTGGAGGTGCAAAATCGAAGCGTCGAGCTTCCTGTCAATGTACATATCTGCGTATTTCCGCTGCTGAGCATCTGCGGCGTGACGGTGCCGTTTACGGTTAGATTACTACCGATCGTCAGCGTGCCGGCGGTGCCGAAGATCTGGCCGCCGACAGTAATGTTGCTGGTCGTGTCGACGCCGTTAGCGGAGACGGTACCGTTTGTGATGAAATTGCCGTTCTCGAGAAGATCGGCATTTGTGCTATTTAAATGGAAACCTTTTGCCCACATCCCACCATTCGCAAATACCTTGCCCGCAGAGTTCACCGTGAACTGTGTTGTAGACGACCCTGTTCCTTCCGCGGCGCCCGAAGAAGAGGAGATCAAATAGCCATTTCCGCCGCTGGTAACATGCATATCGAGCGCGATGCCGTCAGGGCTGATCACCTGCGATGAAAGCCCTCTTGTTTCGCCAGTAGGACTCAATGCGAGACTAAGGACTCCAGTCGCGTCGCCTCCTTTCCCCACGTCGCCGGTCCCGTTTGTAATGCCGATAATACCCACTCCTCCAACGCTATTTGCAACTCCCATGATCCCGATCGTCGAATTACTCGCGCCCGTTGCCTCCCCCCGGATCGCGGCCGGAGGAAGATTTGTCGGACTAGGATCGGTGATCCCGGTCTGTGCGTTGGTCACCACTAATTCAGCGTTTGGAGTCGATCCGGCGAACGTCTTGATTCCAGCAACAGTTTGAGCGGAAGTGAGATCGACAAAGTTCTTGGTTGACGAACCTGTTCCGCCGTTCGCTATGTCCACTGTCCCAGTCAACTTGCTTCCCGCGACGGAAACGATATGTGCGTTCGTTATGCAGAGATTGCAGCTAAGCGAATCTGCAGAGCCCGAGTTCGCAGCTCGTATGGCATATGGGGTAGAAAGGAGCGGGACCCGAGGCGAAAGGGGCGTTAATACCCCGCCGCTCGTGGGCCGCACTTTTATTTCCAAGTATCGGTTGGCGCCGTTGAACTGGTTATCGAAATCGAGATTGACAGCGAAAACGCCATTTGAAACGGCCACGGTGTCGGCGATGATCGTCGTGCCGACCTGATTTCCCAACGTAAGCGAATCGAAGAGCGAAAACTCAAAATGGAAATTTCCGCTCGCCGGATTTACACCGTCTTTGAGATTGCCCTGATATGTGAATACCGTGTTTTGTGCGGAAACTGCAAAGAAGCAACCGAAAAGAGCCAAACTAAAACATAGACCGAGACATCGTCTTGCCATTGTTTTCTCTCCTAAGAATGTCTTGAGTAGGGGCCTGAACGCCCCTTTTGTAACACAGGTAACTTTAGAAGTAAACAACTTTTAGACGCCCGCCGGGAGCTTATTTCGGGGTTTTGTCGATCTGGATTCCTTCGGTGAATGCCTGTAACGGGGCGAGATACACGTTGTCATTGTAAATGCCCAGCACGCTGACCGACTTTCCATAACCGGTGAAAACCGTGAGCGACACAAATGCTTTGTTTCCGCTGAGGTATATTTCGCTGTCGCCGGTGGTTACCAACCAACCGCTAAGAGGTTCGGTTTGGGTTTCCGGATCCTCTGCCGCCTCCCAGGGTTTTACGACCCGCTCGTTCCATTCTTTCGCAAAGTCTTTTCGCGCCGAACCTGCGCCGGCCGAGGCCGCATAAAGCGTTATGAAGCAAAATCGGCGCGTTCGCCGATCTACGCTGCTAAAGGTTACCGATTGATCTTTCGCGCGTTTTACAAAGCCTTTTGGAGCGACATATTTGACCGGGCCGAATCGTTCGGTTTGACCAACTGCTGAAGGAATCAAAAAGACGAAAAGTCCCGCCAGCGAAATTATCTGTTTAGCTGAAAAGCACTTCATTCTTACTTTCAGAGGATCGAGGTCTTTCACGATGCCGGCGTAAGATGCCGGCAACAATTTCCTTTCCTTTAGTGCTCGGTGGTTCTCACAACTTTACCACCGAGCATCGAACGCTGTGAAGACCTTAGTTAGCGGGCGGAGGAGCTCTTAAAGCTCGAGTTGGTTCCCTGTAAGCTTTTCGTACGCCTGAAGATAACGCCGGCTTGTTGCTTCGGCGACCTCTTGAGGCAGAGGCGGTGCAGGCGGCGTTTTGTCCCAATCGAGAGTTTCCAGGTATTCGCGGACGAACTGCTTGTCGTAGGAAAGCTGCGGGTGCCCTGGTTCGTATTTCGAAGCGTCCCAGAAACGCGACGAGTCCGGTGTCAACACTTCGTCAACGAGCATGATGTTGCCTTTTTTGTCACGGCCGAATTCGAATTTTGTGTCGGCGATGATCAGGCCGCAAGTAAGTACATATTCGCTCGCGTCGGTGTATATCTCCTTTGAGATCGACTTGAGTTCAGCGGCGGTATCATGACCGATGAGCTGCATGAATTCGACCTGATCGTCATGGCCCTGGGCGGCTTTTGTCGCGGGCGTGAAGATCGGATTCAAGAGCTTATCGCAATGCTGAAGGCCGGGCGGGAGCGCGCGGCCGCAAACTTGTTTATTTGTCTTGTAATCTTTCCAGCCGGAACCTTCCAGATACCCTCGAACGATGCATTCGACAGGAAAGACCTCGGCCTTTCTTACCAACATCGACCGCCCGCGCAGCACTTCGTGTCGACGTACCACTTCGGGCATTTCTTCGAAATCGGCCGTAATGCAATGATTCGGAACAATGTTTTTCAGCTTATCGAACCAAAACGCGGAAAGCTGCGTGAGCACCTTTCCTTTATGCTCGATCGGCGTCGGCAGCACGACGTCGAAAGCAGAAAGGCGGTCGGTCGCGACGAGCAGCAGATGCTCGTCATCGATCTCGTATACGTCTCGGACTTTGCCGCGGTGAAAAAGCGGGAGTTCTGAAATCGAAGTCTGTAAAACAGTTTGGGCAGATGCCATAACAAAATCGCCAAACTAATATTATGCGGCTTTATTACGGTTAAGTGAAGTAGCGAAGCGGTGGGTCAAGGGGCGTCTCGTTCGATCTGTTTCAATAATTGTTGAGCGTCTTTTGCATTTGGATTCAATTCCAGAAGCTTTTTCAAGGCGGCCTTCGCTTCGGCAGATCGCTTCAAGTCTTTTAATACACCGGCCAGGTCGTAGTAAGCGTCTTCAAATTTTGGGTCGATCTCGATCGCTCGCTTGTAAAACTTGACCGCGTCAGGATATTTCTGTTGTTCATCCGCGAGAACGCCGAGACGGTAATAAGGCATCGGATCTCTCGGAGCCAGCTCTGCTGCTTTTTTGAAAGACCGCTTTGCCTCGTCGGTATCGCGAAGCGCCACCTGAGCGTTTCCGAGGCTTATATAAGCATAATTGTAATTTGGATTTGCATGGATCGCTCTCTCGGACCAAGTGATCGCTTCCTGGTAATACTTCATTTTGCCGAAGAGGCCCGAAAGAATGGTCATGACGCACTCATTGTTCGGTTCGGATTCGAGGATCTTCAGATGGTAGGTGACGGCCGTTCTTTGATCGTTCCTATATTCCGCAAGGCGGGCAGCTTTGAAATAGTCCACAACCATCGGGTCGCTCGGGTTTACGCAATCCGGCTGGGGGGATTGAGCGGCCGCGAGCAATGCGAAAATAAATACGATCAATACTGATCGTAATAGCTGACGCGACCTGAACATAGGACTTCCTCAGTTTTAGGATATTACCAATTCGGACATGGTTCTTGGAATATTTTCACGGGTGCGTCAGTTTTATAGCCTGGTCCAAGCTAAGTTTCAGTCCGGCGATATACGCGGCATTGTATTCGTCTTCTCCCAGAGCGGCCCTAACCTTGTTGATGTATGCGTTTCGAAAGCGGCTTTCTGCAGGCTCCGGTGCATAACCGATCGAGGCGCCCAAGGTCTCAGCAAATCCCGAAAATTGGGCCGCGTCTTGAAAATCTCCGGATTCGGCCGCCAGGGCGCCGTATCCATCGAAGATCAGCCTCGTGTTGATCTTTTCACCCAGTTCGATCGCGGTCGAAAGAGCTTCGTCGAAGCATTCGCGGGCCTTTTCGAGTTGGCCCAAGGCGAAGGCGGCGGCACCGAGATTGTTTAATTTTGCGCTGATGCCTTCTTTGTAATCGAACTCTCGAAAGATACGAAGAGCTTCGCCGGTTAAATCCATCGCTCGCGAAAAATCGCCTTCGGCACTTGCGATATCGCCGAGGCGGCCAAGCGACGCGGCCAGACCGAAGTTGTCGTTTGTTTCGCGGCTTAATGTAATAGCCTTCTCGATCAGTTCCCGTGCCGTCCCGAATTCGCTTTTCATGTAGGCAAGGGCAGCCAGGCCGCGCAGCGATTGCGAGATCTGAAGTTTGTCGCCGGAACGCGTGCTGACCAAAAGGCTTTCGTCATAAAGCTCCTGAGCCTTTTCAAGGTCGCCCTGAAACTGGCTCAAGTTGCCATATACGGTAAGGATCTCCCACCTGATCGTATCGGGCATGTCGCTATCCTGCGAAAGTATTTCGGCCGACCAGCTACGTCCTTCATGCAAGTGTCCATGGATCGTCCAAAGATGTCTGATAGCCGCTGCAAGACGAGCCGCTACCTGTGGTTCATTATTTAGCGTCCATCTGAGAGCAGCGCGAATGTTGTCATGTTCGTTCTCTAAACGGCGCAGCCATTTTCCTGATTCGGTCAATTTCAGATGCGGCTTGGCGGTTTCGGCCAACTCGACGAAGAACCTCGCATGGCTATGTTGAACGTCGCTTGCGGTGCCGGTTTCCGCCAATACTGCAGCAGCGTATTCGCGGACCGTGTCAAGCATCCTAAAGCGCCTCATACCGCCCAGTCCTGTTTGCGGGACAAGAAGACTCTTATCTGTAAGTGACGTGATCATGTCCAGAATGTAAATACTTTGGTCGCCCGACGATGAGCCTTCATTCTTACGACGTTCTTTCGTCGGAACGGAAATCCCCGATCCGACGAGAACAGATTCGGCCGACGAAGGTGTAAACCCGCCCGCAAAGACCGAAAGGCGCCGAAAAACGTCTTTTTCATCGTCCGAGAGCAGATCGTAGCTCCACTCTATAGCACCGCGCACGGTACGCTGGCGGTCGGGCAGGTCCTTTGCGCCGCCGGTAAGGAGTGAGAATCGATCGTCCAGCCTCGCAAGTATCTCGAGGGGCGAAAGTACCTTCACTCTGGCCGCGGCGAGTTCGATCGCGAGGGGAAGGCCATCGAGCCGTACGCAGATCTCGGCGACAGCTGAAACATTTTCATCGGACAACTGAAAATCCGGATTCGCCCGCCGCGCACGCTTCTCAAAAAGCACGACAGATTCGTACTGGAGCAGCTCTTCTACCGAGGGGTTGTCAGACATCGACGGAAAGCCGAGCGGAGGAACTGCGTATTCGACCTCCATGCTCAAATGAAGCAGTTCACGGCTGGTCGCCAACACTTTCGATCCGGGCAATTCTTCGAGAAGGTCAGCGATGTAGGTTGCCGAGTTGATCACCTGTTCGAGGTTATCCAGGATAAGCAGTACCGGTTTGTCGCGAAGTTCGTTCCTGAGTGTTTCGAGGACGTCGGTTCCGCCGATCTCCGGTATGCCAAGCGTCTGGGCTATCGCCGAAAGCACTAACCTCGGATCGCGAACGCAAGAAAGTTCGACGAACGCCATGCCGCCGGGAAATTCACTGCTTAGCTTTTCTGCAACAGCCCTTGCGAGACGCGTCTTGCCGGTGCCGCCGATGCCCGTGAGTGTGACCAGCCTTACGTCTTCGCGTTTCAAAAGTGCGGTTAAGTCTTCGATCTGGGAATCTCGGCCGATAAGCGCATCGCGATCTTCATCACGAAGATTGCTCGTCGAAGGGACCGGAATGGAAGGCCGAACGCCCTCGCCAATTGCGGTTTCGAGTTCCAGCTTTTTCAATATAGCCTTTAATTCATCAAGCAATTCCCGAGCGGATCGATGTCGTCCGGAAGGGTCTTTTGCAAGCGCTTTACCGACGACGGTTTCCAGTTCTAATGGGATCTCCACGTTAATGCTCCGCAACGGCGCCGGTTCAGCCTGGAGGACCGAGACGATCACATCGGCAGTTGTTTCGCCCAAAAATGGAGGGCTCCCCGTGAGCATTTCATATAGCACAACTGCGGAACTGAAAATATCGGATCGCAGATCGAGCGGCTGAGCGCGAGCCTGTTCCGGCGACATATACTTCGCCGTGCCCATGATCATTCCCGTGCGGCTTATTACCTGGAGAAGCGTTTTGGCATCTTCTTCCGGCTTTATCTTCACAGTTGATTTTGCAAGACCGAAGTCGAGAACCTTCACAAGCCCATCGGCACGGATCATTATGTTCTCCGGCTTTATGTCGCGGTGAATTATGCCGGCGCCGTGAGCCGCATCAAGCGCGGACAATATTTGATTCGCGATTCCAACCGCTTCTGGAACATTGACCGGGCCACGGCGTATACGCTCCCGAAGCGTCTCGCCCTCCACGTATTCGGAAACCAAAAGATTAATGCCGTCATCGGAATCGAACCCGAAAATTGTGAGGATGTTCGGATGATTCAACGCAGATGCTGCATTCGCCTCGCGCCGGAAGCGGTTGATCTGGTCGCCATTGGCAAACGCTCGATCCGTCAGGATCTTTAGAGCAACCTTTCGGCCAAGATTCAGATCCTCAGCAAGATAAACCGTGCCCATACCACCAGAGGCGATGTGTGAAACGATCTTGTAATGTGAGATCTGCTGGCCGCTTTGCAGGCGCGAATCTGGATCGCCGGAAATGGTAACTTCAGCCGCCGGCCCTTCCAGGAAACTTTGCGCGGCGGCCATCGAGTTGAGCAACGATTCGACCTCTGCCCGAAGCTCAGTGTTGTCGCGGCATGCGTCGTCAAGGTATTTTGGGCGCCTCGAATTCTCGACGCGCAGCGCCTGATGAAAGATCTCCTTTACCTGTTGCCACTCTGTCGCGGTCATTCGAACTATCGGGTTAATTCACGAAACAACCAGGCCTTTGCCAACTTCCATTCACGGGTCGCGGTCGCTCTCGAAATATCGAGGGCCTTTGCCGCCTCTTCCAAGTCGAGGCCAACGAAATATCGAAGCTCGACAAGCCTTTCCTGCCTGGGATCGAGCGCGGCCAGCTTAGACAAAGCCTCGTCCAGTGCAATTATGTCGATCTCGTTCTCTCCAGGAGACGCGATCAAGTTTTCTTCGATATTCACATCTTCCGAAGTGCCGCCGCGTTTTTTTCGATGTCGGCTTTTTGCATGATCCACCAAAATGCGACGCATGGCCTGTGCAGCGATCGCGAAAAAATGGTCGCGATTTTTCCAAACCACCTTTCTCTGATCGACCAATTTCAAATACGCTTCGTTGACGAGCGCGGTCGTTTCGAGTGTGTGATTTGGCCGTTCGCGACGCAAATATGCTGCTGCCCGACGGCGCAAGTCGTTATACACCAGCGGCAACAGGGCATCCATCGCCTGCACGTTGCCATTGCCCCAGGCTTGAAGGAGCTCGGTGACATTTGCCGCACTTACATTTCCGGAAGACATCGTTACCTCGATTATTTACTTTTTGAATTCCAGATTCAAAAGATATTCGCTTCGCGCGTTTTTTTGAGCATCTTTTTGCTGTTATGTCGCGGTATTAAGTGAAGGCCAATTAAGGCTTTCTAATTAATGTTTCGAAACATACGACTTTAGGAGGTCATAATGAAAAAATTACTTATCCAAGGTTTATTAGCGGCGACTTTTGCGCTGTTTGTTACCGTCTTCGTGAGTGCTCAAAGCGCGACGAGATATCGAGTGAATATTCCGTTCGATTTTCAGGCTCACGGCGTCAATTACGCCGCGGGCGACTACCTGATCGGGCCGCTGGACTCGGTTGTAAACAAGTCATCCCTAGCGATCCGAAGTGTGGAAAGCCGCAAAACGAGGCTCTTGGGATTTACAACGCTGGTCGGTGGCGTACGGCCTGGTAACGGCAAGATGGTCTTTGCGAAAGCGGACGGCCTTTACACCCTTGCGGAGATCTCGACTCCGAGTTTTGCACTCAAAATAGATCCAACAAAGGGAAATTACGGCATCGGCAAAGTAGGTGCATCTATGCCCGAAGTGGTTTCGCTAAATCTCAATTGACGTGGCCCGAAAAATTTCGGAAAACGGAATGGCATGCGACGTAAATGGCGCATGCCTTCCTCTTTTTTCGGGATCGATAAACTTTCCAATCGTGTGATAATCCGGTATGATTAAACCATGCAATTCCGTCTCACAAGTGAAAACACGCCTAAAGGCGATCAGCCGGAGGCGATCAGGCAGCTTGTCGATGGATTGAATGGCGGCTCGAAAGACCAGGTACTGCTTGGCATTACCGGTAGCGGTAAAACATTCACTATCGCGAACGTCATTCAGCAGGTGCAGCGGCCGGCACTGGTGCTCGCCCATAACAAGACGCTTGCAGCTCAGCTTTATCAGGAATTCAAAACATTCTTTCCCGAAAACGCGGTCGAATACTTCGTTTCCTATTACGACTATTATCAGCCGGAGGCATACGTTCCCGCAGCTGACCTTTACATTGAAAAGGAGGCGACGATAAATGAGGAGATCGACCGGCTGCGGCTATCGGCGACGCGCGCGCTTTTTGAGCGGCACGACGTGATTGTTGTGGCATCGGTTTCATGCATCTACGGCCTCGGCGACCCGGACGCATATTACGGCATGCTTTTGTTCATCGAACCCGGACAAAAGATCAACCGCGAAGATTTCCTGAAGCGGCTTGTCGAGTTGCAATACGAGCGTGTGAATGTAGACTTCGATCGCGGCTCGTTTCGTGTTCGCGGCGATGTTGTGGAGCTTTATCCAAGCTATCAGGACCAAGCGTACAGAATCGAATTCTGGGGCGACGAGATCGATTCGATCTCGACGATCGATCCGTTGCTCGGAGAAGTTTTAGAGAAGCACAAAACACGCGTGCCTATATATCCGAAGACCCACTATGTGATGTCGAAGCAGACGATCAGGCGAGCCGTCCAGACGATCAAGGACGAATTGGTCTGGTGGGAGGAACACCTGGTAAACGAGGGCAAGATCGTCGAATCGCAGCGCCTGCATCAGAGGACGATGTACGACCTTGAGATGATCAAGGAAATGGGGTTTTGCCGCGGCATCGAGAATTATTCTCGGCACCTGACAGGGAAACTTCCGGGCGAGCCGCCGCCGACGCTGCTCGATTACCTGCCGTCCGATGCTTTGATGGTCATCGACGAATCGCACCAAACGATCCCGCAATTGGGAGCGATGTACAAAGGCGACCAATCGCGAAAGGGGACGTTGGTGGAGTACGGATTTCGCCTGCCGAGTGCGAAGGATAATCGACCGCTTAGTTTCGAAGAATTTGAAAAAAGAGTTGGGCAGACGATCTATGTTTCCGCAACGCCCGGGCCGTATGAATTGAAACGAACGGAGGGCGAAGTGATCGAACAGATCATTCGTCCTACTGGTTTGCTCGATCCACTGGTCGAAGTGCGTCCGGTAAAAGGCCAGATCGACGACCTGCTTGAAGAATGCCGAATTCGTGCGGAACGAAATGAGCGCGTTCTGGTCACCACGCTTACCAAGCGCATGGCCGAGAATTTGAGCGAATATTTCGCAGAGGTCGGCGTGAAAGTCACGTATCTGCACAGCGAGATCTTGACGCTTGACCGGATAAAGATACTTCGCGATCTGCGTCGGGGCGAATTTGATGTGCTTGTCGGTATCAATCTGCTTCGCGAAGGATTGGACTTGCCTGAGGTTTCACTCGTCGCGATTCTCGATGCGGACAAAGAGGGTTTTCTGCGTTCTGAACGTTCGTTGATCCAGACGATGGGCCGCGCCGCCCGAAACTCGGATGGAAAAGCGATCCTTTACGCGGATCGGATCACGGGTTCGATGGAGAACGCGATCGGCGAGACGCAGCGGCGTCGTGCGATACAGGAAATATACAATCAGGAACACGGCATAACGCCTACGACGATCATCAAGTCGATCGATGCGACGCTCGTGACCGCCTACGAAGCGGACTATTTCAAAGTGCCGCTCGAGATGGACAAGTTCGATGAATTTTCGCCAAAACAGCTAAAGGAAACGATCGCGCAGCTCGAGATGGACATGCGGCAGGCCGCGAAGCAAATGAAGTTCGAGCAGGCCGCGGAAATACGCGACCGGCTAAAGTATTTGCGCGAGAGGGAACTTACGGTCCGATGATCCGGCAATCAATATCCGTTACCGTTCGGATCGTAGTTGCAGACCATCAAGGTCTTCCATTTTCCCGTCGCGTTTCGGTTAATGCCGCAGCCTAATTTCAAAGATACCCCGGCGACCACCTGTGTATAGTGAAGGCACATCTTTCCCGGTTTACAATTCGTTGTCCCGGACTCGAGATACTTGTGCTCATTGATCCATCGCTTCACGCCTGTTGTGGGTACCGCTTTAGTGTCCGTAGTGACGAAGAGATTCTCGCCAAAGTAGTTGTCCGGGCGGTGTTCGGCGACACCTCGCGTGGCCCATTCCTGTGCCATTTGGGCCATCGTGCAGTCCCACTTTATCTCCGGCACCTGACTTTTTAAACGAGCCTCGTTGTGGCGGAAAAGGATCCTCGTGATCTCGTGGTTGGTTAGGCCGTTCTTTTCTGTGCAGGTAATTACCAATGCTTCAGTTGCTACTTTTGATTGTTTTATTGCAGCTTTAACTTCTTTTTTTGTTGCCTGGGCTGGCTTCGTCGTTGCCGGCGCAACATTAGTAGTTGCCTGCGCCTCCGCCGATACCACCATTAGCAGTATCACGCACGATCCAAAAGAAATGCTCTCGACTATGTTTCGCATGCCGCTTTACCTCCGTGCTGTTCTCAAGACGCCGTGAAATGGAAGTTATTAAATTGTCAGGCCCCGTTTAAGTGTTCGAGCGAAGTAAAACTGTGCCCAAGACGAGATGTTTGTGGGAAGAAATATTGGGTTGCTCTGGCTCGATGTGATTATAAGTTAGATGGCCAGAGTGTGACAAGGATTTTCACCGTGCGGTCAAAAGCAAAAAAAGGTGATTTTGTTATAATCCGACAAATGCAGGTCAGGACCCAGCACGACGGTTTGGATAACTATCTCACCGACGCCAGTAATATGTGCGGCGGGCATGCGGAAAAGCTGTTCGTTCCGGAATCGGCCTCGGATATTCCGGAGATCCTTCGGGGAGCGAACGCGTCCAGAACCCCAGTGACGGTTTCCGGCGCACGGACCGGAACTGTCGGCGGTGCGATTCCGTTTGGCGGTTACATTATTTCGCTGGAGAAACTGAACAAGATAAAAAAGATCGACAAAAGAACGATGACGGCGGTCGTCGAGCCGGGAGTTATTCTTGCGGATTTTCAAAAGGCCGTCGATTCTGAAGGGCTTTTCTATCCGCCCGACCCGACCGAATGGAGTTGCCAGATCGGCGGTACCGTCGCGACGAATGCTTCGGGAGCAAGAAGTTTCAAATATGGCGCGACGCGGAATTATGTAAACGCTCTGAAGGTCGTACTGGCAGATGGAAGTTTCGTCGAATTGAGTCGCGGACAGGCGATCTCGGTTAATGGTGAGCCGATCAAATTAAGGACCACCAGCCGCCATTTCGAAATAAAGATCCCAACCTATACGCGTCCGAAGGTCCGTAAAAACGTGAGCGGTTTTTTCACTTCGCAGCCGATGGATGCGGTCGATCTGTTTATCGGCAGCGAAGGAACGCTCGGCGTTATTACCGAGATCGAATTGTCACTATTACCTAAGGGGGAAGGATTTTTTAGCGGGATCGTTTTCTTTGAACGGAACAATGACTTGTTGGCATTCGTTGACGAAACCAAGCAAGTTTCGTTCGCTTCGCGTGCTGAGAGAACCACCCCGTCGGCGATGACGCCGACACCTCGCTCCTCGCGTAAGGCGGGGAGCCATTGTCTCGATGCCTCGTTGATCGAATATTTTGACGATCGCGCCTTGAATTTTATTAGAGAGAAATTTCCGGAAACGCCCAGCGAAATGGCGGGGGCGATCTTCTTCGAGCAGGAAACCACAGCTTCAAATGAAGACGAACTTTTGGAATATTGGAACGCGCTTCTCGAGAAACACACAGCAAATCTCGAAAGCTCGTGGTTTACGACCACGGACCGGGACCGTGAAAAAATGCGCGCATTTCGGCACGCTTTGCCGGTCTCAGTAAATGAACGAGTTGTGCGGAACAAGCAGAAAAAGATCGGGACAGATATGGCTGTTCCCGATGAGACGTTTCCGGGTTTTTTGAAATTTCAAAAAGAAATGCTCAACGCGAGCGGCATCGACTATGTGATCTTCGGCCACATCGGCGATTGTCATCTCCACGCGAATCTGCTGCCGAAGAACGACGAGGAGGCTGCAAGGTCGCGGCACCTTTATGGCCGCTTTGTAGCGCAGGCGATCATGCTCGGCGGATGTGTTTCTGCGGAACACGGGATCGGCAAGCTAAAACGCAAATACCTCGACGCAATGATGGGCGAGCGCTACTTGAACGAAATGGCGGCGATCAAAAAAGTGTTGGATCCAAGCGGCATTTTGGGAGTCGGTAACATCTTCGACCCGAAATATCTTCTGTAAACACTGCAATTAGGTTGACGCACCGGGAATTTGCGTTACAATCAACTCACCGTAT